>JAJYBG010000197.1 GCA_021779075.1 Actinomycetes bacterium | reverse complement strand
GAGGTGACTCGCCTGCCGTCGAGGAACGTGCCGTTGGTCGAGTCGAGGTCCTGCAGCATCCACTCGTCGCCCCACAGCATGATGCGGGCATGGTGGGTGCTCGTGTAGTCGTCGTGGAGGATGAGACCGGAGTCGCTGGATCGGCCGATGGTGAGCGGGTCGGGGGTGAGCTCGATCTCGTCGCCGGCGAGCGGGCCTGACGTGATGGCGAGCCGGCCGGCGGTGAAGCGGGTGGCTCTGACCGGGTAGCCGCCCGAGAGCGAGGTCGTCGCCGCGGTCGGGCTGCCCAGCCACGGCTGCTCGCCGGTCTGGTCGCGGGCGAGCCCGGCGAGAGAGTTGGTGCCGACGGCGCCGGACGGCGCCGTCGGTGACTTCTCGGGCGAGTTCATCGGCGGTATCGGAAGCGCGTTCGCCCCGGCATCCGGCAGCTTGCGGACTCGGGAGCCGAAGAGATCGCCCCGCAGCGCGTAGACGATGACGAAGACGAACACCCACAGCAGGACCAGGAATCCGACCCTGAGGACGAGGAGCGTCAGTTCGCTGACGTTCACTGCACCGCCCGGGTCGCGCCTCGCAGCGGCTTCGCCACCGGAACCACGTTGAAGACGACCGTGGTGTGGCCGAGGGTGATGGTGTCGCCGGGGTTGAGCACGGTCGGCTGGGTGAGCGCTCGGCCGTTGAGGCTGGTGCCGTTCGTCGATCCGAGATCGCGCACCTGCGCGCGCCGGCCGTCCCAGCCGATCTCGATGTGGCGGCGCGAGATGCTGCCGTCGTCGACCGTGATGTCGGACTCCGAGCCGCGGCCGATGACGGTGCGCGCGTGCGCGATCTGGTGCCGTCGGCCGCCGATGTCGATGGCGGGCGCCCACGCCACTTCGCCCCGGTCGGTGACGGAGGCCACCTCGACGATGCCGGTGGTGAGCTGGGGGTCCTTGACGAGTTCGATCTGCAGGGCACCCGCGAACTGGTAGCGCTGCCGCTTGGCATGATGCTGCACGGCCGCTTCGAGCTCGTCGATGAGGGCTGGGCCGAGTTGCCTCATGCGGTCGTAATCCTCGGGGGCGAGGGTGATGGTGAAGGCGTTGGGCGCGAGGATGCGGTCGCGACTGACGACCGCGGCCTTGGTGTCGAGCTCCTTGCGCAGGGCGCCGGAGAGCTCGACGGGCTGGACGCCCGAGCGGAAGGTCTTGGCGAACGCGCCGTTCACGGCGCGCTCGAGACCGCGCTCGAAACTGTCAAGAATGCCCAAAAGTGTGCTCCTTGCACGTCGCCGTCGGGGGTACGGGGCTGCTTGCATGGTAACGGGCCGCCCTGATGGGGCCCTGGAGGCGGCCGGTCCGGGCCCGCGCGGCCCCCGGTGCGGGGTTGGGTGCCGGTCGGCGCGCCGTGCTAGCCTCGTCCGGTTGGTTCCGCGTGCGGAGCCGGCATGCGCGAGTGGCGGAATAGGCAGACGCGCACGGTTCAGGTCCGTGTGCCCGTGAGGGCGTGGGGGTTCAACTCCCCCCTCGCGCACTACAACAATTGATGACGCGATCCATCGACAACCCAGTTATCGAGCTCTCAGCCCGGAGGTCCGCGGTGCCCACCCGCCTCATGGCATTCGATCTGGACGACACGCTAGCCCCATCGAAGTCGCCGCTCCCGGAGCGGATGGCAGGCCTCATCGTGCGCCTTCTCGAGCGCATCCCCGTCGGCATCATCTCAGGCGGCCAGTTCGGCCAGTTCCGCACCCAGGTGATCGATCGCCTGGATGCCCCGGCCGCCGTGCTCGAGAACCTCTACCTCATGCCGGTGACCGGCACGCGCTACTACCGCTTCGCGGATGGCGAGTGGCACGAACAATATTCGGAGGACCTCACGCCCGAGCAGCGCCGCGCTGCCCTTGACGCGCTCGAGGAGGTGGCGAAGGGCCTCGGCTACTGGGAGTCCGACACCTATGGCCCGGTGCTCGAGGACCGCGGCTCGCAGATCACCTTCAGTGCGTTCGGCCAGGCCGCGCCGCCCGACATCAAGGCGGCCTGGGACCCGACGGACGAGAAGAAGAACCGTCTGCGCGAGGCCGTGCAGGCGAAGCTGCCCGGCCTCTCGGTGCGCTCCGGCGGCTCGACGTCGATCGATATCACCCGCGAGGGCATCGACAAGGCGTACGGCATGCGCAAGCTCGTCGAGGTGACGGGGATTCCTCTCGACGACATGCTGTTCGTCGGCGACCGTCTTGACCCGCACGGCAACGACTACCCCGTCAAGGCGATGGGGGCGCGTACGCATGCCGTGCGCGGCTGGGAGGACACCGCCGACTACCTCGAGCGGCTGCTCGCGGACGGGCTGGTCTGACGCGGCCGCCTGCTCAGGCGCGCAGGCTCTCGATCTTGAGGCCGAGCTCGACGTTGGACGGCTCGACCTGGTGCGTGCCGTCGGGGAAGACGATGACGGGGATGCTCTTGCGCCCGCTGATCGCCTCGGCGCGGGGCGCCGCGCCCTCGATGGCGTCGACGTCGATGAAGTCCCACTCGACGCCGCTCGTGTCGAGG
>JAJYBG010000196.1 GCA_021779075.1 Actinomycetes bacterium | reverse complement strand
GAGGAAGGGCCGGGCCATCGACACGAGGTCCGCGTGGCCCGCCGCCAGGATCGCCTCGGCGGCGTCCGGGGTGTTGATCCGGTTCGCCGCGACGAGCGGTACGGACACCACGTCGCGGAGGGTCGCTGTGACGCCCTCGAACGCGGCGCGCGGCACGGTCGTGGCGATCGTCGGCACCCGCGCCTCGTGCCAGCCGATGCCCGTGCTGATGATGGTCGCGCCGGCGCCCTGGACCGCCGCAGCCATGACCCTTACTTCCTCTGACGTCTGGCCACCCTCGACGAGATCGAGCATGGACAGCCGGTAGACGAGCAGGAACGCGGGCCCGACCCGCGCGCGCACTGCCCGTACGGTCTCAACCGGCATCCGCATCCTGGCCTCGTACGAGCCGCCCCACTCGTCGGTCCGCCGGTTCGTACGGGCGGTGAGGAACTGGTTGAGCAGGTAGCCCTCGGACGCCATGATCTCGACACCGTCGTAGCCGGCGTCGCGGGCGAGCTCGGCGCACCGCGCGAAGTCCTCGACCGTGCCGCGCACCTCGTCACTGGTGAGCTCGCGCGGCGTGAACGGGGAGATGGGCGCCTGCAAGGGGCTGGGGGCGACGGCGTCGGGGTGGAGCGCGTACCGGCCGGCATGCAGGATCTGCAGGCAGATGCGCCCGCCTGCGGAATGGACGGCATCCGTGACCAGCCGGTGCGGCCCGGCCTCGGCCCCCGTCGTGAGGACGGCGCCGGCGGGCGACAGCCGGCCCTCGGGGTTCGGCGCGATGCCGCCGGTGACGATGAGCCCGACGCCGGCGGCGGCGCGCTCCGCGTAGAACGCGGCCAGCCGTACGAAGCCGTCCGACGCCTCTTCGAGACCCGTGTGCATCGACCCCATGACCACGCGGTTCGGCAGCGTCATGTACCCCAGGTCGAGTGGCGCGAACAGGTGCGGGTACGGCTCCATCGCGTCATCGTACGGGCGCGGGCGGATGACGGGCGGTACGGCGGCCATCGACGTGTAGTGCTGCATGCCCGCGCGGCATGGCAGAGTGACCCCCATGAGTGACGAGACGTCCGAGCCCGAGGCCATCGATCCCAAGGAGGCCATGCGGCGCGCGCTGGAGGCCAAGAAGGGCAGGCCGACGGCGGGCGAGGCACACGGACCGGAGAGCAAGGTCGCCGGCGGCCCCCACCGGCAGGCCGCCAGCAAGCGCACGTTCCGCCGGAAGTCCGGCGGCTGACGGTTGCCCGTCCTGAGCGTCCGGGCGCCTGGGCCGGCGCCGCGCATTGCAGCCGCACCCGGGGTGCGGGAGGATGCGGGCCATCGGCCGTGCGAGAGAGTCGGCCGGCGCGTCACGAGGAGGACTCCATGGCCGAGAAGCCGACCGTAGCGCTGGGGATCGACATCGGCGGGAGCGGCATCAAGGGCGCCCCCGTGAACCTCGTGACGGGCGAGTTCCTCGAGGAGCGCTGCAAGGTGGCCACCCCCTCGAGGTCGACCCCCGAGGCTGTCGCGAAGATCGTCGACGAGATCGCGGCCCAGTTCATGGACACGCTGCCGGCCGACGCGCCGATCGGCGTCACGATCCCGGGCATCGTCAAGCACGGCGTCGTACAGTCCGCGGCCAACATCGACAAGGCGTGGATGGGCTACGACGGAGAGAAGCTGTTCTCCAAGGCCCTGGGACGCCATGTGCATCTCGTCAACGACGCCGACGCGGCGGGAGTCGCCGAGCTCCGGTACGGCGCGGCCAAGGGCAAGGACGGACTCATCATCCTGACGACGCTGGGCACCGGCATCGGGATCGCGCTGCTGTACGACGGTGTGCTCATCCCCAACGCCGAGCTCGGCCACATGGAGCTCAACGGCCACGACGCCGAGAGTCGGGCCGCGGCCTCCGCCAAGGACCGGGAGGGGCTCTCGTACGAGGAGTGGGCCACGCAGCGGCTCCAGCCCTACTACGCGATGCTCGAGTTCCTGCTCTCCCCCGACCTCTTCGTGGTCGGCGGAGGGGTGAGCCGCAAGTCCGAGAAGTTCCTGCCGTACCTCCGGCTCAACACCCCGATCATCCCGGCCACCCTCCAGAACGCGGCGGGCATCATCGGCGCGGCGGCCCTCGCAGCCGACTGAGCCACCCGCTCGACGGTCTGCCGCTCACCGGGTCCTCGAGGGCATGCGCTGCGGCGTCGGCACGCCGGGCGCGACGAACGCCTCTCTCTCGATTGCCACCCGGTCGTGACAAGGGATGTGGGACAGTGTTGAGGTGTTCGGCAGCCTCGGACGCCTGACGACCAGGCACCCGTTGATCGTCATCGCCGTGTGGCTGGTGCTGACGACGACATCGGCCGCGCTGGCGATCGTCGGCGTCGGAGGGCAGGGGATCTTCGACAGGCTCGAGACGTCCGACCCGCGGGTGCCCGGCAGCGGATCCGAGAAGGCGAGCGCCATCCTCGACAGCTCGACCGGTGGCTCGTCGGTCCGGCTGCTGGTCAAGGGGGTCGACGTCACCAGCACCTCGCAGATGACCACGCTCGCTCCGACGATGGCCT
>JAJYBG010000195.1 GCA_021779075.1 Actinomycetes bacterium | reverse complement strand
GCGGAACACGATGGTCGGCGTCTTCGCGCCCAGTCGATACTCCTTGCCGTCCGCGCTCGTGAAGTCGATCTGGCGGCGGATGGCGTCGTAGAGGTTGGCCTGGCCGCCGATGACGTTCGCCCAGGTGGGGCTCAACGCGTCCTCGCCGTCGGCGAGCCACACGTCGGCGCCCGAGTTGAGGGCGTTGATCGTCATCTTGCGGTCCGTCGGCCCGGTGATCTCGACCCGACGGTGCTCGAGGCCCGGCCCGGGCCCGGCGACCCGCCACTCGCCGTTCCCGCGGATCGCGGCCGTCTCGGGCAGGAACTCCGGGTCGTGGCCGTTGTCGATGCGCGTGAAGCGGACCCGTCGGTCGTGCAGGCGCTCCTGGCGCCCCGCAGCGAACTTGTCGTGGAGCTTCGTGAGAAAGTCGAGCGCCTCGGGCGTGAGGATGTCGCTCTGGCGCCCGCCCGAGTCGGCGAGCACCTCGATGCTGCTGATGCTCATGGTGACCCCTAGAACTGCTCGGTCTCAGTGGACCCCACGAGCGCGAGCGTCGCGCTCTCGGGGTTGAGGGTGGTGGAGACGCGGTCGAAGTAGCCGGCGCCGACCTCGGCCTGGTGCTTGGTCGCGGTGTAGCCGCGCGCCTCGGCGGCGATCTCGGCCTCCTGCAGCTCGACGTAGGCGCTCATCTGGCGTTCCTTGTAGCCGGTGGCGAGGTCGAACATCGCGTAGTTGAGGGCGTGGAATCCGGCGAGGGTGATGAACTGGAAGGCGTAGCCCATCGCCGAGAGCTCGCGCTGGAACCGGGCGATCTGGTCGTCGTCGAGGTGGCGCTTCCAGTTGAAGCTCGGCGAGCAGTTGTAGGCGAGCTGCTGGTCGGGGAACTCCGAGTGGATGCTGGCCGCGAAGCGCTTCGCGAGCTCGATGTCGGGCTCGCTCGACTCGACCCAGAGCAGGTCTGCGTACGGTGCATAGGCGTGGCCGCGCGCGATGACCGGCTCGATGCCGTTCTTCACGTCGTAGAAGCCCTCGCTGGTGCGCGTACCGGTGAGGAAGGGACGGTCGCGCTCGTCGACGTCGCTCGTCAGCAGGGTCGCTGCGAGGGCGTCGGTGCGCGCGATGATGATCGTCGGCACGCCGGCGACGTCGGCCGCGAGGCGGGCGGCGTTGAGCGTGCGCACGTGCTGGCTGGTCGGGATGAGGACCTTGCCGCCCATGTGGCCGCACTTCTTCTCGCTGGAGAGCTGGTCCTCCCAGTGGACGCCCGCGGCGCCGGCCTGGATCATCTGGCTCATCAGCTCGAAGGCGTTGAGCGGGCCGCCGAAGCCGGCCTCGGCGTCGGCGACGATCGGAGCCATCCAGTCGCGCGAGGTGCTGCCCTCTTCGACGAACTCGATCTGGCCGGCGCGCATCAGGGCGTTGTTGATGCGGCGCACCACGGTCGGCACCGAGTTGGCCGGGTAGAGGCTCTGGTCGGGGTAGGTCTGGCCGCTGAGGTTGGCGTCGGCCGCGACCTGCCAGCCCGAGAGGTAGATGGCTTCGAGCCCGGCGCGCACCTGCTGCACGGCCTGGTTCCCGGTGAGGGCGCCGAGGGAGGCGATCCACTGGTCGCGGTCTCCGGCGTTGCGCTCGATGAGCTCCCAGAGCTTCTCGGCGCCGCGGCGGGCGAGCGTGGCGTCCTCGCGGACCGGACCGCGCAGGGCGATGACGTCCTCTGCGGTGTAGTCGCGGCGGATGCCTGACCAGCGCGGGTTGATCGCCCATTCCGCCTCGAGGTCGGCTGCGGTCTGGATCTGGTCGCCGGGGCGGGTGCCGATGGGGGGCTGGCTGGTCATGTCGGGTTCCTTCATTCGTCTGTGGTGTGGGGCTTCGTTCAAGCTTGCGCGCCAGTCAAGCAATAATTTCCAGGATTTCTCCCAGAAATATCCACTGTTTTCTGATTTTCAGAAGAGCAAGCCGTGCGATGCTGTTCCCATGGCCATTTCGACGAGCCCCGAGATCGACGACGAGAGTGCGAACGACTCGCTCGCAATCGGACGGCGCATCCGTCATCTGCGCAACGAGCGCGGGATGACGGTCGAGACGCTGGGAGCGGCGATCGGCCGTGCCGCCTCGCAGGTCTCGGTGATCGAGAACGGTCGTCGCGAGCTCAAGATCGCCGAGCTGCAGCGCCTCGCCCGGGCGCTGGGGACGACGGTCGACGACCTGCTCGCCCCCGCGCCAGCCAGCAGGCGCGACGCGTTGGAGATCGCGCTCGAGCGGGCTCAGCGCGGGCCGTTGTTCGCCTCGCTGCGGCTGCCGGCGCTGCCGGTGCGCAAGAGCCTCAGCGACGAGGCGATCGAGACGATCCTCGCGCTCCACGGCGAACTCGAGCGGCTCCACCAGCAGCGCGCCGCGACGCCGGAGGAGGCGCGCCTCGCCAATACCCAGCTGCGTGCCGAGCAGCGCAGGCGGAACAACTACTACCCCGAGTTGGAGAAGACGGCGGCCGAGCTTCTTCAGGCGCTCGGCCATCGCGGCGGCCCGCTGTCGCAGCGGGCGTCGTCGGAGCTTGCCGCCCACCTC
>JAJYBG010000042.1 GCA_021779075.1 Actinomycetes bacterium | reverse complement strand
GACGCGACGGTTCGGCAACAGGGTCAGTCGCGCAGCCTGAAGACGGGCACGAGCCCCGTGAGGTCGGCGCGAGCGCCGGACGCCTGCACCGCTCCCGCCGCGAGCGCGGCACCCCACGATCGCGCGCCGGTGGCGAGCGCGAGCCAGGTCGCGGGATCCGTCTCGACGACGTTCGGCGGCGTGCCGCGAGTGTGCCGCGGCCCCTCGATGCACTGCACGGCGCCGTAGGGCGGCACGCGCACCTCGAGGGTGTGGCCCGGCGCGCGTTCGGCGAGGAGCTGCAGCAGGTAGCGCACCGCAAGCGCCACGGTCTCGCGCGGCGCGCCGCCGTCGACCGCCGCGCGCACCGCGGGGATTCCGATTTCGTCGCCGATGCGCGCCTTTGCCATGCCTCTATTGTGGAACGAGTGAAGATCCTCGTCCTCGGTTCGGGAGCACGCGAGCACGCGATCGTCAGGTCGCTGCTCGGCGAGGACGAGAATCATGACATCGTCGCAGCCCCCGGCAACGCCGGCATCGGCCGCGAGGTGCGGTGCGTCCCGCTCGACGCGACCGACCCCGCCGCGGTCGTCGAATACGCGATCCACCAGAACGTCGACCTCGTCGTGGTCGGGCCCGAGGCGCCGCTCGTCGCCGGCGTCGCGGATGCCCTGCGCGAGCGCGGCATCGCCGTGTTCGGCCCCGGCAAGGCGGCTGCCGCGCTCGAGGGGTCGAAGGCGTTCGCGAAGCGGATCATGGCCGAGGCGGGGGTGCCGACCGGGCGCTCAACCGAAGCCGACCGGCTCGACGAGGCGATCGCCGCCCTCGACGAGTTCGGTGCGCCCTACGTCGTCAAGGCCGACGGCCTCGCCGCCGGCAAGGGGGTCATGGTCACCGCCGACCGCGCCGCCGCGGTCGCCCATGCCAGGCGCTGGCTCGAGTACGGCCCGGTGCTCGTCGAAGAGTACCTTGACGGCCCCGAGGTGTCGCTTTTCCTGCTCAGCGACGGCCACGACGTGCTGCCGCTGAGCCCCGCGCAGGACTACAAGCGTCTGCTCGACGGCGACGCGGGGCCCAACACCGGCGGCATGGGCGCCTACTCCCCGCTGCCGTGGTTGCCCGAGACCTTCGTCGACGAGATCGTCCGCGACGTGGCACTGCCCACCGTGCGCCGGCTCGCCGCCGAGCAGACGCCGTTCATCGGCCTGCTCTACTGCGGCCTCGTCATCACCCCGAACGGGGTGCGCGTCATCGAGTTCAACGCGCGTTTCGGCGACCCGGAGACTCAGGTGGTGCTCGCCCGACTCGTCACGCCCCTCTCGGGACTGCTCTACGCCGCAGCGACGGGCCGTCTCGGCGACGTGCCGCGCCCTGACTTCGCCCTCGACGTCGCCGTCGCGGTCGTGCTCGCGAGCGAGGGGTATCCAGAGGCGCCCGTCACCGGGCGGCCCGTGACCGGGCTGGATGCCGCCACCGCGGTCCCCGAGGTGAGCATCCTGCATGCGGCGACCGACATCGCCACCGTGCGCGGGACCGTCGGCGACTCGTGGGCGACCGAGGCGCTGGTGGCCACCGGCGGCCGCGTCCTCAACGTCGTCGCGCTGGGGTCCGACTTCGCCGAGGCCCGCGCGCGCGCGTACGAGGCGATGGGTAGGATCGGGCTCGAGGGCGGCCAGTACCGCACCGACATCGCGAAGAAGGTGGCGACATGACCGCGGCGATCGACGGCTGGACGCACGTCTACTCGGGCAAGGTGCGCGAGCTCTACATCCCGGCGGGTTCGACGACCGCCGATGCCCCGGAACTGCTCATCGTGGCGAGCGATCGGGTGAGCGCGTTCGACCACATCCTCTCGCCGGGGATCCCCGGCAAGGGCGAACTCCTCACCCGGCTCTCGCTGTGGTGGTTCGAACAGCTCGAGGACATCCCCAACCACCTCGTGCCCGGCGGGCTCGACCGGGTGCCCGACGCGGTCAAGGGCCGCGCCATGATCGTCACGCCGCTCGAGATGTTCCCCGTCGAGTGCGTGGTGCGCGGCTACCTCGCCGGCAGCGGCTGGGCCGAGTACCAGGCCTCGCAGAGCGTGTGCGGCGTCGCGCTGCCCGCCGGTCTCGGCAATGGCGATCGACTGCCCGGACCGATCTTCACCCCGGCCTGGAAGGCGCCGCAGGGCAAGCACGACGAGAACATCTCCTTCGAGCAGCTCGTCGATCACATCGGCCCCGAGGCCGCCGACCGGCTTCGCGCGCTCTCACTGCGGATCTACGGGAAGGCCGCCGCGCTGGCGGAATCCAAGGGGCTCATCATCGCCGACACGAAATTCGAGTTCGGCACGGATGCCGACGGCACGGTGACCCTTGCCGACGAGGTGCTCACCAGCGATTCGAGCCGGTACTGGGACGGCCTCGTCTGGGAGACCGCCGCCACCCCCCAGGCGCGCATGGCGAGCTTCGACAAGCAGATCGTGCGCGATTGGCTCTCCGCCCACTGGGACAACCGGGGAACCCCGCCCGAGCTGCCCGCCGAGATCGTCGCGCAGACGGCGGCGAAATACCGCGAGCTCGTCGAGCGGCTCACCGCATAGGTCTCCAGCAGGCTGAGGCTGCGACCGCGTCGGCGGGCGATGGACTCGTGCGGCTGCGTGACGCCGCGCGCTCACTCAGCGGGTGCGACGTTCACGGGGTCACGGCGACACGCAGCGGGGCATCCGGGGTCGCGGCGAGCGCGACGGCGCGATCGACCTGAGCCAGGGGCAGCGGCTCCGCGACGACGGCTCCGAAGGGGTGGCGGTGCCAGGAATCCGCGAGATAGCCGGCGGCCAGTTCGAGGTGGCGCGGCAGGGCGTGGCCGTGCTCGTCGAGCGCAAGCACGCGGTGGTCGGCGCTGCGCCGGGCGAGTCCGCGGATCGCCCACTCCAGCGATAGCGGCGAGTCCGGGTGGGCGCCCGGCACGGCCGCGGCGTCGGCACCCCAGTTGAGCGCCCGGACACGGGCTTCGGCGTCGGTCGAGCGCGCGATCACCGTCGCGCCGGCGTCCTTCGCCATCGCGAGGGCCGTGAGCGCGAGCAGATCGGCGCCGTCGACGACGAGGATGGCGCCCGCGATCGGGCCGGTCTCGGCGGTCGCCTCGAGTGCCGCTATCGCGAGCGCGCCGGTGCAGTTCGCGGGCGCCAGCACCGCCGCGGGCGCATCGCGCGGGACGGGAACGATCGCCGTGCCGGCGCGCAGGTGGATGTGCGAGGCGAACACGCCGCTGAGCTCGAAGCCACGGCGCATCCGCTCGTGCCCGTACCGCACCGCGGCGACGCAGGCACCCGGATCGCCCCGGCGGCACTGCGCGCAGTGCCGGCACGGCACCTCCCGGGCCCAGACCACGCGCTGCCCGAGCGAGAGCTTCTTGCCGGCCGAGGAGCGCGCGCCGCCTTCGCCGAACGCCTCGATGACACCGACCGCCTCGTGGCCGAGGACGAGCGGCGGCGCGGCGGACTCCCCGCCCTGCGCCATCCGCACGTCGATGGGGCACACCGTCGAGAGCTCGACGCGCACGAGCACATCGCCCGGCGCAAGGCGCACCCCTGGCACCGCCACCGCGGTGCTCGCCCCGGCGCCGGGCCACACCATCGCCGTCGCCGCCGGGAATACGCTGACGCCTCGCGCATGCTCAGGCGCGAGTTCGACAGTGCGCGGCGACACGGTCCTCCCCGGGGTTAATGCCGACACGCTATGGGGCGGCCTTGAACCGGAAGCGGGCCCCGGGGTTAACGGCGCCTGAACGTCACGGAACTTTCCTCGCGCAGGGCTTCGCTCCGAGGTGACGAGAGTGCCGATCGCCGCGCCCTGCGCAACGCGCGAAGCCCTCCCCAGCGGCAACCCGGGGCGGATCCGTCGCGGCCGGTAGACTCGAGGAATCCCCTCGCCCCATCGCCGCAAGGAGCGCAGCGTGTCCGTGATCGTCGTCGAAGTCATGCCGAAGGCCGAGCTGCTCGATCCGCAGGGCAAGGCCATCGCCGGCGCCCTGCGCCGCGCCGGCCGCGGCGAGTTCCAGGTCAGGCAGGGCAAGCGCTTCGAGCTCGCCGTCGACGGCGAGGTCACCCCGGAGCTGCTCGAGAGCGTGCGCTCGATCGCCGCCGATGTGCTGAGCAACGGCGTCATCGAGGACGTCGTCGGTGTGCGCGTCGCGGCGGGCGTGACCGCCTGATGCGCATCGGCGTCATCACCTTCCCCGGCTCGCTCGACGACCGGGATGCCCAGCGGGCGGTGCGCCGCGCCGGCGCCGAGGCCGTTGCGCTCTGGCATGCCGACCACGACCTGCGCGGCGTCGACGCGCTCGTGCTGCCCGGCGGCTTCTCCTACGGCGACTACCTCCGCGCCGGTGCCATCGCCGCCATGGCGCCGATCATGACCGAGGTCGTCCAGGCCGCGGATTCCGGGATGCCGGTGCTCGGCATCTGCAACGGCTTCCAGGTGCTCGTGGAGGCGCACCTGCTGCCCGGCGGCCTCATCCGCAACGACCACGGCTCCTTCATCCGCCGCGACCAGCACATCGTCGTGGAGAACGTCGACACCGCCTGGACGAACGGTTTCGTCACGGGCCAGGAGATCGTCATCCCGATCAAGAACGCCGACGGCGGCTTCATCGCCGACGAGGAGACCCTGAAGCGCATCGAGGGCGAGGGGCTCGTCGCCTTCCGCTACGCGGGCCTCAACCCGAACGGCTCCTTCCACGACATCGCCGGCCTCACCAACGAGCGCGGCAACATCGTCGGCCTCATGCCGCACCCCGAGCACGCCACCGAGCCCGGCTTCGGCCCCGACACCGACGAGCGGATGCGCTCCGGCGTCGACGGCCTCGTCTTCTTCGAGAGCGCGCTGCGAGCGGTACTCGCCGCGTAGCCCGACCCGGCGAGCGGACGTCCGCCTCTTCCCGGACGATGCTCGTCATCCTCTCGGAGTATTTCCGGCTCCGCCCCCAGCAACCGCGTCTAGCCTGGGGCGCATGAACAAGGTCCTACGCTGGCTGCCGGCCATGGTCGCGCCCGTCGTGATCGCGGCCGCCGTGACGATTCCCGCAATGGCGAATGCCGACCCGACTCTGCCGTCGAAGACGCCCGCCCAGCTGATCGCCCTCATCGGCGGCAGCCAGCATGCGGCCTATTCGGGAACCGTGCAGGAGTCCTCCGACCTCGGGCTGCCCGATCTCGGCTCGCTTCAATCGGCGACCGGCATCTCGCTGGGCGGCTCGTCGCTGAGCTCGTGGGCATCGTTCCTCACCGCGTCGCACACCGCCCGCGTCTTCGTCGACGGCCCGGAGAAGCAGCGCCTCCAGCTGCTCGGCTCGTGGGCCGAGACCGACCTCATCCACAACGGCACCAGCCTCTGGGAGTACGACTCGCAGGCCGGTTCGGCCGCGCATCTGCAGCTCTCGTCGGATGCCTCCTCCGCTGCGCATCCCGACGCCCTGCCCGGCGGCACCGCCCTGACGCCCGCGCAGGCGGCGGCGAAGCTGATCGCGGCGATCACGCCGTCGACCACGCTCACGGTCTCCACGAGCGATCGAGTCGCAGGCCGCGCCGTCTACTCGCTGACCCTCACGCCGAAGACCTCGGCAACGCTCGTCGACCACACGACCCTCGCAGTGGACGCCTTCACCGGGCTGCCGCTGTCGGCGGCGGTCTACGCTCGCGGCCAGTCGGCTCCGGCGTTCACGACGGCCTTCACCTCGATCTCCTACGGCGCCCCGGCGGCGTCCGTCTTCGACTTCACCCCGCCCGCCGGCACGACGGTGTCGCAGCTGACGCCGATGGAACTGCTGTCGGGGCTCGGTGGATCCGCCCCTCCGAAGGGCCTCGGGGCGTTCGCGCCGAAGCCGAAGATCACCGGCTCGGATTGGGCGACGATCGTCGAGCTGCCCGCCGGCACCGGCTCGGCCCTGCTCGGCGCCTCGACCGGTACCCGCTCCGCCGCGCCCGACGTCTCGTCGCTGGCGGGCAGCCTGCTCACGCCTGTCGCGGGCGGCGAGGGCCTGCAGACCGCGCTGGTCTCGGTGCTCGTCACCGCGGATGGCCGCCTGTTCGCCGGAGCGGTGCCTCTTGCGGCCCTCGAGGCCGCAGCCAAGTGACGGTCGCCGGTTGAGCGCGGCGGCCATCCGGGCCACCGGCCTGACCAAGCTCTTCGGCGCGCAGCGTGCCGTCGACGGACTCGACCTCGCCGTTCCCCGCGGTTCGATCTACGGCTTCCTCGGCCCCAACGGCTCGGGCAAGACGACGACGATCCGGATGATGCTCAACCTCATCTCGCCGAGCAGCGGGACTGTCGAGCTGCTCGGCGAGCCGATGCCGCGAGCGGCCCAGCGGGTGCTGCCGCGAGTGGGGGCGCTCGTCGAAGGCCCCGCGTTCTATCCCTTCCTCAGCGGCCGCGACAACCTCGTGCGATTCGACGCAGCCGACACGCGCTCGGCTCCAGCCACGCGACGCGCCCGCATCGACACAGCCCTCGAGCGCGTCGGCCTCGCCCATGCGGCAACCAAGAAGGTGCACGCCTACTCGCTCGGGATGAAGCAGCGCCTGGGACTCGCGAACGCGCTGCTGCGCCCGCGCGAACTGCTCATCCTCGACGAGCCCAGCAACGGCCTCGACCCGCAGGGCACCCGCGAGGTGCGCTCGCTGATCAGAGCCCTCGCCGCCGACGGGACGACCGTCTTCGTCTCGAGCCACCTGCTCGGAGAGATCGAGCAGCTCTGCACGCACGCCGCCGTGATGCGCGCCGGCACCCTCGTCGCATCGGGCACGCTCGACGAGCTGAGATCGCAGGCCGTGCGCGAGGTGACGGTGACCACCGCGGACCCGGATGCCGCGGCCGCCGTGCTGCGCGGCCGGGGACTCTCCCCGTCGATTCCCGCCGCCGACCGGGTCGAGGCCGCGCTGCCCGATGGCGTCGCCGTCGAGGACCTCACCGCCGCGCTCGTGGCCGCCGGAGTGCGGGTGCGCGGCATCGCCGCGACCGGCGAGAGCCTCGAAGACCGCTTCGTCGCGCTCACCGGGGAGGGCTTCGATGTCGCAGGCTGAGACCGCGGGCCCGACCGCCGCGGCAGTGCGCCCGCTGGCCCTGCTCGGCTCGGAGCTCGCGACGCTGTTCCGGCGCTGGCGCACGATCACGATGCTCTCCGCCCTCGCGGCGGTGCCCGTCCTCATCGGCATAGCGGTGCGCGTCGCGGGCGCTGGCAGCGGCCGGGGGCCGGCGTTCATCGGCGCGATCACCGACAACGGGCTCTTCGTCGCGTTCACGGCGATCGCCGTGTCGATTCCCGTGTTCCTGCCGATGACGCTCGCCGTCGTCGCCGGCGACACGATCGCGGGCGAGGCGAGCCTCGGCACGCTGCGCTACCTTCTCGTCGCGCCGAGCGGTCGGCTGCGCATCCTGCTGGTCAAGTACGCTGCGTGCGCAGCCTTCGCGATCGCCGCGACGCTGACGGTCGCCCTGTTCGGATGCCTCATCGGCGCGATCCTGTTCCACATCGGGCCGGTCACGCTGCTGTCCGGGTCGCAGGTCGGCTTCTGGGGCTTCAGCGGGCGCATCCTGCTGCTGGCGCTCTACGAGACGGTGTCGCTGCTGGGCCTCGCTGCGATCGGGCTCTTCGCCTCGACTCTGACGAGCGTGCCGGTGGGCGCCATGGCGGCCACGATCGTGCTCGCCGCCGTGGCGCAAGTCGTCGACGCACTGCCGCAACTCGACTGGATCCACCCCTGGCTCTTCTCGCACTACTGGCTCGGCATCGCCGATGTCCTGCGGTCGCCGGTCGAGTGGGGCTCCTTCCTGAGCAACCTCTGGCTGCAGCTCGGCTACCTGGCCGTCTTCGGCGCGCTCGCCTACGGCCGCTTCACGACGAAGGACATCGCGAGCTGACCGTTCGCCGCGGGCCGGGCCGGCTGCGGGGAGCCGCGCGGACGCGTCTCCTAGAATCGACAGGTGACTGCTGACGCGGCGGCGATCGCCGTTCCAACCGTTCCACTCGACACGGTCGCGAGCGCCGCCGCCACTCCCGAGCGCGAGCAGCCCTACGAGGCCCTCGGCCTCAAGGGCGACGAGTATGCGCAGATCCGCGAGATCCTCGGCCGGCGCCCGACGAGCGCCGAGCTCGCCATGTACTCGGTGATGTGGAGCGAGCACTGCTCGTACAAATCCTCGAAGAACTACCTGCGCCAGTTCGGGCAGAAGGTGACCCCCGAGATGACGAAGCACCTCATGGTCGGCATGGGTCAGAACGCGGGCGTGGTGGACATCGGCGAGGGCTGGGCGGTGACCTTCAAGGTCGAGTCGCACAACCACCCGAGCTTCATCGAGCCGTTCCAGGGCGCCGCGACCGGCGTCGGCGGCATCGTGCGCGACATCATCTCGATGGGCGCGCGCCCGGTCGCGGTCATGGACCAGCTGCGCTTCGGCCGGGTCGACGATCCCGACACCGCCCGCGTGGTCCACGGCGTCGTCGGCGGCATCTCGTTCTACGGCAACTGCCTCGGCCTTCCCAACATCGGCGGCGAGACGGTGTTCGACGCCGTGTACCAGGGCAACCCGCTCGTCAACGCCCTCGCGGTGGGCGTGCTGCGCCACGACGACCTCCATCTCGCCAACGCCACCGGCGTGGGCAATCTCGTGGTGCTGTTCGGGGCGCGCACCGGTGGCGACGGCATCGGCGGGGCGTCGATCCTCGCCTCCGACTCGTTCTCGTCGGGCGGTCCGACGAAACGTCCCGCGGTGCAGGTCGGCGACCCCTTCGCCGAGAAGGTGCTCATCGAGTGCTGTCTCGAGCTCTTCCAGGACCACCTGGTGGAGGGCATCCAGGATCTCGGCGCCGCCGGCATCTCGTGCGCCACCTCGGAGCTTGCCTCCAACGGCGACGGGGGCATGGCCATCTCGCTCGACAACGTGCTGCTGCGCGATCCGACGCTCACCGCCGAGGAGATCCTCATGAGCGAGTCGCAGGAGCGCATGATGGCGGTCGTGCACCCCGACAGGCTCGACGGGTTCCTCGCGGTCACCGCCAAGTGGGACGTCGAGGCGAGCGTGCTCGGCGAGGTCACCGGCGACAGCCGCCTCGTCATCGACTGGCATGGCGAGCGCATCGTCGACGTCGACCCGCGCACCGTCGCCGTCGACTCCCCGGTGTACGACCGACCCGTCGCATACCCGGTGTGGCTCGACGCACTGCGGGCGGATTCCGCTGCGTCACTGCCGCGGTCGGACGCCTCGACGGAAGCCGACCGCTCAGAACTCCGCGAGCAGTTCCTCGCCCTCCTCGGCTCGCCGAACCTCGCCGACAAGAGCTGGGTGACGAACCAGTACGACTACTACGTCGGCGGCAACACCGCCTTGTCGTTCCCCGACGATGCCGGGATGATCCGCGTCGACGAGGGGTCCGGTCTCGGCGTCGCCGTCGCGACCGACGCGAACGGGCGGTTCTGCCTGCTCGACCCCGCCCAGGGCGCGAAGCTCGCGCTCGCCGAGGCGTACCGCAACGTCGCCGCGACGGGCGCGGTGCCGATGGCCGTCACCGACTGCCTCAACTTCGGCAGTCCCGAGAACCCCGAGGTGATGTGGCAGTTCTCGCAGGCGGTCGAAGGGCTGTCGGATGCCTGCCTCGAGCTCGGCATCCCCGTGACCGGCGGCAACGTCTCGTTCTACAACCAGACCGGCTCGACGCCGATCTTCCCGACCCCGGTCGTGGGGGTGCTCGGCGTCATCGACGACGTCGCGCGCCGCGTGCCCTCCGGCTGGCAGGATGCGGGCGAGAACCTCTACCTGCTCGGCACCACCGCGCTCGAACTCGACGGCTCGGCGTGGGCTGGCACGATCCACGGTCACCTCGGCGGGCTGCCGCCCCGCGTCGATCTCGGGCGCGAGAAGGCCCTCGCCGACCTGCTGCACAACGCGGCGGTCGAGGGCATCATCACGTCCGCCCATGACCTCTCCGACGGCGGCCTCGCGCAGACCCTCGCCGAGGGCGTGCTGCGCTTCGGGGTCGGCGCCAGGGTGTGGCTCGACGGCATCGTAGAGCGCGACGAGGTGGATGCCACGACGGCGCTGTTCTCGGAATCCACCGGGCGCGCGCTCGTCTCGGTCGCCCGTGAGGACGACGTGAAGTTCCGCGGCCTGTGCGATGGCCGGAACTACCCCGTGCTGCGCATCGGCGTCACCGATGCGGTCGTCGGCGAGCAGCCGGTGCTCGAGGTGCAGGACGTCTTCACCGTCGGCCTCGAGGAGCTGCGCGCCACCAGCCGCGCCACCCTCGCCGAGCACTTCGGCGCGGTCGTCGGGCAGTAGCCAGGCGTCGGCCGCGCAGTAGAGTCGCCGCATGCCGATCGTCCCCGACACCAAGAATTGGACCTGGGTCCTCGAGAAGCCCTGCCCCGACTGCGGCTACGATTCCACCGCGACCGCGTTCGACGAGATCCCGGGATACGTCCGCGAGAACGTCGCCGCGTTCCGCCAGGTGCTCTCAGGCGAGGGCCTCACGATGCGGCCGGATGACTCGACGTGGTCGCCGCTCGAGTACTCGGCTCATGTGCGCGACGTCTACCGCATCATGCTCGCCCGGCTCGAGCTCATGCTCGTGCTCGTCGACCCGCAGTTCCCGAACTGGAACCAGGACGCCACGGCGATCGAGCAGCACTACAACGCGCAGGATCCCTCCGTGGTCGCCGACGAGCTCGCCACCGCCGGCATCGCCTTCGCCGACACGCTCGCGCAGGTGCACTCCGGCGAGCTCGGCCGGATGGGATTCCGCGGCGACGGCAGCGCCTTCACCGTCGAATCGCTCGCGAAGTATGCGCTGCACGACCCCATCCACCATCTCTGGGACGTCACGAAGTAGCACTCGATACGCGACATC
>JAJYBG010000041.1 GCA_021779075.1 Actinomycetes bacterium | reverse complement strand
CGGGCAGCGTCTCCTGCGTCACGATCCTCGGCCGCCACGACGCCTGAGACACGCAAGAACACTGGACCCGGCACACCGTCGAGTCCACCCCCGAACTGGGGAACAAGCCACTACGAAGGGAAGATCGATGGGACGTTTCGACGGAAAGGTCGCGATCGTCACCGGTTCCGCTGCGGGAGTGGTCGAGATCATGGGTGATTGAGTTCGATGTCGGGCACGGTATTGGGAATCAGCATGTGGAGGTCGTGAGATGAATTTTGCGTTTGATGAGGATCAGGAGGAGTTCCGGGCGACGTTGCGCCGGTTCTTGGAGCAGTCTTCCCCGTTGTCGTCGACTCGGGCGTTGATGTCGGAGGCGTTGGCGTTCTCGCCGGAGGCGTGGGCTCGGGCTGCTGATCAGGTGGGGTTGCCGGGTCTGGTGGTCGCGGAGGATGAGGGCGGTCAGGGGTTGTCGTTCCTGGAGTTGGTGATCGCGGCGGAGGAGTTGGGCCGGGTGGTGTCGGGGATGCCGTTCTTGTCGACCACGTCGGGGATTCTCGCGATTCAGGCGGCGGGTTCGGCGGCGCAGCGGGCGGAGTTGCTGCCGGATCTGGCGTCGGGTGCGAAGGCGGCGGCGTTGGCGACGGCGGAGCCTGGTGAGGGGTGGGGTCCGGAGGGGGTCCATGCGGTCGCGGCCGGGGATGGTGCCGGTGTGATGTTGACGGGCCGGAAGTCGTATGTCATCGATGGGGGCAGCGCGGATCTGATCGTGGTTGCGGCGCGGCGTGCGGGGACGTCCGGCGAGGACGGGGTGGTTCTCGCGGTCGTGGACGGGGACGGTCCGGGGGTGTCGCGGAGGGTGCTGGACTCGTTGGATCAGACCCGCCGGTTGGCGGAGGTCACGTTCGATGGGGCGAAGGCCACCTTGTTGGAGAACGGGTCGTGGGCGACGTTGTCGCGGGTGCTGGACCGGGTGGAGGTGCTGCTGTCGGCGGAGATGATCGGCGGGGCGCAGATCTGCTTGGAGCGGGCGGTGGATTACGCGAAGAAGCGGTACCAGTTCGGTCGCGCGATCGGGTCGTTCCAGGGCATCAAGCACTTGTGCGCGAACATGTTCGTGGAGATCGAGTCTGCGAAGGCCTCCGTGTATTACGCGGCGTGGGCGGCGGACGAGGACAACGACGAGCTGCCCGTGGTCGCTCCGCTGGCGAAGGCGTACGCGTCGCAGGCGTACTTCTTCGCTGCGAGCGAGTCCCTGCACGTGCATGGTGGGATCGGGTTCACGTGGGCGGATGATTCCCACCTGTACTTCAAGCGGGCGAAGGCGGCCGAGCTGCTGTATGGGGACGCGACCGCGAACAAGGAACTCCTCGCGCAGCGCCTCGGGCTCTGACAGTAATAACGAACGAAAGGGAACGGTGAGGTCATGACCGAACGCCGATCAGCGGACCCGGACCTGTTCCGGGCGGACGGGGACGCCCCGGTACTGTTGGGCAGCCGGTGCGACAAGGACGAGGAGTCCTTCTACCCGCGCCGGTGGACGTGCCCGATCTGCTTGGGCCCCGTGCACGATGTGGAGTTGTCGCAGTCCGGGGTGCTGTACTCCTACTCCTTCATCTACGCGCCCATGTTCGGCAAGTCCCAGCTCGATGCGGAAGGGTACGGTGTCGGGCAGGTGGACCTCCCGGAAGGGGTGAGGATCCAGACCACCCTGGAAGGGGACCCCGCGTCGTGGAGGATCGGCGAGCAGATGCGCCTCGTCTACACGACCGCTGATACGACCGATGATGTGGAGACCGTGCTCTACAGTTTCACGCCCGCCGCATGACCGGGACGACCCGCCCGACCGGACCACTCGCCGGCGTGCGCATCATCGAACTCTCCGGAATCGGCCCCGGGCCCTTCGCCGGGATGCTGCTGGCCGACATGGGTGCGGAGGTGATCCGCGTCGACCGCACCACCGGTGGCTCGATGATGCAGGCCGCCGCGCCCAAGCTCGACGTGCTCGGCCGCGGCAAGCGGTCGGTCGCCGTCGACCTGAAGAATCCGGAGGGGGTTGCGGCGGTGCTCGACCTTGTCGCCAGCGCCGAGGCGGTGTTCGAGGGGTACCGCCCTGGCGTCGCCGAACGGCTCGGCCTCGGCCCCGATGTGTGCCTCGAGCGCAACCCCGCGCTGGTGTACGGACGGATGACCGGCTGGGGTCAGACCGGCCCGATGGCGCCGAGGGCCGGCCATGACATCGACTACATCTCCATCGCGGGGGCGCTGCATCCCATCGGACGAGCCGGGCAGCCGCCGACACCGCCGTTGAATCTCGTGGGCGACTTCGGCGGGGGCGGAATCTTCCTCGCGTACGGCATCGTCTGCGCCATCCTGTCAGCACGCACCACCGGTGTTGGGCAAGTTGTCGACGCCGCGATGGTCGACGGTGCCTCCGTGTTGATGGCGCCGTTCGTGGCCATGCGGGCCACAGGTATGTGGCAGCCCGAGCGGGGCACTAACCTGCTCGACTCCGGCGCGCCGTTCTACGACGCATACCGCACGGCGGACGGGCGCTACCTGGCCCTCGGCGCGATCGAGCCCCAGTTCTACGAACTGCTCATCGACGGACTCGGGCTCGCAGGGGAGGACCTCCCCGCGCAGATGGATCGCCAGGGGTGGCCGATCCTCAAGGCGCGGTTCGCGGAGGTGATCGCGGGCCGTACGCGAGACGAATGGGCGAAGGTATTCGAGGGATCGGACGCGTGCGTGGCTCCCGTTCTCGAGCCGGACGAGGTTCCCGACGACCCGCACATGAAGGCGCGCGACGCGTTCGTCGACGTCGCCGGTCTGCTCCAGCCGCGTCCTGCCCCACGGTTCAGCGGCACCTCACCCGCCGATCCGGCCTCCGCGCCGGCGAACGGACAGGACACGCGCGCGGTGCTCACCGAGCTGGGCTATGAGCCCGCGCGCGTGGATGCGCTGGTACGAGCAGGAGCCGTCGTCCAGGCGTAGGCCGAAAACGGCCGACGCAGCGCTCTGGCTGCGACGCGATCGGTGCCGTCTGCGACGGGTCGGGCCCGCTCCTGCTCAGCCGGTTCTTGGGAATCCATCAGCGCGGATGCGGCAGCATCGGTGTCGGCTCGCTGCATCCCGACGGAAGGCTCTCCTGTGACCGCTTCGGCAACACCGACTCTCCTGCGACGACTGCAGCATCCCGTCGTCGCGCTGATCGTCAGCGTGGTCGCAATCCTTGCGATCACGGCGTGGGGTTTCGTCGTGAAGCACCAGAGCAACGGCCTCGGCTTCATCCAGACGCTCAACGACAACCACAACCAGGTGCTCGACACGCTGGCTCTCGGGCTTTCGACGCTCTTCTCGCCCGGCCCCGCGATCGTCCTCGGGGTGCTCTTCGCGGCGGTCGTCGCCTGGGTCGCCCACAGCGTCGCGGTGGGGCTCGGAGCCGGACTCACCGTCGGTCTCTCCTGGCTCTCGAGCGACATCGTCAAGCTCATCGTGCATCGTCCGCGCCCGGAGTACAGCGCGATCGCCCACCACGTGGGCGCCGTCGACGTCGACCCGAGCTTCCCGAGCGGGCACGTCGTGTTCATCGCATCCCTGGCGGTCACGCTCGTGCTGCTGCTGCGCGGCACGGTGCACGTCCGCTGGGTGTGGGCGCCCGGGCTCGTCGCGACGGCGGCCGTCTCCTTCGCGCGCATGTATCTCGGCGCTCACTACCCGGATGACGTGACCGCGGCCGCGATCTACGGGATCTTCGGGTCGTGGGCGGCGTTCGCCGTGATCACCTGGATCGCCAGCGCCACCGGTGTCGCCGCGGTCCTCGACCGTCGCTTCCCGCTGCGCCGCGGTACGAAGTAGCTGCAACGAGAAAGCCCCCGCTCGCCATTCGAGCCGGGGGCTTTCTCGTGCGCGCGGCTTACGAGCGGCTGAACAGGGATCCGCCCGAGCGCAGCCGCGAGATCGCGTCGACGGAGGCGGCGAGGATCAGCACGCCGCCGGTGACGAGGTAATTCGCGCCGGCCGGCAGGTTGAGCAGGCCGAGGCCGTTGGTGATCATCGAGATGACCACCGCGCCGATCGCGGCGTGGATGAGGCGGCCGCGGCCGCCGAACAGCGACACGCCGCCGACGACCGCCGCCGCGACGCCACTGAGCACGATGTCGCGCCCGGACGTGGCATCCACCGACCCGACCTGGCCGATCGAGAAGATGCCGGAGACGACCGCGAGCGTCGAGCAGATGATGAAGGCGATCCACCGGATGGCGATGACCTTGACGCCCGCACGCCTGGCCGCCTCGGCATTGCCGCCAACGGCGTACATGTACCGGCCGAACTTCGTCCGGTCGAGGACGAAGGTGCCGATCCAGAGGATGAAGAGCACGATCGGGACGACGATCGGAACACCCCGGATGTCACTCACCGCGCCGCGATTCTGGCTGAGGAAGAACACCGCGAGACCGCCGAGGACGACGATGACGCCGACCTTCGCCCAGAGCAGCGCCTGGGCGCGGTTCGGGACACCGGCCCGCTTGCGGCGGGCGCGGTCCCAGAATCCGGTTCCGATCGTGATCGCGACCATCACGGCGAGCAGCACCCAGCCGCCCCAGATGGGGAGGTTGCTGTTCATGATCGCGAGGATCTGCGGCACCTGAACGGCGTAGCTGCCGCCATTGCCGATGATGATGAGCTCGAGGCCCTGGAAGCCGAGGAACAGGCCTAGGGTCACGACGAAGGAGGGTATCCCGACCCGGGCGACGAAGAAGCCGATGAACGCGCCGACTGCGAGGCCGATCGCGAACGCGGCGAGCAGCGCGAGTATCCAGTTGACGTGCACCACCGAGACGAGCACCACGAACGCGCACATCGCGACGCCGTAGGTCGTGCCGGCCGAGAGGTCGATCTCGCCCAGCAGGATGACGAAGACGAGCGCCATCGCCAGCATGACGAGCGTCGCCGACTGGGTCATGAGGTTGGCGAAGTTGCGCTCGGTGATGAAGAGCGGGTTGAGGATCGTGAAGAGAATGGCGAGCACGACCATGCCGCCGACGGCAGGCAGCACGCCCATCTCGCCCTGGCGGACGCGGGAGAAGTAACCGCGCACCTGATCGAGCAGCGTGCCCTCCTGGCCGGCGCCGATGAGGTCGTCGGCGATGGGGTCGGGCGCTGCGTCGCTGATCTGGACCGACTTCGTGCTCATGCGCGAGCCCTCTCATAGGTCTTGCTGCCGGTGATGTAGCCGACCACGTCGTCGTAGCTGGTCTCGGCGATCGGGACGTCGGCGACCATCTCGCCGAGGTAGAGGACGCTGACGAAGTCGGCGACCTTGAAGACGTCGGCGAGATTGTGGCTGATGATGAGGACCGCCACGCCCTGTTCGGCGAGGCGCTTGACGAGGTTGAGCACCTGCTCGGTCTGCGCCACGCCCAGGGCGGCCGTGGGCTCGTCGAGGATGACGAGCTTCGCCTCCTTGAGGACGGCGCGCGCGATCGCGACGGTCTGGCGCTGGCCGCCGGAGAGGCTCGAGACCTTCTGGCGCACCGACTCGACCGTGCGCACCGAGAGGGAGCGCAGCACCTCGGAGGTGCGACGCTCCATGACGCCCTCGTCGAAGAACCCTCCGCTCGTCTCCTCACGGCCGAGGAACATGTTCTGCACAATGTCGAGGTTGTCGCAGAGGGCGAGGTCCTGGTAGACCACCTCGATGCCGAGGGACGCGGCATGGCGCGGATTGGTGAGGTTGACCTCGTGGCCGTTGAACACGACCGTGCCGGAGTCGTAGGGCTGAACGCCGGCGAGACCTTTGATGAGGGTGGACTTGCCAGCGCCGTTGTCGCCGACCAGCGCGGTCACCTTGCCGGGGTAGACGCTGAGGTGGACACCGCGCAGGACGGTGACGGGTCCGAACGCCTTCTTGACGTCGGTGAGTTCGAGCAGAGGTGCGTCTTCTGCCATTGGTTGTCTCCTTCGACATGGGGGAGGGGGGTTTTCGCCGGAATCCCGCGAAAACCCCCCTCGTGATCGTTGATGTCTACTTCACGCCGTACGTAGCGCAGGCGGCCTGGAGCGCTGCAGTGTTGCAGATGTCGGAGGCCTTCGCGTCGCCGGCCTTCACGACGGCTTCGACGTCCTGGACATCGCCCGAGGCCTTCGCCTCGACGAGGACCGGGGTGACCGCGATATACGGGGTCCCGTCGGAGAGCGTCTTGGCGACGGTCGGCTTCTGGCCGTTCAGCAGCTGGATCGCGAGGTCGCTCGCGGCCTTGGCCTCATCCGGAACGTGCTTCCAGACCGTACCGGTCTGCTTGCCGAGCACGATGTTCTGAAGGCCGACGATGGACGCGTCCTGGCCCGAGACCGGCAACTTGAGGTGGTTCTTGTCGAGGATCTGGATGACGCCGGCGGCGTCCGTGTCGTTGGCGACCCAGACCGCATCGACCTTGCCGTTGAGCGAGGTGAAGGCGTTCTCGAAGTTGGTCGCGCTCTTCTGCTGGTCCCAGGCGCCGGTCGGCTCCGCTGCGGGCTTGGTCAGGCCTGCGGCCTGGAAGGCAGCGAGGGCGCCGTCGTGGAACATCTTGGCGTTGCCGTCAGACGGGTCGCCGCCCATGAACACGATGCTCGAGGAGGCGACGCTCTTGCCCGCGGCCTTGAGGCCGTCGATGACCGCCTGAGCCTCGAGCGCGCCGACCTTCGCGTTGTCGAACGACACGTAGTAGTCGGCCCCGGTGATCGGGCGGTCGTAGGCGATGACAGGGATGCCCTGCGCCTTGGCCGTCGCGGCGACGGCCTGGCCGGCGCCGTTGTAGTCGACGAGCAGCATCACGCCGCAGCCCTGAGCGAGCTCCTGCTGGGCGATGGTGGCGTACTTGCCGGTGTCGCCCTGGGCGTTCTGGATGTTGGCGGTGAAGCCTGCTGCCGTAAGGGCGTTCTGCAGGTCGGGCCGGTCCAACGTCTCCCAGCGCGGCGACGATGCCGCGTCGGGCAGGATGACGCACGCGGTCTTGCTTCCGCTTGCGCTGGTGGAACCGGTGGTGCTTGCCGACGGCGAGCTGCTGGATGGCGAGCTGGCGCATGCGGACAGCAGGATCGCCGAAACACCGGCGATAGCTGCTGCGGCGATCAGTGAAGTGCGCTTCACGTCTCGTAACTCCTTGCTTCTTCATTGAAGGCGAGGGGACCCTCGACTGCCTCCCGGTTGGGGAAGCATCTGAAATCTTCGTCCCAAAAATCGCGCCGCGCAGCGGAAACCGCGAAATCAAACGGTAACGGTTACGTAACCGAAAGTTTCGTCAAATAAGCTCGTCGATCGCACGTCCCGCGGCGAGGCGGCGCAGCACCGCGGAGTCGTCGGCGATCAGGTTGCTGTAGCGGCCGCTGGCGGCGTGCTCGCGGTCGGCCTCGGCCGCGATGGCCGCGGCCGCGGCCTGGAGCGTGTAGAGCGGAGTGAAAGGCGCATTGCGGGTGACGTCGGCACGGCGTCGTTTGCTGTACAGGACCCCGGTCGCGGCGTAGCACCAGCCGCCGTCCGGCATGAGGATCCATACGCTGCCGAGCCGATCGAGGTACGGCCCGGCCGCCGCGGGCATCGGGCCGTCGTCGTGGATCGGCGGCGCGCTCGGAGCAGCGACCGGAGCGGGCGCCGCCGAAGCCTCGGCGAGTGAGGTCTGCGTGTGGAAGGATTCGACGACGGTCACGGTGCGCTCCTGAGCTCGGGAGGGATGGCTTCACCCCGACTATCGGCGCGCTCCAGCGTGTCGTCAGGGCTGTCAGGGCACGCCCGTGCCGCCTTCCGGCGTGCGCGAGCCGACGACCCCGAGGCGCTTGAGCTCGGCGAGGAGGTGCGAGCCGTCGTGCCCGTAGACCCAGGGGATGCCACTCAGTGAGGTACGCGCATCGGACTTCTTGCGTCCGCCGGCGAGCACGGCCTCGCTCGCGGTCAGTTGACGGATCGCCACGCCGGAGACGTTGGCCGGATGCGCGAGCGCGAACCCGCCATAGATGGTCTCGTCGTGCTGGCCGTCGTCGCCGATGAGCAGCCAGCGGATGCGCGGGAACTCGCGGGCCAGGCGTTCGAGCGTGTCGACCTTGTGGCGGAATCCGTTGCGGAAGAACCGGTCGTGGGTCGGCCCCCAGTGGGTGAGGAGCAGCGGTCCCGTCGGGAAGAGGTTCCGCGTGAGGAATCGGCGCAGCGCCGGTGCGACGTTCCACGCCCCGGTCGAGAGATACAGCACGGGAGCCCCGGGGTGCTGCACGAGCACGCGCTCGTACATGACCGACATGCCTGGCGTGGGGACTCGCGCGTGCTCGCTGAGCACGAAGGTGTTCCACGCCGCGAGCAGCGGCCTCGGCAGCGCCGTGACCATGACGGTGTCGTCGACGTCCGAGACGATGCCGAAGGTCTCCTCGTCGCCGATGACCGTCACCTGCGCGGTCGTGAACCCCATGCTCTCGGTCGGCCGCAGCTCGATCGTGTGAGTGCCGGGCGGCAGGGTCGCGTCGACGACCTCGTCGATGACCCCGCCCCGGTCGGGGTGGAGGACGTGCTCGACCCCGGCGATGACGGCGACGACGGGCACCCCGTTGGCCGGCACGGCCATGAAGCTGCGCCATCCGCGCACGCGCGGCTCGCGGCGCGGCGGCATGGCCGGCGGGGGAGCGGCGAGCACGACGCGCGCGAGCACGCGCACCCAGGTGGGCGAGCCGTAGCCGACGTAGGGGATGACGATCGGGCGGTAGCCGCGCCGGCGCGCATGGGCGGCGCGGAACCGATTCACCGCATCGTCGATGCGTGCGGCCCGGTGCATGCGTCGCTCGCTCGCCGTGTCCATCGAGACAACCCTGGCACGGCTCATATTGAGGTGTGCTTAGACTCACTCAAGCGCTTTCCACCGTCACCCCGAAGCGCGCCCTCCCCGACGGCACAGAGAGGCCTTGGAGATCCACCATGCCGATTCACGAACTCGCCAATCGCCCCCACCGCCCGGTCGTTCCGACCGTTCGGACCGAACCGGTGCAGGAACGCAGCGTCACGCGTATCGACGCCCTGCTCGACGCCGCCGCCGAGGTGGTCGACCAGGTCGGTTTCGACCGCCTCACCACCGCAATGGTGGCCGAACGCGCAGGCGCGTCGATCGGAACGGTCTACCGCTACTTCCCCGACCGGATCGCGCTGCTGCAGAGCCTTCGCGAGCGTGCGACGTACCGCTACCGGCTTCTCGCGGTCGAGCGTATCGAGCTGCTCAAGCCGGCTTCCTGGGACGCCGTCGTAGACCTCACCATCGACGCCTACGCCGACATGTACCGCTGCGAGAAGGGGTTCCGCATCACCCGCTTCCTCGACACCGAGCGCGGCGGCACCCGCACCCCGTTCGACGAGAGCCAGCTCGACTTCTTCGCCAAGCTCGCCGCCAACATCCTCGTCGAGGATTACGCGCTGCCGCAGGGCGACGAGCTGGTGCTGCGCCTGGCGTGCTGCGCCGAGATCGTGAGCTCGCTCGTGGGCCGCGCGTTCGCAGCACCGGGCACTGCCGCCGACGAGCGCTTCATCGTCGAGGCGCGCCGCATGGTGCGCGCGTACCTCGGCTCCTACTACAGCTAGGCGAAGCGCTGCCCGCTGTCGTGACGGATTCCCCGGCCGCGGTTTTCCGCGAGCGCCTCGGCCGCGCGCCGTACGCATTCTGGCTCGTCCAGCCTGATGGCTCGCACCTCATGGGCGCGGGCGATCCGGCTGACGTCATCGTCGGCGACTTCCGCACCCCGGCCTATCGGATGCTGCGCGAAAGGCTCGCCCACGGCGCCGGGCACGGAGTCGGCGGCGGGTGGTACGGCTGGCTCGGCTACGAATTCGGCGCTCACCACATCGGCGCACCCGTGGCGCCGCCGATCCCCGGCGCGGCTCCGGAGGTCGTGCTCATGCGCTGCGACGAGCCCGTCGTGCTGCGGGCGCCTCAGGGGTCCGCAGCGGAGGCCAGGGAGACCGGACCGTCGCCGGTGGAGGGGGAGTGGCGCCTCACCCGCTCCGAGTACCTCGCCGCTGTGCACTCCTGCGTCGCCGCGATCGCCCGCGGCGACGCCTACCAGCTCTGCCTCACCGACCAGGCGACGCTCGTGGCGGGCGCCGAGCCGCTCGACGCTTTCGTCGCACTGCTCGCGGCGAGCCCGACGACGACCGCGGGATTCATCAGGGCGGGCGACTTCGCGCTCGCCAGCGCCTCGCCCGAGGAGTTCCTCGCCGTCGCGGCATCGGGCCGGGTGACGAGCTCGCCCATCAAAGGCACGCGGCGACGCGGTACGACACCGGAGGACGACGCACGGCTGCGGGCCGAGCTCGCCGCCGATCCCAAGGAGCGCGCGGAGAACCTCATGATCGTCGACCTCGTGCGCAACGACCTCGCGCGGGTCGCCGAGCTCGGCACGGTGGCGGTCACGCGGCTGCTCGATGTCGAGACCTACGCGACGGCGCACCAGCTGGTGAGCACGGTGACGGCGCAGCTGCGCGCAGGGCTGACCGCGGTGGACGCCGTCGCGGCCGCCTTTCCTGCCGGGTCCATGACCGGCGCGCCGAAGCTCGCCGCGGCGACGCTGCTGGGCGCCCTCGAGCGCGGCCCGCGCGGCGTCTACGGCGGCTGCTTCGGCTCGTTCGGGTTCGACGGCTCGGCGCGGCTCTCGATGGCGATCCGCGCGATCATGTTCGCACCCGACGGCGCATCGGTCGGCGCCGGCGGCGGGATCACGGCGCTGTCGGACGCGGGACGGGAGTACGACGAGATGCTCCTCAAAGCCGCGCTGCCCCTGGCCGTGGCGGGCGGCCGACACCCGGCCCGGTAACCTGGAACATCGTGTCAGACGCCCCGCAGAACGAGTACGACTTCGCCGCCATCCAGGATCGGTGGCGGCCGGTGTGGG
>JAJYBG010000040.1 GCA_021779075.1 Actinomycetes bacterium | reverse complement strand
ACATCGTGCTGACCGTGCCCGTCGGCGGGGTGCCGTTCGACTCGGTGGTGGGCCTGGTGGTGCTCCTCGAGGCCCTGCTCGAAGGCATTGTGCTCGCGACAGGCGAACGCGGCATCGCCCGCATGAAGCAGTGGGAAGACTCTGCGCACATCGCACGCGCGTACAGCCGGTCGGCGGACATTGATCTGACGAAGTGACAACACAAGCAAGAAGGAGCGACAACACCATGGCAGAACTCGACGGATTGACCGCAGTCGTCACCGGAACCGCGCAAGGGATTGGACGCGCGATCGCCGACAGGCTGGAGAAGGCAGGAGCTACCGTCCATCGGGTCGACAAGGACACCGTCGACCTTAGCGACGCCGCAGCGGTCGACCGCTACTTCGCCTCGATCGGGGACCTGGACATCCTTGTCAACGACGCCGGCGGCGTCGTCGGCCAGACGCACACCCCGATCGACGAATTGGAGGATGCCGCGTGGGATGCGGTCATCGCCGCCAACATCACCACCACGAAGAACTGCACGAGAGCCGCAGCTCGCATCATGAAGAGGCGCGGCTACGGGCGGATCGTCAACATCTCCTCCGGTGCAGGTCGCAGCGTCAGCCTCACCGGCATCCAGGCCTATACCACCGCCAAAGCCGGCCAGATCGGCTTCACGCGTCAGATGGCGCACGAGCTCGGCCCTTACGGCATCACCGTCAACTGCATCTGCCCGGGATTCGTCCTCTCCAATCCGACTACCCAGGCGCAGTGGGAGAGCTACGGCGAAGACGGCCAACGCGCGCTGCTGGAGCGCATCGCCACACGCAAGACGGGCAAGCCCGAGGACATCGCTCGAGGAGTCGAGTTCTTCGTCTCTCCGGCGGCCGACTGGATCAGCGGGCAGACCCTCTCGATCGACGGCGGCCACTCCCTGTTCTGATCTCTGACACGACCGGGAGCACAATGATGACAGATACGACACAGGCGGACGACGCGTCGGAGCAGCTCGCGCGACTCGGGGAGCGCTACTTCCAGACTCAGCACCGCTATGACCCCTACAACGCCACGCTGCTCGGCTTGACCGAATTCGATCATCTGCCGGGTAGCGCCGACGCCGAGGCGTCCGAGCGTGCGGCATCCGAATTCGCCGCGATCGAGAAAGAGGTGGCCGCACTCGACGGCGCCGAACTCAGCGACAAGGATTCGGTCGACCGCAACGTCCTCGCCAGCCTGGTGCACGGCGCGCAGCAGGACGCGGAGCACTCGCTGTGGGCGGCGAATGCCTCCGCGAAGAGCTACGTGAGCCGCCAGGCCCTGGTGTTCCAGGCCGTGCCCGCGATGACGGCGAATACGGCGGATAGCGCCGAGCGCTATCTCGAGCGGCTCGCCGGTATCGGCGCTCAGTTCGACAGCGTCGGCGAGCGCTACGCCCTCGAGGCCTCCCACGGCAGAGTGCCGACGACTCTCGGCGTACGCCACTCGATTCAGCAGCTGGAAGGCTATCTCGCGCTCGGCCTCGAAGCCGATGTGCTGCTGGCACCCGCGCGCGCCTCTCGCGATGCGGCAACGCTCGAGACGGCGACCGCGGTCGTCGAGAGCACGATCAGACCGGCGATGGCCGGGCTCGCGCAGCGGTTGCGGGCCGAGCTCTTGCCAATCGGTCGACCCGACGATCAGGTCGGGATCAATCAGATCCCCGGCGGAGAGCAGGGTTACCTGGCCGCCGTCGCGAGACACACCACCTCGGAATTGACCCCTGCTGAGATCCATCAGATCGGACTCGACGTTCTCGATGAGATGAAGACGGAGTGGACCGAGATCGGCCTCGGAGCCCTCGGCGAGAGGGACTTCGCGGTGATCGCCGAGAGGATGCGCTCGGACCCGGCTCTGCGATTCGAGACGAGCGAGCAGATCATCGGCGTGGCCGAGTCGGCGCTGGCTCGCGCGAACTCCGTGCGCGACCGCTACTACCCCGCTTACGACATCCCCGACTGCGTGATCGAGGTGATCAATCCCGTCGAAGCCAAGAACACGGCGATGGCGTACTACCGGCCGCCGGCCGCCGACGGCAGCCGGCCCGGAGCGCACTGCCTGCTCGCCACCGACCCCGGCGATCGGTATCGCTACGAGTACGAAGCGCTCGCGTTCCACGAGTCGGTGCCCGGCCATCATCTGCAGCTGGCAACCGCGCAGACCCTCGACATCCCGCGTTACCGACGTTACCTCGATGTCGAGGCCTGCAGCTTCAACGAGGGATGGGGTCTCTACTCAGAACAGTTCGCCGATGAGGCGGGCCTCTACAGCGATGACGTTGCGCGGCTCGGGATGCTGTCATTTCGGGCGCTCCGCGCCTGTCGGCTCGTCGTCGATACGGGGCTCCACTACTACGGATGGTCTCGCCAGCGTGCGATCCAGTTCATGTGGGACCACACGGCGACGACGACGACGCATATCACCAACGAGGTCGACCGCTATATCGCCTGGCCCGGCCAAGCGCTCGCTTACATGATCGGTCGTCGCGAGATCCTCCGTCTTCGCCAGGACGCGCACGACGCGCTCGGCGACGCCTTCTCCATTGCCGACTTCCACGGTGTGGTGCTGGGCAGCGGAGCCGTTCCGCTGACGGTGCTCGCCGACAACGTCACCCGCTGGCAGACCTCGGTCTCGACGCGATCCTGAAAGGAATTATTGTGGACATCACCATCAACGGCTGCCGATTGAACATCGAAGCCTTCGGACCGGAAGATGCGCCGGTGCTCATCGCGCACCACGGCGGCGGCGGAATCGGATCGCTCGCCGAGCCGAAGGCGACGTTCGGCACGCTAGCTGATCGCTTCCGCGTCATCGTCTTCGACTCGCGGGGCTGCGGCCTGAGCGAGGCCATCGGCCCTTATTCTCACGAGCAGTGGGCGTCCGACGTCGACGAGATCCGGAAATGGGCCGGAGTCGAGAAGGTAGTCGTGGCCGGCGGCTCCTACGGCGGATTCATCGCGCTGGAATACGCAGTGCGCTATCCGGAGCACGTCTCAGCCCTCCTGTTGCGCGACACCTCCGCCGACGGCAGCAATCTGGAACTCGCATTCGAGAACGCCCGCAATCAGGACAGAGTCGAGATCAACTGGAAACATTTCAACAGGTACTGGTCCGGCAATGTGCGCGACGACGCCGAGCTCAAAGCGCTGTGGGCCGAGCTGATTCCCCTGTATGACTACGAGTACGACGAGGCTCGCTCGAAAGCGGCGGTCGAAGCGGGTATCTACCGCCACGAGGCGCACAACGCCTGCTTTCAGCTCAACTTCCCCAGCTACGACCTGAAGCCGTACTTGCCCGGCATCGCGGTACCCACTCTCGTGACCGTCGGCCGCGGTGACTGGGTCACCCCGGTGAGCGCATCGGAGACCATCGCACGGCTCATCCCCGACGCAGAACTCGTGGTCTTCGAGAAATCGGGGCACTCCCCTCAAATCGAAGAACGCGAAGAATTCCAGCGCGTCATCCGCGAATTCCTGGACCGCAAGGCCCTGACCTCGACATCCGCGTGAACGCGCCAATGAGAAAGAGACCGAAATGAAGCTCACGATCATCGGCGCCGGCGCCATCGGTGGAACCATCGGTGCCCGCATGTTCCGCGACGGCCACGACATCACGCTGTGCGACGCGGACCCCGCCCACGTAGCAGCCATCCAGCGCGACGGGCTGCGCATCGAAGGACCGGTGGAAGAGTTCGTCGCGCGCGTACCCGCGATCACTCCCGATCAGCTGCCCGACACCATCGACCGTGCGATCGTCGCGGTCAAGAGCCTGCACTCGCAGTCCGCAGCCGAGTTGCTGCGCCATCGCCTCAACCCTGACGGCTACGTCCTTACGGTGCAGAACGGACTCACTGCCGGTGCTCTTGTCGATGCAGTCGGGTCGGAGCGCGTGCTCTCCGCCTTCGTCAACTTCGGTGCCGACGTGATGGGCCCCGGCCGGGTCATGCAGGGGAACGTCGGCACCTTCCGCGTCGGCGAACTCGGCGGACACGCGATCACCGAGCGGGTACGCGAGCTCGCGGACGCTCTGCCTTACGCCGAGCCGACGGATAACGTGCTCGGCTACCTCTGGGGCAAGGAGGCGTATGGAGCCATGCTCTGGGCCGGCGCCGTATCCGATCTCTCGATCGCCGAGACCCTCGAAGCTCCTCGGTATCGCCCCGTCATGATCGCGATCGCCAAGGAAGTCCTCGCGCAGGCCCCGGTGCCCGTTGAGAGCTTTGACGGGTTCGTCCCCGACGATCTGGAGGGCTCGCTTGACCGGCTGGCCGAATTCAACCGTAAGAGCGCCAAGAGTCACAGCGGTATCTATCGCGATCTGATGGTGCGGAAGCGCAAGACAGAGGTCGACGAGGTGCACAAGGACTTCCAAGGCCCCATCTTCGATCGGGTCGTCGAGCTGATCCACGACATCGAGGAAGGCCGACGCACTTGCGAGGCCGCGAACCTCGACGAGCTGGCCGACTTCGTGGCCGGCCTTCTGACCGCAGGAGGCCGCTCTGACGATATGCGAGACGACTCTGCAGTGAGCGGGCCGCGATGGGCCGACCGGAACGATCCCGGGTCTACGCGATGAAAATCCTCGACGTGCTCACGGTGCCTGTGCGCACCGGCTTCTTCTCCGATGACCAGGCTGCCATTCGCGCCGGGGCGCAGCACGACGGCTTTGGGTACGCCGGCGCACCGGTGACGCCCGGTTTCACCCGTGTGCGGCAAGCCGGCGAAGCGTTATCCGTCATGCTCGTACTCGAAGACGGAGTGATCGTCCATGGCGACTGCGCTGCCGTCCAGTACAGCGGCGCGGGCGGTCGCGACCCCGTGTTCTCCGCGGAAGCCGCCGCCGCGGTTATCGAGGAGCACGTCAGCCCGCTGTTACGCGACCGCGAACTCACCAGCTTTCGTGAGGAGACGGCCAGAATCAACGCGGTGAGGACGTCATCCGGCAGGCTCCACACCGCAGTGCTCTACGGCGTCAGCCAGGCGCTTCTCGCGGCAGTCGCCCACCTGAGGCGAGTGACGATGGCAGAACTCATCCGCGACGAATACGACACAGGCGTCGATCTGGTTGCCGTGCCGATCTACGCCCAGACGGGCGACGACCGCCGTCTCAACGCCGAGAAGATGATCATCAAAGGCGTGGACGTGCTCCCCCATGCGCTCATCAACACGCCCGACAAGCTCGGTCGGCACGGCGAGTTTCTCGCAGATTATCTGCGCTGGCTGATCCGCCGCATTGGCGAGCTGCGCCCGAACACCGAGTACCGGCCGCGCATTCACGTCGACACCTACGGGACGATCGGACTCGCTTTCGATGGGGACGTCGAGCAGGTGGCAGATTATCTCGCCGAACTCGGCCGGATCTGCCTGCCGTACGAGCTTACCGTCGAGCATCCGATCGATGCGGGGGGACGCGATGCGCAGATCGCGCGCTACGTGGACCTCCGGGCCGCACTGCACGCCCGCGGCTCCTCCGTCAAGATCGCGGTCGACGAGTGGTGCAACACCCTCGATGACATCCGCGAGTTCGTCGTAGCAGGCGCTGCCGACGTCATCCACGTGAAGACCCCCGACCTCGGCGGCGTCGACCAGACCATTGAGGCGCTGCTGTTGGTGAAGGACGCGGGGCTCGAGGGCTACTGCGGAGGCACCTGCAACGAGACGGATCGCTCGGCGCAGGTATCGGCACACATCGCAATGGCGTGCGCAGCGAGCCAAGTGCTCGCGAAACCCGGAATGGGCGTCGATGAAGGCCTCATGATCGTCGGCAACGAGATGGCCCGCACTGAGCTGCTCGTCGCCACCAGGACCGCGCGATAGATAGGAACACCATGAAAATTTATGACCGGAACTGGATGCAGATCGAGGAGTACCTGAGACACGACGATCGCATTGTGCTGCCGACGGGCTCGACGGAGCAACACGGCTATCTGTCGCTCGGAACCGATGCAATTCTCGCCGGGCGCGTAGCAGAGGAGGCCGCCGAGCCGCTCGGTATACCGGTCCTCCCCGCCCTGCCCTTCGGCATGGCGCCCTACTTCACGGAGTACCCCGGCAGTATGAGCCTGAGGATCACCACCTACATTGAAGTGATCCGCGACCTGCTCGACGTCCTGGCCAATCAGGGCTTCCGTCGCATCGCGATCGTCAACGGGCACGGTGGGAACGCGCCAATCACCGGGCTGATCCGCGAGTGGCTTAGCGTTCCACGCCAGACCAACGCCGAGGTCCTCTTCCACAGCTGGTACAACGCCCCGAAGACTGCGGCGGCAGCGAACGTCTTCTCGGAGACCCAGCTGCACGGTGCATGGGTCGAGAACTTCCCGTGGACGCGCGTCGAAGGAACGACAGTGCCCGGGGGCGGCATCCCCCCGATCCCGCGTGCGCTCACCGCCGTGCTCTCCCGCAGCGAAATGCGCCGCATCGCGCCGGACGGTAGCCATGGAGGCGACTACGGTCGGCCGGACGCCGACATGCAGCAGGTGTGGGATGCAGGCGTCCTCGAAGTCCGCGAGGTGCTCGAGACGGGCTGGAGCAAGAAATGAGCGCCAACCTCGACTTCGAGAGCCCGGATCGGCTGATCGCCGAACTTGGGGAATACGTTGCGATCCCCAGTATCAGCCGCAGCGCGTCGACCGAGACTATGCGCGCGGCGGCCGAGTGGGTCGCAGCACGTCTCGCGTTCGCCGACGGACGGGTCGTCGAGACCGACGGCTTTCCTGTCGTGCGCGCGGATTGGCTCGGCGCGCCCGGTGCGCCGACGATCCTCGTCTACGGGCACTACGACGTGCAGCCGATCGGCAACTCCGAGGAGTGGCGCACCGACCCCTTCGAGCTGGACATCGACGGCGGAGTCGTAAGAGGGCGGGGCGTCTCGGACGACAAGGGTCCCGTCTTCCTCGTGCTCAAGCTGGCGCAGGCCTTCCAGACGCAAGAAGGCGGCCTTCCACTCAATGTCAAGTTCCTCATCGAAGGCGAGGAGGAGATCGGCAGTCCCAACCTGCCCGCCTATGTCCGCGAGCACTCCGACGAGTTGGCGGCGGATCTCGTCATCTCGGCCGACGGCGCTCAATGGCGCCCCGGCGAACCTTCGCTCTCAATCGCCTCGAAAGGCCTCGTCGGTCTCGATATCGTCGTGGACGGGGCGGCCATTGACCTGCATTCGGGTCGCTTCGGCGGAACCGTCGCCAACCCGGTGCACGCCCTCTCGACAATCCTGGCGAGCCTTCACGAGCCAGACGGCAGGGTCGCCGTCGACGGCTTCTACGAGGGCGTGGCCGATCCGAGCGGCGAACGCCGTGCCGAGATCGCAGCCGTGCCCTTCGACGACGAAGGTTACAAAGCCGATCTGGGCGCGCCAGCCTTGTTCGGCGAGGCAGGCTTCACCACGCTCGAGCGGCTGTGGGAACGGCCCACGCTCGAAATCACCGGCGTCATCGGCGGTGGCAAGTACTCGGTGATCCCCCATACCGCGACAGCGCACGTGTCATGCCGGTTGGTCGGCGCGCAGGACCCGGACCGGGTACTCGCATCGATCGCCAGGCACGTGCGGAGCATCCCCGTCGAGGGCGTCACCGTCCAACTGATCGAGGACGCGGCGCGTGTGCCCGCCTATCACATCGACGCAACGCATCCGGCCATCGGCGCCGCGGCCGATGCGCTGCGCACCGTATATCCGGATCAGGACGTGCTCCTCGCCGTGATAGCCGGCACCCTTCCCGCAACCACGCTCTTCGAGGACGCCTTGGGAGCGAAGACCCTCTTCTTCTCCTTCTCCACGTCCGACGAGAACCTCCATGCGCCCAACGAATTCCTGCGCGTCAAGCGGATCGCCGAAGGGATGCGCGCCTGGGAGAGCCTGTGGCGCATGCTGGCGGGCGGCGAGCACGCCCTGGAACCGCATCCCTCGAAAGCGAAGGCCATGAGATGAGCGAATACAGATCGTACGACTATCTGGAAGGCGAGCTGCGCCTTCCGCGCGACCCGCTGGCTCCTGAGTTCGGCCGCGTTCCGGCGTTTGGCGGCGACTTCACTCCGGCCGAGATCTATCGGGCCGAGCAACTGTTGGCGAAGATTGTCGCGGTGAGCCTGCACGACCATCCGGTGATCTTCCCCGCCAACATGGCCGACACCCCTGCCTACAACCGGACGGGGAGGCAGTTCACGGCCTTCGAGGGACTGCGTCGTTCGGGACTCACCGTCGTGTTCGACAACATGATGGACGGTACTGCGATGGTCACGGGTAACACGCCGTGGCAGTGGGACGACGTCGTGACAGACCTCGGCATGCGCCAGGCCGACATCGCGCACCAGCGCGATGTCGTCGTCATCCGCACCCTGGCTGACATCGAGGCGGCGCATCGCGACGGCAAGATCGGGCTCGTCTTCGGACTTGAAGCCGCGACCCCGATCGGCAATGACCTCGACCGGCTCGACATCCTCTATGGGCTCGGCATCCGCCAGATCGGCATCGCCTACTCGGAATCGAACGGACTGGGCGCCGGGCTCACCGAGACGGCAGACTTCGGGCTCACCGATTTCGGACGCGCGGCGGTCCGGCGCATGAACCAACTCGGACTTGCCATCGACGTGTCACACTCGTCCGATCACACTGGAATCGAGGCGGCCGACGCGTCCTCGGTGCCGATCTTCATGACGCACGCTGGAGCGAAAGCGGTCTGGGACATCCCCAGGTTGAAGTCCGACGATGCTCTTCGCGCCGTCGCCGCATCCGGCGGGGTGATCGGAATGTCGGCAGCGCCCCACACCACGATCTCGCACGCCCATCCTGCGCACAGCATCGCGTCCGTGATGGATCACTTCCAATACTGCCTCGAGTTGGTGGGCATCGACCATGTCGCGTTCGGCCCCGACACGCTATACGGCGATCATGTCGGCCTGCACACGACATTCTCGGCCCTTCTCGGCGCAGCCGCGGCCACCTCACTTCCGCACACCAGGGTGCCCTACGTCGATGGTCTTGAGAACCCTAGCGAAAGCTTCCATAACATCGCAGCATGGCTCGTTCACAATGGGTTCTCCGATGACGAGATCACCAAGGTGCTGGGCGCGAACATCCTGCGGGCTCTGGGGGACATCTGGGCATGACCGACGAGGCGGGTCGCCTCGGAACGAATGTCCGGTGGCAGGGTCACGCCCGCAACAGCCCTGGATATCGCCGCATCCTGATCGCACTGTTTGTCGGAGGCGTGGCGACCTTCGCGCAACTGTACTCGTTCCAGGCGGTTCTGCCGCGGATTGCGCGGGAACTGAGGTTGGATGCTGGCAGCGCGGCTCTCACCGTCTCCATGGCGACTATCGGTCTTGCCCTCGGCGTGATCCCCTGGTCTGTGGTCGCCGATCGCATCGGCAGGGTGCAGGCGATGACATTCGCGATCTGCGCCGCGTCTGCTGTCGGTCTCGCGGTGCCGTTCGCGCCGAGCTTCGGCTTGATGCTCGGCGGCCGGGTCTTGGAAGGCCTGATGGTCGGCGGACTCCCCGCCATCGCCATCACCTATCTCGTCGAGGAGATCGAGGCGAGGAGCACTACGCGGGCCGTGGGAGTGTACGTCGCCGGAACCACCGTGGGCGGTCTGACCGGGCGTCTCCTGGCCGGCCCGTTAGCCGAGCTGGTCTCGTGGCGCACGGCGGTATTCGCTGTAGCAGTGCTCTGCGCTGTCGCATCCGTCCTGTTCCTGCGACTCATACCCCGGTCGCGCAGGCCGACCCCGGCCGTGCAGCCGCACGCGCTGCGAGGGCTGTCGGCGCAGCTGGGCCGGCATTTTCGCTCACCTCGTCTTCTCGTAATGCTCGCTCAGGCTCTACTGCTGATGGGCGGCTTTGTCGCGATGTACAACTTCGTCGGCTTCCGGCTGTCGGCCGCGCCTTTCGAGCTTCCCCCAAGCGTCGTCAGTCTGGTTTTTCTCGCCTATCTCGCCGGTACATGGTCGTCGGTGCAGGCTGGAGTCCTTGCCGCGCGGTGGGGCCGATTGCCGGTTCTGATCGTCTGCACCGCAGTGATGATCATCGGCGTGTGCGCAACCACCCTCGACGCGCTGGTCGCCGTGCTCATCGGCATCGTACTGACGACGCTCGGATTCTTCGGGGCACATTCGATCGCGTCGGAGTGGGTCGGGCACGAGGCCATCGCCGACAGAGCTCAGGCGTCCTCGCTCTACAATCTCTTCTACTATGCGGGCTCCAGCCTGTTCGGCTGGTTCGGCGGAGTGCTGTATGCGAGTTCCGGGTGGCCCGCGACAGCCGGGATGATCATGTTCCTGGCTTTCGCCGCAGGCCTGATGGCCTTGTCGGCGCTGCGAGGACCAGGACCGGCAGAGCTCCAGCAAGCTCGTCGCGATCGAGGCTGACGCATGGGTTCCGCTGCGCTTTCGGCTGGAGCCGTCCGCAGTCCGGCTGTCGCGATTCGGCCGGCAGCAAGAACGTGGGGATTCGATCGCTGGCCTCGAGAGCAAGTCGCACGACCGCGTCGTGCACGTGTGGGCGCTGGAGGATCTCTCGACGAGGCTTGCCCGGCACGGGCCTCAGCGTCGGGGTGGCCTCCTTGTCCGTGTAGCGCAGCACCAAACGAGTCATATCGGAGTTCGCAGCCGCTTCATGGGCGTACCGGCATCTGGCCAGCGAACCGAGGTAGGCCATCGCCCGATGACCGGCGCTGAGAAGACGCAGTTTCACGGGTGTCGACGGCGCTCGAAAGCCCGGCCAAAACGACGTCTGGGCGTGATGCAGCCGTAGGTGACAGTTCTGTTAGGCCGCGAGCTCTCGCGGCTGGCTCATTCTGTCCTCGTACTCGATCGGGGTCAATCCGCCGAGACGGTCTTGCTCGCGCTGCCGGTGGTATTTCCGCTCGATCCACACCACGATCGCCAGGCG
>JAJYBG010000194.1 GCA_021779075.1 Actinomycetes bacterium | reverse complement strand
CACCGACCCGATCGCCGCCCACTGCGACGAATGCTCCGGGAGCTGCTCGCGGACCAGCCGCACCGCCCGCTCTCGGACTTCGGGGGAGTACCGACTCTGTCGTCCCATAGAATCCATCCTCTCAACGAATGGACTCTCCGGCAAACCCGGTACGGTTCACACCAGCCACCAGGAAGGTGAGCAGAGCCGTCAAGATGGCGACGAGGGGGCGACGCCCGGTTCCACCGCCGGTGCCGGACGCGTCCGATCTGGGCATGCCGACCTCCAATGAGAACAGGCCGAGGGCCGAGCGAGCACCGAACTGGCCTGCGTTGGCCGTCAGGCTGGGGCAGATCGGGGGCCGGCGCAACGGACAACTGCGGTCATCTGTGGTGGTGACCGTAGATGACCGCAGTTGTCCGTTGCCGACCGGCAGGGTCGGCGCGGAGAATCGCTCCCCGGAGTGGGCATCTCGCCCGTACGTTCTCCGGCGGAGGGTCCGATGATGATGCTGCTCGCGGCGTGGTTACTGACTATCCAGGCGGGAACGGCTCAGGGCACGGCGGTGGCAACGACGCCCGCCGTCGTGCTGAAGGTGACGATGCCCAGCGGCAGCGTCAATCGGTTGACGATTCGGTCCGGGAAGCACGGCTGGGTGGGTGCCGCGAACGGACCGGGCCTCGACGTGGTGCCGTCATTGAAAGACGACCGGAGCCTGGAACTGGTCGTGTCCCCATTAGCCTGGGACCCCGCCACCGGTTCGTTCACGAGCGGCGGCCCTGAGCGGCAGATCCTCCAACTGGGTGACACGACCGCCTTCGGCAGGGCGACGTTCCCGATCGCGGTCGAGTGGCTCGGCACGGTCTCGACCACTGCGCCGCTCGACTCAACGAGTGACGACGAGGGCGCCGAGCGGTGCTGCGTGACCTGCGATTCGGAGATCCTCTGCGGACGCCATGTCGAGACACCTTGCGGAGCGTGCTGCGCCGGTTCGTGCGACGGTGAGGGCGGCGACGCGCCTCCGATGAAGGCGAACGAGAGCGTGACGGGTTCGCGACTTGGGTGAGCTGCCCCCGCTCACCCATCGCACGAAGAACGGGAATGGCTGCGGCACTTGCACCGTGACGTCGGGATCGAGGACGAGGACGAACGGCTGCGACCTCGCGCCAGCATCCTTCACCGGGCGGCCGTCGACGCGATCGATCTCCAGCATGAGGACGCCCTTCCCGACGCGCGGACGCAGGATGACGCCGGGGTGGTTCCCCGACGGACCGAATTGCGCCGCCCCTCCATCGGCCACGGTGACCGTGCCCGTCCACCCGCCGGGAGTCGACAACTCGAGCCTGACGAAGGGCAGCACCACGAGCGCCCGGTCCGCAGACGCCCGCGCCCTGGCCTCCTGCCGCGGCACCACCGGCTGCTGGCGCGAGTCCGGCCGGCCGAGCCAGTTCACGGCCCCGATGGTCGCGATCGTCAGGCCGCCGAGCGCGAGAGCGCCCGCGCCGGCGAGAAGCCACCGACGGCGGCCCCGGGGAACGGCGCTCGAGACCGCGCCGGCGCCAGCCGCCGCCTGCGGCGCGGTAGCCGTCTCGACTCCCGGGCGTACCGGTCCTGACCGCTGCCACCGCTCCAGTTCGTGCCGGAAGGCGAAGACCGAGTCCCTTCCGCTTCCCGGCAGGCGTCTGACGGGCAGGCCGCGCTCGGGCTCCCATCGCATCGCCGTCCTGACGGATATCCCAAGAACGTCGGCGATCTCCTTCCAGCCCCTGAGCTGCGAGTCTCTCGCCATCGCCCCTGACGCCCCCTTCAGCCGATCGCCGCGCCGCGCGCGGCCCGATCCGATGACCGCGCATCATGGCACGACGGGATCTCGGCCAGGGACGGGAGGAGCGGATCGGGAAGGAGGGCTGGCAGCGCATCCGCCGTCGGCCAGGCGCCGCCGAAAGCCCTGAGCCTACGGCTCTTCCGCCCCGTCGCCGTTGCCGTTCTCGGCGCGCCGGCGGCGGGGGCGGATGTCGTGCCGCTTGATCATCTCGTTGAGGGTGGTGGGCTTGAGGTGGAGCAGCTCGGCCGCCCGCTTCTGCACGCCGCCGGCCACCTCCAGGGTGGACTCGATCAGCCGTCGCTCGAAGTCGGCCGTCACCTCGTTGAACGAGATCCCCTCGGCCGGCAGCGTGAACAGCGGCATCCGGAACACCGGCCGGTTCCGCACGTGCTCGGGCACCAGGTCCTCGCCGATGGTCGGGCCGGTCGTGAGGACGACGGCCCGCTCGATCACGTTCTCGAGCTCCCGCACGTTGCCCGGCCAGTCGTAGTCGGTGAGCAGGTCGAGCGCCTCGGGCGTCAGCTCGAGTCCGGTCTTCCCGTTCTCGGCGCCGTACTTCTGCAGGAAGTGCTGCACGAGCAGCGGGACGTCCTCCTTGCGCTCGCGCAGCGGCGGCAGATGCACGGTGATGACGTGCAGGCGGTAGTAGAGGTCCTCGCGGAACCGCTGCTCCTCCATCATCTGGTGCAGGTCCACGTTGGTCGCCGCGACGATCCGGACGTCCACCTTGATGTTCTCGACGCCGCCGAGCCGCATGAACTCGCGCTCCTGC
>JAJYBG010000193.1 GCA_021779075.1 Actinomycetes bacterium | reverse complement strand
GCAGGCGAAAGCCGTCGTCATCGTGCCCTTCGGCTTCGTCAGCGATCACATGGAGGTGCTCTGGGACCTCGACAACGAGGCGACCGAGGCCGCCAAGGGCCACGGTTTCGCGGTGCGCCGCGTGCCGACCTCAGGCACGCACCCCGCGTTCGTCGCGGGCCTCGTCGACCTCGTCGAGGAGCGCCTGAACGATGTGCCGCGGTCCGCGCGACCGCACCTCACCGGCCTCGGCCCGTGGCCGGACCACGCCGCCGTCGGTGCGCACCCCGCCGTCTCCAAGTCTGTGGCGCCGGCAGGCTTCTGATGGTCGCGTCGCTGCGGGTCGGATCGCGCGGCAGCGCCCTCGCCCTCGCTCAGACGACGCAGATCGCAGCGGAGCTCTCGAAGGCATCCGGCCTCGACGTCGAACTCGTCACGGTCACGACCCACGGCGACACCTCGAACGCCTCGCTCGCGAACCTCGGCGGCACCGGGGTGTTCGCCACCGCGCTGCGCGAGGCGCTGGCGAGGGGCGAGGTCGACGTTATCGTCCACTCGCTCAAGGACCTCCCTACCGCCCAGTACCCTGGCGCAACGCTCGCGGCCGTGCCGCGTCGGGCCGATGCGCGCGACGTGCTCGTCGCGCGCGACGGGCTCACCCTGGCCGGATTGCCCGCGGGCGCCCGCGTCGGCACTGGCTCGCCTCGCCGCTCCGCCCAGCTCAGGGCGATCCGACCGGATCTGAACGTCCTCGACATCCGCGGCAACGTCGACAGCCGCCTCGGCAGGGTCGCCGCGGGTGAGTTCGACGCCGTCATTCTCGCCGCTGCCGGCCTCGACCGCATCGGCCGCGCCGAGGTCGTCACCGACCGGTTCGACCTCGGCGACTGGCCGACGGCGCCGGGGCAGGGCGCCCTCGCCCTCGAGGTGCGCTCCGACAACGGATCCGCCGCGTTGGCCGCAGCGCTCGCCGCCGTCGACCACGCGACGACCCGCGCGGTCGTCGCGGCTGAGCGCGCGGTGCTCGCCGGCCTGGAGGCGGGCTGCGCGGCCCCCATCGCGGCGAGCGCGCTCGTCGACGACGGCATGCTGTTCCTCACCGCGACGGTGTTCGCGATCGACGGCTCGGCGACGCTGACGAGCTCGCACGCAGCCGTGCTCGACTCGAACGCGCCGCGCGACCTGCTCGCCGCCGCCGCCGAGGTCGCCGAGCGCGCTGTGGCGGAGCTGCTGGACGGGGGCGCGGCGGATCTCGTGCCGCTCGGCGGAGGAGCCGAACCGGGACGGATGCCGTGACGTTCGACGCGGTGTCCGCCAAACCGCTGGCCGGATGGCGGGTGCTCGTGCCCCGCGGCGGCCCGTGGGGCGACTCGGTCGCGGCCGACCTCCGGGCCCGCGGTGCGACGCCGATCATCGCGCCCATGATCAACTTCGCGCCGTCGGCCGACACCGCGGGTCTGCTCGAGGCCATCCGTCGGCTCGGCGAAGGCCGCTACGACTGGCTCACCGTGACGAGCGCGACCACGGTGGACGTGCTGTCGTCGTATGGCGCCGTCATTCCGGCATCCACTCGTGTCGCCGCCGTCGGTGAGACCACGGCGGCAGCGCTCGCCGCCGCCGGGTACCGTGCCGATATCGTGCCGAGCGAAGACAACTCGGCGCGCGGCCTCCTCGGGGAATGGACGACCGCGACGGCCGGCGCGGCCGACCTGAGAGTGCTCACCCTGCGCAGCGAGATCGCGAAACCCATCCTCACCGAGGGGCTCAAGCGCCTCGGCCACCGGGTCGACTCCGTCGTCGCGTATCGCACTGTCGGGGTGCCGGTGGCGGATTCCGTCGTCGCGGCGGTGCGCGCGGGTGCGATCTCCGCCATCCTCGTCACCTCCGGGTCCGTCGCCGAGCAGATGCAGTTGCAGCTCAGCCCGATCCCCGAGACGACCCTCGTCGCCGCGATCGGCCCCCAGACCGCGAAAGATGCCGAGCGGTTGGGCCTTCGTGTCGACCTCATCGCCGCCGAGCGCTCGGCGGCGTCGCTCATCGCCGCGCTCGTCGCGCGCGCCGCCCCCGGCTGAGGTGCAGGCACTCAGGATCGTGCGCGCGCGCAACTAGGCTGATTGGTCGTGACCGAGTTCCCCGTCATCCGCCCGAGGCGGCTGCGTACGAGCCCCGCGATGCGCCGCCTCGTCGCCGAGACGCGCGTCCATGCTGCCGAGCTCATCCTGCCGATGTTCATCCGCGAAGGCGCGGTCGAACCGGTGCCGATCGGCTCGATGCCGGGCGTCGTGCAGCACTCGCTCGACTCCTTCAGACGGGCTCTGCATGGGGCTGCCGAGGCGGGTCTAGGCGGGGTCAACCTCTTCGGTGTGCCGCTCGAGCACGACGCGGTCGGCTCGGGGGCGACCGATCCCGACGGCATCCTCAACGTCGCGACCCGCATCGCACGCGACGAGGTCGGCGACGCCCTCGTCATCCAGACCGACCTCTGCCTCGACGAGTTCACCGACCACGGCCACTGCGGCGTGCTCGCCGCCGACGGCTCGGTCGACAACGACGCGACGCTGCTGCGCTACGCCGAGATGGCTGTCGCGCAGGCCGCGGCCGGCGCCCATCTCGTCGCGCCGAGCG
>JAJYBG010000192.1 GCA_021779075.1 Actinomycetes bacterium | reverse complement strand
ATGTGTGCCTTCCGTCGGCGGGCTCCCGGTGGTAACGTGCACGCATCCTCTCGTTCGCAGGAGTAGAACAGATGAATCTGAAGATCAGCTGAACCTGGCATCGCAGCGGATCTTCGGGTCGGCGCGTCAGAATGCCGGGGCGGCCGTATGCGCATCCTCATCGTCGAGGACGAGAAATCGATGGCCGAGCTCCTCCGCCAGGGGCTGACCGAGGAAGGGCACTGCGCCGAGGTCGCCCGCTCGGGGCCCGACGGGACGACGCTGGCGGCGACGAGCCGATACGACGTGATCGTGCTCGACGTCATGCTGCCGGGATTCAGCGGCTGCGAACTGGCGCGGCGCCTTCGCCGGCGGGGAGACCAGACCCCGATTCTCATGCTGACCGCCCGCGACGCCGACGCCGACGTCGTGGCCGGCCTCGACGCGGGAGCTGACGACTATCTGACCAAGCCGTTCTCGTTCGAGGTGCTGCTCGCCAGGGTGCGGGCCGTGGCGCGGCGCGGACCGGTGGCGCACGGCGTGGTGCTGCGGGTCGGCGACCTGGCGCTCGACTCGTCCACCCGCGCCGTCCACCGCGGCGGCGAACGGCTGACGCTGACCCGGACCGAGTTCGGCCTGCTCGAGTTCCTGATGCGGAGAACGGGCACGATCGCCACTCGCAGCATGCTCATCGACGGCGTCTGGGGCCCGGGCCGCGAGATCGAGGGCAACACGCTCGACGCGTTCGTCCACCTGCTGCGGCAGAAGATCGACCGCCCGGGGCAGACCCCACTGATTCACACGATCCGCGGCGTCGGGTATTGCGTTCGGGAGGAGCCGTTCGCGTGAAGCACTGGCCAATCCGCGTGCGTCTGGCGGTGTGGTTTGGGGCCGTGATCGGACTGCTCCTGGCGGCGCTCGCCGGCACCACCTGGTGGACCCTTCAGCACCGCTTCCAGGTCGCGATCGACATGGAGCTCCAGGATCGGGCCGAGTCCATCGGCCGCTTCTTGGGCCGCCAGACCAACGCGGCGTCGGTCAGGGAGATGCAGGACGATCTCCAGGAATACGTGTCCCTCGACCCCGGCTGGAACCTGGTCCGCATTGTCGACCCCCGCGGGCGCGTGGCGTACCGCTCTCCCGCCTTCGACCCCGCCGGCGTGCCGCCGGAGTCTTCCGAGGTGGCCTCACGCGGAGCGGTCTACCGTACCGTCACGATGAGGCGGCACTCGCTGCGGATGATCACGGCGCGGGTCGGACCGGCGCCGCATTCGTACACGGTCGATATCGCAATCCCGATCGGGGAGTTTCAGTCGGCTCTCGACGAACTCGGCTGGACGCTGATGGTCCTGATGCCGGCCGGGATTCTCGCGGCCGCGCTGGGCGGCTACTGGATCAGCCGGCGCGCGCTTGCGCCGGTCGATTCGATTGCCGGTACCGCGCGAGTGATCACGGCCCGGGAACTCGGTCACCGGCTGGAGGTGCCCGCCACGGGCGACGAGTTGCAGCGCCTCTCCGAAACGCTCAACGCCATGCTGGACCGGCTCGAGGCGTCCTTTCGCGAGACGAGCCGCTTCACCGCGGATGTCTCGCACGAACTGAGAACCCCGATTTCGCTCATCCGAACGTCGGCCGAAATTGCCCTGAGGACCGAGCGGCCGGCGCGCGAGTACCGCGGCGCGCTCGAGAACATCCTCCGCGAGGCGGAGCGGATGTCGAGCGTGGTCCAGGACCTCCTGGTCCTGGTGCGCGCCGATGCCGGCGTGGAAGGCACTCGGCGGATCCCGCTGAACCTGAGCCGGCTCGTTGCCGATATCAGCGGCTCCTTCGCCGCGCTGTGCGCATCGCGGCAACTCCAGTTCCGGCTCGATCTCGGGGAGCCCGCCGCCTGGGTGAACGGAGATCCGCAGAGCCTCGGGCGCCTGGTGCTCATCCTGATGGACAACGCGGTGCAATACACGCCGCCGCCCGGGCAGGTCACCCTCGCGCTCGGTTGCGAGGGGACGACGGCCGTCCTCGAAGTCACCGACACCGGCATTGGCATCAGCGCCAGCGACATCCCGCACGTGTTCGATCGCTTCTACCGCGCCGACCGGGCGCGTTCGCACGACTCGGGCGGGTCAGGCCTCGGCCTCTCGATTGCCAAGTGGATCGCCGAACGCCACGGCGGCAGCATCGGAATCGAGAGCGCGCCCGGCCTCGGCTGCCGGGCGCGAGTCGTGCTGCCTAGCGTCACGCCGGACGTCAGCTCGCCCGACCCCGGTCAACCTTGAGGCCGGCCAACGTCGTGCACATCGACCCGGAGGGCCGCAACTTCCCGATCGGGCCATCGTGCGGTCGGGCGAACTTGCGATCGGGCGAACTTGCGAACTGGGCGTGGCGCGGGGCGGTCCTGCCAGATCGCACGATCTATAGATCGCCACATCGCACGATTCTGCCGTTGTCCTATCTCTCGGCCAGCGCTCTGACGGTCCTGATTCCGTAGACCGCCGCCAGCTCGTTTCCTCCCGTGGCCTGGAACCGCACGGTGATCTTCTGCTTCCCCTTGGTCAGGCCGGCGGGCAGCCTGTAATCGATGTCGAAGAAGCCGGTGTTCTTCTCGGGGCTCCGGCGCTCGACGGCTTCTGACGCGAC
>JAJYBG010000191.1 GCA_021779075.1 Actinomycetes bacterium | reverse complement strand
CTGGGCCACCTTCGTCGTCGAGCTCACCAGCCACACCTGGGACGCGTTATCCGTCGTACCCGTCTTGCCTATGATCGGGACGCCGTCGTTCGGGTTCGCGGCGGCGCCCGTGCCACCACCCTGAAGGGGCGTCTTCAGCGCCGTGATCACGCCGGCCGCGATGTTCTTGTCGAGCTTCTGCCGGCAGTCGGGCTGCGGCACCGGAAGGCTCTTCCCCGACGCGTCGACCACCTTGTCGATGAAGATCGAGTTGCAGTAGACGCCCGAGTTCGCCACCGCACCATACGCCGACGCGAGGGTCAGCGGCGCGAGCTCGTTGGTGCCGAGCACCGACGCCGGATTCGCACGCAGCGTGCGCGGCTCGGGCGGGTTCGTGAACGTGTACGGGTAGGCGAGGTGCACGCCGAGGTCGATGGCGTCCTGGCGGATGTTGCAGAGATCGAGCGACGTCGCCATCTGCGCGAACGCCGTGTTCACCGACTGGCGGGTCGCCTGGAGGATGGAGAGCGGGCCGCCCTCGCCCGCGACGTCGTTGCCGACCTGCCAGATGCCGGCGGGGTCGGGCCCCTGCACGTTCGCCGGACAACTCGAGTGGAACTCGCTCTGCGGGTAGGTGTGCTGGGTGTACGGCGCCCCGATGATGTCGTTGATGGAGTGGCCCTGCTTCAGCCACTCGATGAGCGTGAAGAGCTTGTACGTCGAACCGGTCTGGAAGCCCGTCGTGCCGCCGAGGTCGGCATCCACGTCGTAGTTGACCTGCGTCGCGTCATGCTTGCTGAGATCGGCCGGGGCATAGCTGCTGCTCGCGGGCGTGCCGAACGGCCGGTTCTGCACCATCTCGACCACGCGGCCCGTATTGAGCTCGACCGCGACATTGCCGGCGCCGAGATCGAGATACGGGCTCGACGGCGGGAAGTAGTTGCTGATCGCGGCCTGCGCCTTCGCCTGCAGGTCGAGGTTGAGCGGGGTGTAGATCTTCAGGCCGCCCTGGCGCAGCTGGGCGGTGCGGGCGTCGGCGGTCGCGCCGAACGCGACGTTGTTCTGGAGGGTCGCGAGCACCGCCTGGCAGTAGAACGCCGCGTCGTACTTCGCCGCCGCCGCGCAACCGCTCGGCTGCTCGGTGAGCTTGCGCACGATCTTGGTCTTGACCGCCGCGTCGTGCTGGGCCTGCGTGATGCTGCCCTCTTTGAGCATCTGGTCGATGACGTAGTTGCGCCGCGTCAGAGTCTGGGTGAATCCGTTGGCCTTGGTGTTGCTGAAGACGATCGTGCCCTTGCTGTCCTTGACGACCGTGTCCTGGTCGATCCTCAGCAGGTTGGGGTTGTTGAGGATGGCGACGAGCGTCGCCGCCTGCTGGAGGTTGACCTTCGCCGCGGTGGTGCCGAAGTAATAGCGCGCCGCCGCCTCCACGCCGTAGACCTGGCCGCCGAACAGCGAGATGTTGAGGTAGCCCTGGAGGATCTGATCCTTCGTGTACTGCTGCTCGACGGTGATGGCGAGCTTGGCTTCCTCGATCTTCCGCTGTGTGGTCGCGGCGATGAAGCCGTAGTAGCAGTCCTGGTACTGCTTGTCGAGGGCGGCCTGGGCCTGCTCCTGCGTCTGGCTGTTGGTCGCCGTCGCGGTGATGTTGTACTGCTCGCACGAGTTGACCCGCACGTTCTTGACGTACTGCTGCGTGATCGACGAGCCGCCCTGAATCGTGCCGCCCTTGTGCAGGATGTTCGAGATCGCCGCGCGGATCGTGCCCTGGATGTCGATCGCGCCATGCTGGTAGAAGCGCGGGTCCTCGGTGTCGATCGCGGCCTGCTGGAGCAGCGGCGAGATCTGCGTGAGGGTGTCCTCGATGCGGTTCTGCGAGTAGAACGTCGCGATCGGGATGTTCTGCTTCTTGTCGTTGGTCGCGTAGATCGTCGACTGCAGGGCGAGCGCGTCGATCTTGAAGCTCGACGGAAGCGCGTCGAAGAGGCCGATGGAATCCTGCGTCGCGATCGCCGTCATGGCGACGACCGGAGTCACCGCGGCGGTCACGAGGATGCCCGCGACGGCGCTCATCGCGATGAAGGCGAGGAAGCTGCCGAGCATGGTCGAGGGGCGGAGCTTGCGGGCAGGCATAGGCTCTAGGGTACCGGGGGCTCTCGGACAGAACGCGTGCGAGGGGCTGCTCGGAGAGTTTTCACAAGGAGCGTTGGAGGAGCTTGATGGCCGCCGTCGGCACGCGCTGGGAGTACGTCACGACGCCGTTGCTGCTGCACCGCGAGACCGCGATCCTCAACAACTGGGGCGCGGACGGCTGGGAGCTCGTGCAGGTCGCCTCCGGCCCCGAGGGCGGGCTCATCGCGTTCTTCAAAAGAGAGGTGGCCTGAGATGTCGGTTGCGGATCGGCTGGCTTCGCTGGGGCTCGCGCTGCCCGAGGTCGCGGCGCCCGCCGGCGCGTACCTGCCGGCCGTGCGCTCGGGGATGCACGTCTACACGGCGGGGCAGCTGCCCTTCGTGTCCGGGGCGCTGCCGGCGTCGGGCAAGGTCGGAGAGGGGCACGGCCTCGTGCCGGCCGTCGACGCGAAGGACTACGCGCGGATCGCGGCGCTGAACGCGCTGGCGGCGGCCGGTTCGGTGGTCCCGCTGGACGCGGTGGTGCGCGTCGTCAAGGTC
>JAJYBG010000039.1 GCA_021779075.1 Actinomycetes bacterium | reverse complement strand
GAGTTGACGACGATGTCGACATCCTCGGGCTGGTAGCCGACGAGGGCGAGCTGCGCCGGGATGGTCTGCTCGGGGGTCTGCTCGGGCAGCTCGAAGGGCAGCACCGTGTTGACGTGGTCGAGGTCGTAGCCGGTGTCGTAGAGGATGAGGCCGTCCTGGTGCTCGACGAGCACCGAGTAGACGGGGAAGCGCACCGGGGTACCGGTGTCGATGTGCCAGTGCACGTCGGACGCGTCGATGACGAGGGTGCCGCCATCGAGCAGGTAGACCTTGGGATCCGCCATCTCGACCTCTCTCGCTTGTCCACAGGTTTTTTCGCATACTGTGAATTTGTGCTCACGTTATGAGAAACTCGCTCGGCTCGTCAAGGGTGCGATGCGGCATCCAGCGAGGTTTTACGAGACGGAAACAGCGCTTCACGGCAGGGGCGCGGCGGGGGCCGACGCGAGCCCCGGACCATCCTCGAAACCGGCATCGTATCTGCCGTCGCCGATGAGATGCGGCTTCCAGATGTAGCAGCTCGACAGCATCGGATCCTTGGCGAAATCGCCGATGCACACGACGTCGGTGTAGCGCTGCGTGCTCGACAGCACGTAGTGCACCCGGCAGATGACCCGGAAGACGGTGCGGGGCCCGACGCTCGGGTCGGTCCTGAGGTGCTCCGACGGAGTCCAGCACTGGGTGCCCTCGACAGTCGAGCCGGCGACGAGGCGCGCAGCGCCGGGCGCCACCTTCTCCAGAGTCGCGAAGGCAGCGGCGTCCTGCGGCACCGCGGTCGTATTGGGCCAGGTCAGGGTGGGGGATGCCCCGGTCGCGGCGCAGCCGGCGAGCAGCAGGGCGACGGTGACGGCCATCGAGCCGGTGATCCGTAGTCTGGACATGGAGTTCCTCTCCGCAGTTTCCCGATCGTGTTCGAACCAGGTTTCGGCTTTGTAAAACCCTTCGAGCTGCGGTTGACCGACCTCTGAACTTCTCATAGTGTCACCGACTAACCGCACAATGTGAGAAAACACCCTGGCTCTCACTGGCGCGGCACCCCTTCCCACGAGAGGAAACGCCCGCAATGAACAGCACCACTCTCAAGCGCGCAGCACTCGCCGCGGGGGCGTTCGCCCTCGTGGCCTCGCTCGCCGCGTGCTCGGGTCGCGGCTCGGACACACCGAGCGCGACCAGCACAACGCCCGCCACCACCGACTCGACCGCTGCGCTCCCGTTCACCCGCATCGCGATCGTCACTCCGGCGACCGAGGCCGACCACGGCTGGAACCAGGTCGGCCTCAAGGACGCCGGCGAAGCCGCCGGCGCGCTCGGCCTCACCCTCGACTCGTACCCGAACGTCGGATACGACGACCCGCAGACCAACATCGAGCAGGCCGCAAAGAAGAGCGGCGTCGGCTTCGTCATCGCCCACGCCTCGGGCTTCGGCGACGCCGCGGCCAAGGCCGAGGCGGCCACCGGCGTGCCGGTGCTCGTCACCGACTACCCCAGCAAGCAGGTCCCCGGCAAGGTCGGTGTCATCACCTTCAGCGCCGAGCAGGTCGGCTACCTCGCCGGCGTCGCCGCGGCGGAGGCGACGACGAGCAAGAAGCTCGGAATCGCCATCTCGGCCGACGACGTCAACTGGTACGCCATGGCCGGGGGCTTCGATGAGGGCGCCAAGAGCATCGACCCGTCCATCGGGATCGACGTCGCCTACATCTCGCAGACCGGCTACGACGACGCCGCGGGAGGCAAGAAGATCGTCCAGCAGCTCATCGCCAAGGGCGACGACGTCGTCTTCGGCATGGGCGACGGCGCCACGGAGGGCTATATTTCGGCCATCAACGACGCAGACTCCGCGGGCGGCTCGGTCAAGTACATCGCCGACATCGGCGACGTGACCGACCTCGTCAAGAACCCGTCGGAGCTCCTCACCTCCGCGCTGTGGAACTTCACGCCCACCTACGAGCAGGCCATCAAGGACATCGCAGCAGGCACCTTCGCCCAGAAGCCCTACAACCTCGACCTCGCCAACGGCGGCATGCTGCTGCAGGACACCCCGCAGCTGACATCCGCCATCAAGGCCGACATCAAGACCGCATCCGACGGGATCGTCGCGGGCACCATCAAGGTCGACCAGGCGCAGACGAAGGACCAGCTCGACGCCATCCTGAAGAAGTAGCACTATCAGCACCATCGCTCGGGCGGCGTCCATCCGGCGCCGCCCGAGCGCTTCCCCCGAACACCAAGGACGACTGACCCCGATGGCCGCACCCACCCCCGGCGTTATCTCGCTGAAGCACATCACCAAGGCGTTCCCGGGCGTCATCGCCAACAACGACATCTCCCTCGATCTCGTGAGCGGCCAGGTGCACTGCCTGCTCGGCGAGAACGGCGCGGGCAAGTCGACGCTCATCAGCATCCTCGCGGGCATGCAGCTGCCCGACTCGGGCACCATCGAGATCGACGGATCCCCCGTCACCATCGGCTCGCCGAAGACGGCGATGAGGTACGGCATCGGCGTCGTCCACCAGCACTCCACGCTCGTGCCGACGCTCACCGTCATCGAGAACCTCATGCTCGGCGAGACGGGACTGCTCCTCAAGGAGAAGCGCGCGAAGGCCCGCCTCGATGAGCTCTCCGACCTCCTCGGCGCGACGATCGACCCGGATTCCCTCGCCGCCGACCTCGGCCTCGGCCAGCAGCAGCAGGTCGAGATCGCGAAGGCGATGTGGACGGGCTCGCGCCTTCTCATCCTCGACGAGCCGACCTCGATGCTCACCCCGTCCGCCATCGAGAACCTCGCCCAGAGCGTCGAGCGCCTCACCGCGCAGGGCCTCGGCGTGGTCTTCATCACCCACAAGCTTCGCGAAGCCTATTCGATGGGCGACTGCGTCACCGTGCTGCGAGGCGGCCGGAAGGTCGGATTCCTCTCTTCCGATGAGCTGAGGAGCTACACCGAGGACGAGGCGCAGACGGCGATTCTGCAGGCGATGTTCGGCGAGGACCTCGCTGCGGCGGGAGGCCTCGCCGATGCGGCCGACCTCGCCGGGGCGGCGGACGCCGTCCGCGAGATCCCCGCCGTCGACTTCAGCGTCAGGCCCGTCGTCCTCGAACTCGACGACGTCACCTCGGCAGGGCGGACGATGGACGTCGCGGTCAAGGACGTCAGCATCCGGATCCACGCCGGGGAGATCTTCGGCATCGCAGGCATCGACGGCCACGGCCAGACCGGGCTCGCCGAGGTCGTCGCCGGCCAGCGCGTCGCAACGCGGGGCTCGGTGAGATTCGACGGCAACGACATCACCCGGCTCGGAGTGCGCGAACGACAGGCGCTCGGCGTGCGCTACGTCACCGACGACCGCCTCCACGAGGGCACCGTCGGCAGCCTCTCCGTCGCGCTCAACCTCATGCTCAAGCGCATCGGCAAGCGCCCGTTCTGGCGCTTCGGCCAGATCAATCGGGCGGCGGTCAACGACGAGGCGGAGAAGCTCATCGACCAGTACACGATCCGCACGCCCTCGCCGAGCACGCGCGCGGCAGCGCTCTCCGGCGGCAACCTGCAGAAGGTCCTGCTCGCCCGCGAGCTCGGCGAGGGCGCCCAGGTCGTCGTCGTCAACAAGCCCACCTACGGCCTCGACCTCAAGACGGTGCGCCTCGTGCACGACCTGCTGCGCGACTTCGCGAGCGCCGGCGGCGCAGTGCTGCTCATCTCGACCGAGCTGGACGAGCTCGTCGAGCTCTCGCACCGGATCGGGGTCATCTCGAAGGGCGAGATCGTGGGCACCGTCGACAACGACGGCGTCAACACCGCGGAGAAGGTAGGCCAGTACATGATCGGTGGAACGCAAGATGGCGACTGAGAGCACACGCACGAGGCGCGGCGTCGACATCGTCGTCCGCTCGATCATCCCGGTCGTGCTCGCCCTCATCGTGGCGGCGATCATCCTGCTGGCCCTCGGGAAGAACCCGCTGTACTTCTACGGCGACGTCTTCGCCAACGGCATCCTCGGCGGCAACTGGCAGAACAGCCTCGTCGTCATGACCCCCATGCTGCTCATCGCCGTCGGCCTCATCGTCGTCTTCCGCGGACAGCTCTGGAACCTCGGCTACGACGGCCAGTACCTGCTCGGCGCGGTCTTCGTCGGCGGCCTCGGCCCGCAGCTCGCGCCCATCGTCGGCGATGCGCTCACGTACCTCATCACGGCGGTGCTCGCCATCCTGGTCGGCGCCGTCTGGACGCTGCTGCCGGCCTGGCTCAAGGCCCGCTTCGGCACCAACGAGGTGATCACGACGCTCGTCATGTCGTCCATCGGCGTGGGGGCCACGAGCCTGCTCATCGGCTACGTCTTCCAGGACCCGAGCCAGCGCACCCCGCAGACGCGCACCTTCAACACCTCCGACATGCTGCCCTACATCCCGGGCACGACGATCCACATCGGATTCATCGTCGCCATCGTCGTCGCGCTGGCGTTCCAGTTCATCCTCAGCCGCACCTCGTTCGGGTTGCGCCTCGACATCTACGGCGCGAGCCCGAAGGCGGCCCGCCACGTCGGCATCAACTCGCGCGGGATGACGATCGTGCTGTTCCTCATCTCGGGCGGGCTCATCGGCCTCGCCGCGGCGATGGACATCCTCGGGCACGTCGGCTACGTGCGGAACAACTGGAACCCCGCCTACGGCGACACCATCATGCCGTTCGTATTCCTCGCCCGGCTCAGCCCGCTCGCCGCGATCCCGTTCGTCGCCTTCTACGCGATCTTCGCCACCGGCGGCACCGTGGCCTCCATCGACTCCGGGCTGTCGACCGACTTCCTCATGGTCATCGTCGCCCTCATCCTCGTGTTCATGACGCTCACCGAGTACATCGGCACCAAGCGCGACCTCGGCCAGAGCTACCTGCCCGACGAGCTGAGGGATGCCTTCCGCAGGCCGTTCGACACCCTCCGGACGAGGAGTGCCAAGTAATGAGCGACCTGCTGACCCCGCTCTTCATCTCGACGTTCATCGCCACCTGCATCGCGGGCGTGATGCCGCTGCTGCTCGCCTCGGTCGGCGAGACGATCGGCGAGCAGGCGGGCATCCTCAACCTCGGCATCGAGGGCATGATGCTCGCCGGCGCCTACGTCGGCTACGCCGTCACGATCGCAAGCGGCAGCCTCTGGCTCGGGATGCTCGGGGGAGCCGCCGGCGGCATGGCGATGTCGCTCATCATGCTCGTCCTCAACACCTGGCTCGGCCTCAACCAGATCGTGCTCGGCATCGCCATCACGATCGCCGGCCAGGGCATCACGAGCGTGCTCTACCAGGAGAACTACGCGAACGGCCAGGTCTCGATCACGCCCGACAGCTGGATGATCCCCGGGCTGTCGAGGATCCCCGCGATCGGCGGTTCGATCTTCAGCCAGTCGGGCATCTTCTGGCTGTGCATCGTGCTCGCGATCGTGGTCGCCTCCTTCCTGGCGAGGACCAACTGGGGCCTCAGCATCCGCGCGGCCGGCCAGAAGCCGTCCTCGCTCGACGCCGCCGGCGGCAGCGTGATGAACACGCGCTCGCAGGCGGTGCTGCTCGGCGGATTCTTCTCCGGGATAGGCGGCGCGTACCTCTCGCTGCTCGTCGTCGGCGCCTTCACGCCTTTCATGACGCAGGGCCTCGGCTACATCGCGATCGTCGTCACGATGCTCTCGCGCGGCCGTGTCTGGATCGTGGCCATCATCTCGGTCCTCTACGGTTTCACCCAGGCGCTCGGGGCGGCGATGCAGCTCGCCGGGGTGAGCATCCCGCCGCAGCTCATCTCGATGCTGCCCTATCTCGTCATCATGGCAGTGCTGCTCATCTTCGCCCGCAGCGTCTACGTGTCGCCCGTGCTCGGCGCCCCGTACACACGCGGGGCCCGCTGACCCCCCTCCAGGAAAGGCATCTCGATGTCGAAGCTCGACTTCACGCTCTCGGCCGGCCCGGTCGCCGCATCACCGCGCACCCTCGCCGCCCTCGGCTACCCGATCGTCTACCACTACGACCCCGAATTCCTCGAGCAGTTCGCGCGCACCTCGAACAAGGTCGCCGAGTTCTTCGCGACGAAGAACGACATCGTGCTCATGCAGGGCGAGGCGATCCTCGGCCTCGAGGGCGCCACCCGATCGCTGGTGCGCCCCGGCATGCACGTGCTCAACCTCGTGCAGGGCGTCTTCGGCAAGGGCACCGGGTACTGGCTCACGGACTTCGGCGCCGTGCTCCACGAGATCGAGGTGCCCTACAACAAGGCCGTCGACCCCGCTGCCGTCGAGGCGTACCTCGACGAGCATCCCGAGATCGAGTTGGTCACCGTCGTGGCATCCGAGACTCCGTCGGGCACCGTGAGCGATATGTCGAGGATCGGCCCGATCTGCCGGGAGCACGGCGTGCTCACCCTGGTCGACACCGTCTCAGGCGTCGGCGGCATGGAGTTCCTCACCGACGAGTGGGGCCTCGACCTCTGCGTCGCCGGCGCGCAGAAGTGCCTCGGGGGCCCTCCCGGCGTCTCGCTCATCAGTGTGAGCCCCGCCGCGTGGGAGGCCATCGACCGGAATCCCAACGCCCCGACCGCGTCCTACCTCTCGCTCACCGACTGGCGCGAGAAGTGGTTGAAGGGCGGGACGTTCCCCTACACGCCGTCGGTGTCCGACATCCACGGCCTCGAGGCGTCGCTCGACGAAGCGCTCGAGGAGGGCGTCGAGAACATGGTCGAGCGGCACCGCCGGTCCGCGCTCGTCGCCCGCGCCGGGGTGCGCGCCATGGGGCTCGAGCTGTGGGCGGATTCCGACGACATCGCCTCCTACTGCGTGACCTCGGTCCGCCTGCCCGAGGCGGTGAACCACGTCGAACTGCGCAGCTACGTGCGCGAGCGCTACGGCGTCATGTTGTCGAGCGGTCAGGGCGCCGGTAATATCATCCGCATCGCTCACATGGGCCCGACTGCCAGCGGGCTGTACCCGATCGTGGGGCTATCTGCATTGGGCCGCGCCCTTCTCGACCTCGGTCAGAAGGTCGATGTCGGGGCTGGCATCGACGCCGCCCTGGCCGTCCTCAGCGAACAGCGCAGGTGACGTGCCGGACGCCGGACCACCGGTGCGACCACAGGACTCGACGCGCAGTGCGGGGAAGGTAAGGACATGCCCGCTCGGCCACAGCGCACCAAGGGCGTGGACAGCGCGCGCCGCGCCCTGCAGATCCTGTTGCAGTTCGGCCCGAGCAAACCCGAGCTCACCGTCGACGAGCTCATCGAGGCGCATGACATCTCGCTGCCGAGTGCCTACCGATACCTGTCCCTGTTGCGCGAGATGTATCTCATCGAGGAGCGCTCGAAGGGTGTCTACGTGCTCTCACCGGAGATCCTGCAGCTCGCGCAGGCGGCGGAACTGACACTGGACTACCGGGTCGAGGCGCAGCCGGTGCTCGACCGCCTGCGGGTCGCGACCGGCGAGACGGCCCTGTACCTGCGCCGGCTCAACGACGCCGCCGTGTGCCTGGCGCTCTCCGAGTCCGACCACGCCATCAGCATCTCGTTCCAGCCCGGCCATGTGATGCCGCTGCACCGAGGAGCCGGCGCCAAATCCCTGCTCGCCTCGCTCCCCAAGACCAAGCGCGCCCGCTACCTCGACAAGCTCGAGCCGCCGCTGCCGGAGGCCGTCCGCACTGCTCTCGACACTGAGCTCGACGGCATCCGCGACAGCGGATTCGCCGAGAGCGCGAGCGAGGTCGACGAGGGGGTGTGGGCATGCGCTGCGGTGGTTCGCTCGCGCGGCCACGTCATCGGAACGGTGTCGGTCGTCGCGCCGGCGTACCGCGTGGAAGGCCGGCACACCGAGATCGGCCACGCGGTCGAGGCTGCGGCGCGCGAACTGGAGGGCGTACTCGCCGCACGGGCCTGATCCGACCCCCCCTTCCCGCCCTGCCCGTGAGTGGCGTGAAATGGCTGCTCACCAGGCCGCAGAACCGCTGCTTCACGCACCTCACGCTGCGGTCGGCTTGACGGCGGCGGCGAGGATCGCGGTCATGGCGAAGTGGGCCCGGCCATCGTGGCCGACGATGTTGGGCAGGCGGCGCTCGTAGGCGGTGCTCATGGCGGTGCGCTGGGCCGCCGATGCCGCTTCGTAGGCGTAGCCGATGAGGGCGATGCCCGCCTCGACGCCCGCCCAGAGGTCCCCCGGGTCTACCGCGAAGTCGAAGGCGATGGTGGCGGCCGCCGCGTCGACGAAGCCGCCGCTTTCGAGCAATCCGGCGAGACCCGCCTCGGAGCGCTCGAAGTCGCTGTTCGCGGGCAGGCGGCTCGGGCCGGAGCTCGTCCCGGTCTCCTCCTGGATGCCGCGCCAGAGTTGCGCCAGCGGGCTCGGCCGCCCCCACGGCCACACCGTCGCAGCGATCCGCCCCCCGGCGCGGGTCACGCGGGCGAGCTCGCGCACGCCGTCGCGCGGGTCGTCGATGTGGTTGAGGCAGAAGTTCGCGGCGACGGCATCGAACGCTCCGTCGGGGTAGGGGATGGCGGGCAGCGCCGCGACCGCGTACCGGATTCCGGTCGCCGAGCCGGCCGGAACGACCTGCCCCTCCGGCATGTTCCGGGGCCGGTGCGCGGCCGCGTACTCGATCATCGAGGGCTCGGCGTCGAAGGCGTCCACCGCCCAGCCGCGCTCCGCCGCGGCGACCGCGACCCGGCCCGTGCCGGTGCCCGCATCGAGCAGCCTCGTCCGGTCTCGGGCCCCGAGCACGTCGCCGGAGAGCCTGCCGACATGACCGGCGCCGTCGACACCCTCAGCGACACCCTCAGCGATCGGCTCGCCGAGCCGGTCGAGCAGCGCCGGTATCGGCCCGGCGCACAGCAGGGCGAACGAGCGGTCGTAGGCCCCCGCGATGCCCGCCCACTCTGCCCGCGCCACGCCATCACGCTACCGAAACCGACGCCGTGGCCCTTTCCCGGCCTGGAACAGGACCGCCGCGTCGATCTCGACGCCTGCGAGCCGTTACGCGCGACCGCTAGGGTGTCGCCCGTGAGCACCGCTATCGAGGCACCGGCGCCGGAGGACTTCCCCGACGGTCGCATTCCCGGCGGCAAGGTCGTCGCGTGGGCGTTCTGGGACTGGGGCGGCGCCGCGTTCAACGCCGTGGCGACGACCTTCGTCTTCACCGTGTACCTCACGTCCTCCTCGTTCGGCGACCCGGCGACCATCTCGGCGCAGCTCGGAGTCTGGCTGGGCCTCGGCGGGCTCGCAGTCTTCCTCTTCGCGCCGGTCACCGGCGAGCGCTCCGACGTCTCGGGTCACCGCACGCTGTGGCTCGGCGTGTTCACGGCGCTCGTCGCACTGTCGCTGCTCGCGATGGTGTTCGTCGCACCGAACCCCGCGTATCTGCCGCTCGGCCTCGCCGCCGTCGCGCTCGGCATGGTGTTCTTCGAGCTCGCGTCGGTGAACTACAACGGCCTGCTCGTGCAGGTCTCGACGCCCAAGACGATCGGCCGCGTGAGCGGCTTCGGCTGGTCGATGGGCTATTTCGGCGGCATCGTCCTGCTCATCATCCTGCTCGCGGCGTTCATCTTCCCGAAGGCGAGCTTCGGCGGGATCCACTACGTGCAGTGGTCGATGCTCGCCGCGACGATCTGGTTCGTCGCCTCCGCCATCCCGGTGTTCTTCGCCGTCAAGGACGGCAAGCCGGCCCCCGCGCCCGCGACCCGCGCCGAGCGCATCCTCACCTGGATCCCGCTCGTGCTCTTCGTACGCAACCTGGTGAAGATCTGGAAGGAGAGCCGTTCGACCTTCTGGTTCCTCATCGCGAGCGCGATCTTCCGAGATGGGCTCACCGGCGTCTTCACCTTCGGCGGGGTCATCGCGGCCGGCACCTTCGGTTTCTCCGACACGCTGGTCATCGTCTTCGCCATCGCCGCCAATGTGGTCGCCGGCGTCGCGACGGTCTCGACCGGCGCGCTCGATGACCGGCTCGGCCCGCGTCGCGTCATCCTCATCTCGCTCATCGGTCTGCTGGTGTTCGGCGTTCTCGTCTTCGCCCTGGCGGGGGCGGGCGCCTGGGTGTTCTGGGCGTTCGGTTTGCCGCTGTGCCTCTTCGTCGGCCCGGCGCAGTCCGCGTCGCGCTCGTTCCTCACCCGTCTCATCCCCGAGGGGCGCGAGGGCGAGATCTTCGGGATGTACCAGACGACGGGCCGCGCGGCGACGTTCATCGCACCGCTGCTGTTCGCGCTGTTCGTGACGCTGTCGGGGAACGTGCAGATCTTCGGCATCCTCGGCATCCTCATCGTGATCGCCGCAGGGCTGCTGCTCATGATCCCGGTGCGCTCGAGCGCGGCGAAGCTGTCCTCGCACTAGAGTCCGGTTCCGCGGTGTGGGCACGGGGAAGGGATGCGGTGACCGCACGGAAGGCGCTCGCGATCGTCTCGGATTCGCCGGGCCGGACGCGCTCCCCGCCCGTGTGCGTCAGTCGGCCGGGCGGCCGCTTTCGGCGCCGCGCACGTCGGTGCGGTGGAAATTGAGGAACGACCGCGACGCCGTCGGCCCACGCTGGCCCTGGTAGCGCGATCCGTACCCGCCGGTGCCGTAGGGCTTCTCGGCGGGCGACGAGAGGCGGAAGAAGCACAGCTGCCCGATCTTCATGCCCGGCCAGAGCTTGATGGGCAGCGTTGCGACGTTGCTGAGCTCGAGTGTGACGTGCCCGACGAAGCCCGGGTCGATGAAGCCGGCGGTGGAGTGCGTGAGCAGGCCGAGCCGGCCGAGCGAGCTCTTGCCCTCGAGGCGCGCGGCGATGTCGTCGGGCAGTGTCACGCGCTCGAACGTCGAGCCGAGCACGAACTCGCCGGGGTGCAGGATGAACGGGTCATCGCCCTTGATCTCGACGAGGTGCGTCAGGTCGGGCTGGTCCTCAGCGGGGTCGATGAAAGGGTATTTGTGGTTGTCGAAGAGGCGGAAGAACCGGTCGATGCGCACATCGATGCTCGACGGCTGGATCATCGCCGCATCGTACGGCTCGAGCTGAACGCGGCCGCTGTCGACCTCGGCCCTGATGTCGCGGTCGCTCAGCAGCATGTGCCCAGACTACCGGTTGGCTAAGCTGGCCTTCAGCCCTCGATCGCTCGCGCACAGTCTCGATCAGGGCGCACGCCGATGTAGTTCAATGGCAGAACTCCTGCTTCCCAAGCAGGTGGCGCGGGTTCGATTCCCGTCATCGGCTCTCTGTCGCGGCGGCTGCTGTCCCGGGTGTCGCAGGTGACGACGGCGCA
>JAJYBG010000190.1 GCA_021779075.1 Actinomycetes bacterium | reverse complement strand
CCTATCTCAGGTACGGGATGCCGCTGCTCGCGCGCGCGGCCTCGTCGAACCCCGCCGCCTACGAGTACCTCATGGACTCCATCCGCGACTGGCCGGAGCAGCGCACCCTCGCCGCGTGGCTGCGCGCGGCCGGCTACGAGCAGGTCGCGTACCGCAACCTCACCGGCGGCATCGTCGCGCTGCACCGCGGCGTGAAGCCGGGCGGGATGGCAGAGTGACCGCGCCCGTCGCGGCCCGCCGCTCTTCGACGTTCCTCTCGAGCGTCGGTTTCACCGAGCGCCTCTTCGCCGGGCCGGCCGACCGCGCGCTCGCGCGCATCATCGACGACGGCCTCGAGCGTGTCGAATCGGGTCTCATCCACGAGATGAGGTTCGCCGACGAGATCGCGGATGTGACGGCCAGCTACCTGTTCCAAGCCGGCGGCAAGCGGGTGCGGCCGATGCTGACCCTGCTCGCGGGGCAGCTCGGCGACGGGGTCAACGACCGCGTCATCCTCGCCGCGGAGGCGATCGAGATCACCCATCTCGCCTCGCTCTACCACGACGACGTCATGGATGACGCGACTCAGCGCCGCGGCGTTCCGAGCGCGCAGCTCGTCTACGGCAACGCGGTCGCGGTGCTCACCGGCGACCTGCTCTTCGCCCGCGCCAGCCAGCTCATCGCGCGGCTCGGCGAGCGGGCCATCAAGCTGCAGGCCGACACCTTCGAGCGCCTCTGCCTCGGCCAGCTGCACGAGACGGTCGGTCCGCGTCCGGGCGACGACCCGATCGAGCACTACCTGCGCGTGCTCGCCGACAAGACGGGCTCGCTCATCGCAACGGCGGCGCAGTTCGGCATCGTGTTCTCGGGGGCGCCCGCCGAGTTCGAGTCGGCGCTGCTCGAGTACGGCGAGAACGTGGGCATCGCATTCCAGCTCCGGGACGATGTCATCGACCTCTCCGACGATCCGGCCACCGGCAAGAACGCCGGCACCGATCTGCGGGCCGGGGTGGTGACGCTGCCGCTGCTCAAACTGCGGGGGCTGGCGGATTCCGGCGACGAGGCCGCGGCCGCGCTGCTGGCCGAGCTCGAGGAATCCGTCATCGGACAGCCCGACGCCGTCGACGTCTCGGCCGGGGTGGCGCGGCTGCGCGCGCACGCGGTCACGCTCGAGACGCACGACGAGGCGCGCGCCTGGGCAGCGCGGGCGATCGCCGCAATCGCCGTGCTGCCGAAGGGCTCCGTGAAGAAGGCTTTGACCAGGTTCGCCGAGACCGTTGTCGAGCGGAACAGCTAGCGAACGTTGCCGTTGGATACGAGCGCGTCCGTCCGGTCGGGCACATTCGTACCGAACGGCAACGTTGACGAGGAGAAGCACGTGACCAAGCTCCGCCTGGCGATCGTCGGGGCCGGCCCGGCCGGCATCTACACCGCCGACATCCTGCTGCGCGCGGAGCGCAGCTTCGACGTCTCGATCGACCTCTTCGACCACCTGCCCGCGCCGTACGGGCTGGTGCGCTACGGCGTCGCCCCCGACCACCCGCGCATCAAAGGCATCATCACGGCGCTGCGCGAGGTGCTCGACTCCGGCGGCATCCGCGTGTTCGGCAACGTGCGCTTCGGCGTCGACCTGACCCTGGACGACCTCAAGCAGCACTACAACGCGGTCGTCTTCGCAACCGGCGCGGTGCGGGACGCCGATCTCGACGTCCCCGGCATCGACCTTGCGGGCTCCTACGGCGCCGCCGACTTCGTGAGCTGGTACGACGGCCACCCCGACGTGCCGCGGGGGTGGCCCCTCGACGCCCGTGAGGTCGCCGTCATCGGCAACGGCAACGTGGCGCTGGATGTCGCACGCGTTCTCGCGAAGCACGCCGACGACCTGCTGCCCACCGAGATCCCGGACAACGTCTACCGCCTTCTGAAGTCGTCGCCGGTGACGGACGTCCATGTCTTCGGCCGCCGCGGCCCGACCGCGGTGAAGTTCACGCCGCTCGAACTGCGCGAACTCGGCGAGGTGCCGGACGTCGACATGGTCGTCTACGACGAGGACTTCGACTACGACGAGCACGACCGCGAGGCGATCGCCGGCAACAAGCAGGTGCTCGTCGTCGACCGCGTGCTGCAGGCATGGCGGCAGCGCCCGCCTGGCACGGCGAGTCGCCGCCTCCACCTGCACTTCTACGCAAAGCCGCTCGAAATCGTCGACGACGGCAGCGGCAGCGTCGGCGCCATCCGGTACGAGCGCACCGCCCCCGACGGGCAAGGCGGCGTCGTCGGCACCGGGGAGGTGCGCGAGATCCCGGTGCAGGCCGTCTACCGCGCGGTGGGCTACTTCGGCTCGCCGCTGCCGGGCGTGCCGTTCGACGAGCGCCACGGCGTCATCCCGAACCGCGAAGGCCAGGTCCTGGCGGATTCCGGCAACGATCGCGTGCCCGGCCTCTACACCACGGGCTGGATCAAGCGCGGCCCGGTCGGCCTCATCGGCCACACCAAGTCCGACGCGATGGAGACCATCTCGCACCTCATCAACGACCTGGGCGACTGGTGGGCGCCGACCCGGCCCGAAGAGTCGGCGATCGTCGAACTGCTCGAGTCGCGGGGAATCCGCTACACGGATCTGGAGGGCTGGCACCGCCTCGACGAGCACGAGATCGCGCTGGGTTCGGCGGTCGGCCGGGCGC
>JAJYBG010000189.1 GCA_021779075.1 Actinomycetes bacterium | reverse complement strand
GCACTGGCGCCAGGCGCGCGCCACCGCGAAACCCGCCAGCGCCGCGCGGGCGCTCGTGGACGCCTCGACGATGCTCGGGACCGCGTGGCCAAGCACCAGATGGCCGGGGCCGAAGTCCGGGTCGAGTTGCTCGGCGAGCTCCATGAAGGCCGCGACCGGTCTGGCCGGGGCCGGCTCGTCGTTGCCATCGGCGGATGCCGGAGCGCCGGCACGCCCGATGACGACGACGAGGCGATGTCCCTGCACGCCGATGAGGACATCGAAGGCGAGGTGCCGCGCCACGCGCCGCACATGGTCGACGTCGAGCATGCGCGGAGTCGAGCCGACGAGCACTGCCGTCTCACCATGGCCGTGCCAGCCGAGCGCTGCGATGCGCGACGGCAGCTCGTCGTCGTGCTCACCGGTGAGGATCGAATCGACGACGAGCGCCTCGAGGCGGGCATCCCACAATCCGCGCGCCTCGGCGGCCCGGGCGTAGACGTCGGCCGCCGCGAAGGCGACATCGCGTGAATAGCGCAGCACTGCGTCACGCAGATGCTCGTCGCGGCCCTTCACCCGCTCCTCGACAACGGACACGACGACGCGGACGAGCTGCAGCGTCTGCTGCAGGCTGATGGAGCGCAGCAGCTCGCGCGGGGCGGCGCCGAAGATATCGGAGGCCACCCAGGGCGTCGCGGTCGGGTCCTCGTACCACTTGATGAACGATGAGATACCGCTCTGGGCGACGAGCCCGACCGCGCTGCGGCGTCCCGGCGGCATCTCGCCGTACCAGGGCACCGTCTCCTCGAGGCGTTTCAGGATCGCGGTGGAGAGTTCGCCGGAGATCTTCCGCAGCCAGGTGAGGGTCGCTTCTTTCGACTGAGCCATCAGACCAGACGGATCAGCTGTCGCCGCCGGCGTTGCCCGAGGTGCCCGCGTTCACGTTGGACAGCTCGTACTTCGCGATGGCCTGGGCGACGGCCGCACGGTCGACCTTGCCCTGGCGGGCGAGCATCTCGAGAGTGCGCACCACGATGGAGTGGCTGTCGATGTAGAAGAACCGGCGAGCGGCGGCGCGGGTGTCCGAGAAGCCGAAGTCGTCCGCGCCGAGGGTTGCGAAGTCGTTCGGCACGAACTGCCGGATCTGGTCCGGCACCGCGTGGGTGAAGTCGGTCACGGCGACGACGGGGCCCTCGGCCCCGGTGAGCTTGGCGGTGACGTACGGCACGAGTTCGGGCTCGCCGGGGTGGAGGAAGTTGTACTCCTCGGCCTTGAGGCCGTCGCGGCGCAGCTCGTTCCACGACGTCACCGACCAGACATCCGCCGACACGCCCCAGTCCTTCTCGAGGATCTCCTGCGCCTCGAGCGCCCACGGCACTGCGACGCCGGAGGCGAGGATCTGGCTCGTGGTGCCGCTTCCGGCGCCCGCGCGGAGCCGGTAGATGCCCTTGAGGAGGCCTTCGATGTCGAGTCCGGCCGGCTCGGCCGGCTGGACGATCGGCTCGTTGTAGACGGTGAGGTAGTACATGACATTGGGGTCGGTGTGCTGGCCGCCGTACATGCGCTCGAGGCCCGCTTTGACGATGTGGCCGATCTCGTAGCCGTACGCCGGGTCGTAGCTCACGACCGCCGGGTTGGTCGCGGCGATCATGGGCGAGTGGCCGTCCATGTGCTGGGTGCCCTCGCCGGTGAGCGTCGTGCGGCCGGCGGTTGCGCCGATGACGAATCCGCGCGCCATCTGGTCGCCCGCGGCCCAGAAGGCGTCACCGGTGCGCTGGAAGCCGAACATCGAGTAGAAGACGTAGACCGGGATGAGCGGTTCGCCCTGCGTCGCGTACGACGTGCCGACCGCAGTGAACGCCGCCGCGGCGCCGGCCTCGTTGATGCCGACGTGGATGATCTGGCCTTGCGGGCTCTCCTTGTACGAGAGCAGCAACTCGCGGTCGACCGCCGTGTAGTGCTGGCCGGCCGGGTTGTAGATCTTGAGACTCGGGAAGTAGGAGTCCATGCCGAAGGTGCGCGCCTCGTCCGGGATGATCGGCACGATGCGCGAGCCCCAGCCGGGGTCGCGGAGCAGGTCCTTGAGCAGGCGGACGAACGCCATTGTCGTGGCGACTTCCTGGGTGCCGGAGCCCTTCGAGGCGATCTCGTAGTACTTCGGCTCGGGAACGGCGATCTGCGTGTACTTCGAGCGACGCTCGGGCACGTAGCCGCCCAGGGCGCGGCGGCGCTCCTGGAGGTACTGGATCGCCGGGTCGTTCTCGCCCGGGTGGTAGTACGGCGGCAGCCAGTGGTCGCCCTCGTTGAGCTGCTCGTCGGTCAGCGGGATCTGCAGCGTGTCGCGGAAGAGCTTGAGGTCGTCGAGCGTGAGCTTCTTCATTTGATGGGTCGCGTTGCGGCCCTCAAAGTGCGGGCCGAGGCCGTAGCCCTTGATGGTGTGGGCGAGGATGACGGTCGGCTGACCCTCGTGCTCGGCGGCGGCCTGGTAGGCGGCGTAGATCTTGCGGTAGTCGTGACCGCCGCGCTGCAGCCCCCAGACCTGCGCGTCGGTGTAGTCCTTGACGAGCTCCAGGGCACGCGGGTCGCGGCCGAAGAAGTTCTCGCGCACGTAGGCGCCGTTCTCGGCCTTGAACGTCTGGAAGTCGCCGTCCGGGGTCTCGTTCATGAGCTTGACGAGTGCGCCGCTCGTGTCGCGCTCGAGCAGGTCG
>JAJYBG010000038.1 GCA_021779075.1 Actinomycetes bacterium | reverse complement strand
GAGGCCGAGGAACCAGTTCTTGTAGGTGCCGATCACCGCGTTGTACGCGTCGGGGCCGAGGTTGAGCACGACCGAGTCGAGGATGTGCACCAGCAGGAAGAAGAAGATCGCGACACCGGTGATGCGGTGCAGGACCCAGGACCACATGCCCTCGCGACCGCGGTACAGCGTGCCGCCCGGTCGGGATTTCTTCGGCGTCGGGATCGACACCGTCTCAGTTGCCACCGAACAACCCTCCTCGGCTGTCTAAGACGCCTGCGCGCCTGGGCCAGTCTATGACTGCGCGCGTATTCGGCGGCGCTAGAACCACCCTAATTTATCTTGACGTCGAGATAAGCCGGGGCGACTGCGCGTCGGCGTCAGGCGACCGCGATGCGCTGCCGGGCGAGGACGCCGGCCTCGCGATAGTGCTCGAAAAGCTCGTCGCACACGACCTGCCAGGAGCGGCCCAGCACCGCGCGGCGGCCGGCCTCGCCCATCCTCAGGCGCAGGCCCGCGTCGCCGATGAGCGAGCCCACCTGCTGACGCAGCTCGTGGTCGGTCGCGAAGAGGAATCCGTCGACGCCGTGCTCGACGAGGTCGATCGGGCCGCCCGCACGCGGGGCGACGACGGGCAGGCCGCTCGCGTGGGCTTCCTGGATCGTCTGGCCGAAGGTCTCCTCGGTGCCGGTGTGGACGAAGATGTCGAGCGCGGCGTAGGCCGCGGCGAGGTCCTCGCCCGCCAGGCGCCCGAGGAATGCGACGGGCAGCGTGCCGAGCTCCTTCCGCACCGCGGGCAGCGCCGGGCCGTCGCCGACGACGGCGACGCGGATGCCGGGCACGTAGCGCAGCGCGCGCAGGCGCTCGACCTGCTTCTCGGGGGCGATGCGGCCGACGTACCCGACGACGACCTCGCCGTCCGGCGAGAGCAGTTCGCGCAGGTAGCGGGTCTTCTCGGCGACGCGGTTGTTGGGGTGGTAGCGCTCCAGGTCGACGCCGCGGCCCCAGCGGAAGACGCGCTCGACGCCAGCGCCCTCGAGGTCGGCCTGGCTCGTCGACGAGGGGGCGAGCGTCATCGTCGCGCCGTCGTGAACCCACTTGAGCAGGCGCCACGCGACGGGGGCGGCGAGGCGGAGCCTGTTCCGTCTGGCATAGCCGGCGACATCGGTCTGGTAGACCGCGACCGACGGGATGCCGAGGCGGTTCGCCGCCGCGATCGCCTGCGCGCCGAGCAGGAAGGGCGCCGCCGCGTGCAGCACGTCGGGCTTGAAGTCGGAGAGCAGTCTGGTCACCTGCGGACTCGGCAGGCCGACCGGGAACTGCCGGTAGGTGACGGCGGGGACCTGATGGACGGGGAATCCCGCGTAGCGTGCCGGGGCACCGGCGGCCGGGCAGATCACGATCGCGTCGTGGCCCTCGGCCGCCAGGCGGTCGAGGACGCGGCAGACACTGTTCGTCACGCCGTTCACGGTCGGGAGGAAACTCTCGCTCACGATGGCTACTCTCACGCCCCGAACGTAAGAAGGCCATGTGGAACGACGGTGAAACTGAGGTTAACTGGCGTCGCGTGTCTCGTTAATGTCGGGTGGGTAGCCTGAACCACATGAGCGAGCCGGGTTTCTATGCGGTGATCCCAGCGGGCGGCGTCGGTTCGCGGCTGTGGCCGCTGTCGCGTGCCGACGCGCCGAAGTTCCTCCAGGACCTCACCGGGTCTGGTCAGAGCCTGCTGCGCGACACCTTCGACCGGCTCGCGCCGCTCGTCGGCGAGGACCGCATCATGGTCGTCACGGGGCGGGCGCACCGCGCCGCCGTCGAGGCGCAGCTTCCCGCGCTGCGCGACCGCAACGTCGTGCTCGAGGCCGACCCGCGCGACTCGACCGTCGCGATCTGCCTCGCCGCCGCCATCCTCGAGCGACGCGAGCCGGGGGTCATCATCGGCTCCTTCGCGGCCGACCACATCATCGGGGACCTCGCGAGCTTCCGCGCGGCGGTGACCGAGGCGGTCGCCGCCGCGGCGAGCGGGCGCATCGTCACCATCGGGATCGAGCCCACCGAGCCCGCGATCGGGTTCGGGTACCTCCGCGTGGGCGAACTGCTCGGCGTCGAAGGCGCCCCGACCGCGCGCGCCGTCGAGGCCTTCGTCGAGAAGCCCGACCGCGACACCGCGGCGGCCTACCTGGCATCCGGCGACTACCTCTGGAACGCGAGCATGTTCATCGCGAAGGCGAGCGTGCTGCTCGAGGAGCTCGGCCGCAGCCGACCCGCGCTGCTCGCTCAGCTCCTCGAGCTCGCGGCGGCGTGGGACGATCCCGCGTTGCGCGGGCCGGCGGTCGATCGCATCTGGCCGAAGCTCGAGAAGATCGCCATCGACTACGCCGTCGCCGAGCCCGCCGCCGCCGCCGGGCGCATGGCGACCGTGCCCGGGCGCTTCCCCTGGGACGATGTCGGCGACTTCGCCGCCCTCGCGAAGCTCAACTCGGGCGGACGCAAGAATGATCTCGCCATCCTCGGCGAGCACGCCCGGGTCCTCTCGGACTCCTCGAGCGGCATCGTCGTCAGCCAGTCGGGACGGGTCATCAGCGTCATCGGCGTCAAGGACATCGTCGTCGTCGACACGCCTGACGCCCTGCTCGTCACGACGACGGAGCACGCCCAGCGCGTCAAGGCGGTCGTCGATGCGCTCAAGATCAGCGGTTCCGACGTCATCTGAGTTCCGGATATAACGGCACGGTGAACTTCCGGCAGCGCGGACTGTTACTCAGCCTTCACCTTCGATAGCGTGACTAGAACTGCGCACCCCCTGCGCGGCCCAAGCACACCAGGAGGAAACCGTGAGAATCACAGCACGAAGGGCCGCGCTGCCGGTCCTCGCCGCGATAGCGAGCACCGCACTGCTCGCTGGATGCTCCCAAGCACCGTCGACGAGCTCGACGAGCAGCGCAACTCAGACCACCGCGAGCAACTTCCTGCCGTGCATGATCTCGGACTCGGGCGGCTTCAACGACCACTCGTTCAACGAGCTCGGCTACAACGGTCTCGTCCAGGCCGCCAAAGACCTCGGCGTCAGCCAGAAGAGCGCCCAGTCGAAGACCGACGCGGACTACGCCAACAACATCAACGCCATGCTGAACCAGAACTGCAACCTGATCATCACGGTCGGCTTCCTCCTCGCCGACGCCACGAAGGCGGCGGCCCAGAAGAACCCGAAGACCGACTTCGCCATCATCGACGACAACTCGATCGACCTGCCCAATGTCCGGCCGATCGTCTTCGACACCGCGGAGGCCGCGTTCCTCGGCGGATACGCCGCCGCGAGCTACTCGAAGACGGGCGTCGTCGGAACCTACGGCGGCATGCAGATCCCGACGGTCACCATCTACATGGACGGCTTCTACGACGGCGTCCAGTACTACAACCAGCAGAAGGGTAAGAACGTCCAGGTCGTCGGCTGGAACGAGAAGACCCAGAAGGGTTCCTTCACCGGCGGCTTCGACAACAACACCGCCGCTCTGACCACCGCCCAGGGCGTCCTCAACCAGAATGTCGACGTCGTCATGCCAGTCGGCGGCCCGATCTACCAGGCCGCGGCGTCCGCCATCAAGAGTTCCGGCAAGGCGGTCGCCCTCATCGGCGTCGATGCGGACGTCTACTACACCGACTCGTCCGTGCAGAACATCCTGCTCACCTCCGTCGAGAAGGGCATCCAGCAGGCGACCGAGGCGGTCATCAAGGACAGCGCGGCCGGCAAGTTCTCCAAGACGCCGTACGTCGGAACGCTGAAGAACGACGGCGTCGGCATCGCCCCGTTCCACAACTTTGCGGGGAAGGTCGACCCGAACCTGCAGAGCGAACTCGACACGATCAAGGCGGGCATCATCGCCGGTTCGATCACGGTCGCGACGCCGTCGGCGCCTAAGTCCTGAGCCGCACTGCGGGGTCCGGCCGGGCTGAGGTCTGCCCGGCCGGACCCCGCATGGCTCTGCGGACTCAATCAGCGCGGAGAGATCGGGAAGGTACTTTGAGAGCATGAAGCTCGAACTGCGCGGCATCACCAAGCGGTTCGGCCCCCTCGTCGCGAACGACGCGATCTCGCTCACCGTCGAGCCGGGGGAGATCCACTGCCTGCTCGGCGAGAACGGCGCAGGCAAGTCGACCCTCATGAACGTGCTCTACGGCCTGTACCCGGCCGACGACGGCGAGGTTCTCCTCGACGGCGAGGTGCAGCACTTCAAGAGCCCCGGCGACGCGATGCGTGCCGGCATCGGCATGGTGCACCAGCACTTCATGCTCATCCCGGTCTTCACCGTGGCCGAGAACGTCATCCTCGGCCACGAGCAGACCAAGCCCGGCGGCCGCCTCGACCTCGGCGCCGCGCGCCAGCAGGTGCGTGAGATCTCCCAGCGGTTCGGCTTCGACCTCGACCCCGACGCCCTCATCGAGAGCCTGCCCGTCGGCGTGCAGCAACGCGTCGAGATCATCAAGGCGCTCTCCCGCGACGCCAAGGTCCTCATCTTCGACGAGCCCACCGCCGTGCTCACCCCGCAGGAGACCGAGGATCTCATGCGGATAATGCGGCAGCTGCGCGACCAGGGAGCCGCAATCGTCTTCATCACCCACAAGCTCCAGGAGGTCCGCGACGTCGCCGACCGCATCACCGTCATCCGGCTCGGCAAGGTCGTCGGCGAGGCCTTGCCCACCGCGAGCAACGCCGAACTCGCCTCGATGATGGTCGGCCGCGCTGTTGCGCTGGAGGTCGAGAAGGGACCGTCGCATCCCACCGACGCAGCGCTCGTCGTCAGTGGCCTCAGGGTCGCCGATCCCCACGATCAGATCGTCGTGCGCGACGTCAGCTTCACCGTGCACGGCGGCGAGGTGCTGGCGATCGCCGGAGTGCAGGGCAACGGCCAGACCGAGCTCACCCAGGCACTCGTCGGCCTGCAGCCCAAGGTGACCGGCTCCATCACCCTCGACGGCGACGAGCTCGTCGGCCGCAGCGTGCGCCAGGTGCTCGACGCCGGCGTCGGCTACGTGCCCGAGGACCGCAGCAGCGACGGTCTCGTCGGCGGGTTCACGATCGCCGAGAACCTCATGCTCGACCGTTCCTCCGGCGGGCCGTTCGTGAAGGCGGGCAGCCTGCAGCTGAAGGTGCTGGGGGACTTCGCCCAGCAGAAGGTGCAGGAGTTCGACATCCGCGCCCTCGGCTCCAGCGAATTCGCCGGCCAACTCTCCGGCGGCAACCAGCAGAAGGTCGTGCTCGCCCGCGAACTGAGCCGCGACCTCAAGCTCCTCGTCGCCGCGCAGCCCACGCGGGGCCTCGATGTCGGCTCCATCGAGTTCGTGCACAAGCGCATCATCGCCGCGCGCGACGCGGGCATCCCGGTGGTCGTCGTCTCCACCGAACTCGACGAGGTCACCCAGCTCGCCGACCGCGTCGCCGTGATGTTCCGGGGCGCCATCGTCGGAATCGTTCCCGCGGACACCCCGAGGGAGACGCTCGGCCTCATGATGGCCGGCGAAATGCCCGGAGGGGTGAAGGCGGCATGACCGCGACAGCCGCCGCTCCTGGCCCCGCTCAGGTCGAGATGCCGAAAGACCCCTCGCGCGGGCGGCAGATCATCCGCGACATCCTCGGCGGCAGCGTCGTCATCTCCATCCTCGCCGTCGTCGTCGGACTCGTCGTCGGCGCCATCCTCATCGCGGTGACCGACCCCGGCGTCCAGGCCGCCTCGGGCTACTTCTTCGACCGGCCGGGCGCCACTTTCGCGGCTCTCGGGGACTCCGTCGGCGGCGCGTACTCCTCACTCTTCCAAGGTGCGATCTACGACTTCGGTCGCCCGGACTTCCTCTCCGGAATCGCGCCGTTGATGAACACGCTCGACCTCGCGACTCCGCTCATCCTGGGCGGCCTCGGCCTGGCGCTGGGCTTCCGCATCGGCCTGTTCAACATCGGCGGCCAGGGGCAGACCCTGGTCGGCGGCGCGGTCGCCGGCTGGGTGGCGTGGTCCTTCCCGCTGCCGTTCCCCTGGGGACTCATCCTCTCCATCGTGGCCGGGATTGTGGGCGGCGCGGTGGCAGGAGGGGTCGTCGGCCTCCTCAAGGCGCGTACCGGGGCCAGCGAGGTGATCGTGACGATCATGCTCAACTACATCGTCTTCTACTTCATCTCGCTCCTGCTGCGCACTCCGGGCGCGCTCCAGGCTGCGGGCACGATCAATCCCAAATCCCCGTCGCCGCCGGACAGCGCCCGCGTGCCGGACCTGTTCGGTGCGCAGTTCTCCGTGACCTGGATGTTCGTCATCGCCATCGCCGCGACGGTCTTCTTCTGGTGGCTGATGTCGCGCTCCAGCCTGGGCTTCAAGTTCCGCGCGGTGGGCGAGAACCCCGCCGCGGCGCGCACCGCAGGCATCGGCGTCGACAGCATGTACATCTGGGGCATGGTCCTCAGCGGCGCCCTGGTCGGCCTCGTCGGAGTCAACCAGGTGCTCGCCTTCACGGTAGGCGGGTTCGGTTCCGGTTTCGACGCCGGGATCGGCTTCAACGCCATCACCGTGGCACTGCTCGGGCGCTCGCGGCCCCTCGGAGTGTTCCTCGCCGGGCTGCTGTTCGGGGCGCTGAACTCCGGCGGCTATGTCATGCAGGCCGCCAACGACATCCCGATCGACATCGTCCTCGTCGTGCAGTCGATCGTCGTGCTCTTCATTGCGGCTCCGCCACTCGTCCGCGTCCTCTTCGGGCTGCCGCGGCCCGGCACCGCTCCCCGTCGCCGCGCGAAGGCGCCGAAGGCGGTGGAGGCCGAATGACGACCGTGGCGGGCATCCCCGGTGCCGTCGCGTTGGAGAAGCTGGACACCCGCAGCTGGAAGACGCCCGTGGCGCTGGGCGTCTTCGCGCTCGGTGCCGTCGTGCTCTTCCTGGGCTTACCCCGCGACGGTCAGGCGGATTTCCAGTTCAGCCAGAGCGGTGACTTCTTCAGCATCCCGGACCTGATCTTCACCGCTACGCCGGTGTGCATCGGCCTGGCCTTCGCCTGCGTGCTGCTCGCCGCCGGGTCCTTCGCACTCGTGTGGTTCAAGCGGCTCACCCCGCTGTGGTACATCGGCATCTTCGCCGCGCTGTTCCTCGTAGGGTTCCTCGCCTGGGCGGCCGCGGGCCTGCGACCGCTGCCGTTGACCGGGCTGCTGCTCGGGTCGGTGAGCCTCTCCATCCCGCTCGTCTTCGGTTCGCTCGGCGGCGTCATCGGCGAGCGAACGGGCGTGGTCAACGTCGCCATCGAGGGGCAGCTGCTCGGCGGGGCGTTCACCGCAGCGCTCGTGTCGAGCGTCACGGGCAGCTTCACCGCGGGTCTCTTCGCCGCCGCCGTCGCCGGGGTGCTCATCGCCCTGATCCTCGGGGTGTTCGCGATCACCTACATCGTGGAACAGGTCGTCGTTGGCGTCGTCGTCAACGTGCTCGTGCTCGGGCTCACGAACTTCGGATACAGCACGATCCTCACCGTCGACCCCGAGCACCTCAACCGGAGCGCGACGCTGCCGGCGCTGCCGATCCCGTTGCTGTCGCAGATCCCCGTCATCGGTCCGGCGCTCTTCGACCAGAGCATCATCGTCTACGTCGCCTACGTCGCGGTCCCCGCCGTCTGGTACGCGCTCTTCCGAACGAAGTGGGGGCTGCGTGCGCGGTCCGTCGGCGAGCACCCGGAGGCGGCGGACACCGTCGGCATCAACGTCAACCGGACCCGCTACCTGAACCTCGTCATCGCCGGAGCCATCGTCGGCTTCGGAGGGGCGTACTTCACGATCGGCTCAGTGGGCAGCTTCAGCCAGAACATGACCGGTGGCCAGGGCTTCATCGCGCTCGCCGCGGTGATCTTCGGCAGGTGGGACCCGGTGCGCGCGGCGATGGCCGCCCTGCTCTTCGGCTTCGCGACGAACCTGCAGAACAGCCTCGGCATCCTCGGTTCGCCGGTGCCCAGCGAGTTCCTGCTGATGCTGCCGTACCTCGTGACGGTCTTCGCCGTCGCCGGTCTCGTCGGCCGCTCGCAGGCGCCCGCTGCAGACGGCAAGCCCTACATCAAATAGACAGCACAGGGGAGCGGATGGCTCAGATCGACTGGGACGCGCTGCGGGATACCGCGCGCAAGGCCCTCGCCAATGCGTATGCTCCCTACTCGGGTTTCCCCGTGGGCGCGGCCGCGCTCGTCGACGACGGCCGCGTCATCGCGGGGGCGAACATCGAGAACGCCTCCTACGGCGTGACGCTCTGCGCCGAGTGCTCGCTCGTCTCGGCGCTCATCATGGGCGGCGGCGGCAAGCTCGTCGCGTTCGCCTGCGTCGACGGCAACGGCGACGCGCTCATGCCGTGCGGGCGCTGCCGGCAACTGCTCTACGAGCACTCCGCCGCCGGCATGCTGCTGGCGACGGTGAGCGGCATCAAGACGATCGACGAGGTGCTGCCGGATGCCTTCGGGCCGCGCCAGCTCGCGGAGTTCCACCGCCATGGTTGAAGCCTTCGACGCCGTCGACCTCATTCGCGTCAAACGCGACGGCGGCGAGCTGAGCACCGCCCAGATCGACTGGCTCGTCGACGCCTACACCCGCGGCTATGTCATCGGCGAGCAGATGGCGGCGATGGCCATGGCCATCCTGCTGCGCGGCATGGGGCGGCGCGAGATCCACGACCTCACGCTCGCGATGATCGCGAGCGGCGAACGGATGGACTTCTCGCAGCTGGGCAAGCCGACAGCCGACAAGCACTCCACCGGCGGTGTCGGCGACAAGATCACGCTGCCGCTCATGCCGCTCGTCGCCTCCTTCGGCGTCGCGGTGCCGCAGCTCTCCGGGCGGGGCCTCGGGCACACCGGCGGGACGCTCGACAAGCTCGAGAGCATCCCGGGCTGGCGGGCGTCCCTGACGAACGACGAGATCATGGCCCAGCTCGCCGGCCCCGTCGGCGGGGTCATCTGCGCCGCCGGAGCCGGACTCGCGCCGGCGGATCGCAAGCTCTACGCGCTGCGCGATGTGACGGGCACCGTGGAGGCCATTCCGCTCATCGCCTCCTCGATCATGAGCAAGAAGATCGCCGAGGGCACCGGTGCGCTCGTGCTCGACGTGAAGTTCGGCTCCGGCGCGTTCATGGTCGAGCCGGCGAAGGCGCACGAACTCGCCGAGGTCATGGTGCGCCTCGGCGAGGACGCGGGGGTGCGGACGACCGCCTTCCTCACCGACATGGATGTGCCGCTCGGGCTCGCCATCGGCAACGCCAACGAGGTGCGCGAGTCGCTCGACGTGCTCGCCGGCGGCGGGCCCGCCGACGTCGTGGAACTCACCGTCACCTTCGCCCGCGAGATGCTCGCGCTCGCGGGCCATCCCGATGAGGACGTCGAGGCCGCGCTTCGCGACGGCCGCGCCATGGATCGCTGGCGGGCCTTCATCGCAGCGCAGGGCGGCGACCCGGATGCCGCGCTGCCCGTCCCGCGCGAGACGCACACCGTCGCCGCGCCGGTCTCGGGCGTGCTCGAGCGGCAGGACGCCCTCGCCTTCGGCGTCAGCGCGTGGCGGCTCGGCGCCGGACGAGCTCGACCGAGCGATCCGGTTCTGCACGCCGCGGGCATCGATCTGCACGCCAAGCCGGGCGACGTCGTCGTCGCGGGCCAGCCGCTCTTCACCCTCGCCACCGACGAAGCGGAGCGCTTCGAGCGCGCCCTCGAGGCGCTCGAGGGCGCGTGGTCGATCGCGCCGGTCGGCAGCCCCGTGGAATCCCGTCCGCTCGTGGTCGACCGGATCACGGCGGTACCCTGAGGCCATGGCCGACGACGACTATCTGCTCGACGGCGTGAGCATCGCGGCCCTGCCGAAGATCTCGCTCCACGACCACCTCGACGGGGCGCTGCGCCCCCAGACGATCATCGAGCTCGCCGACGAGATCGGCCTCGACCTTCCCGCGTCCGACGCGTCGGCGCTCGGGCGCTGGTTCGCCGCCCACGCCGATTCGGGCTCGCTGGTGGAGTACCTCACGACATTCGACGTGACGATCGCGGTGATGCAGACCGAGGCGGGCCTCGCCCGCGTCGCCCGCGACTGGGTGCTCGATCTCGCTGCCGACGGCGTCGTCTACGGCGAGGCGCGCTGGGCCCCCGAGCAGCACCTCGCACGCGGGCTGTCGCTGGACGCCGCTGTCGAGGCGGTGCAGGCCGGCCTCGAGCAGGGCGTCGCCGACGTGCGCCAGACCGGCGGCGACATCGCGGTCGGCCAGCTCGTCACCGCGATGCGGCACACGGACTCCTCGCACGACATCGCCCGCCTGGCCGTGCGCCACCGCGAGCGCGGCGTCGTCGGCTTCGACATCGCCGGCCCGGAGGCGGGATTCCCGCCGTCGCGCCACCGGGAGGCCTTCGACTACCTCGCCTCCGAGTTCTTCCCCGTCACGGTGCACGCCGGCGAGGCCGACGGGCCGCCCAGCATCCGCTCGGCGCTCATCGACGGCCGTGCGTTGCGGCTCGGCCATGGCGTGCGCATCGCCGAGGACCTCGTCATCGAGCGCGAAGACGACGACAACTCGTTCGTCTCGCTCGGCCAGCTCGCGCAGTGGGTGCGCGACCGCGGGATTCCGCTCGAGCTGAGCCCTTCGTCGAATCTGCAGACCGGCGCCATCGCCGCCTGGGGCGACGAACTCGCCGATCACCCCTTCGACCTGCTCTACCAGCTCGGCTTCCAGGTCACCGTCAACGTCGACAACCGGCTCATGTCGGCGACGTCCCTCACGCGTGAGCTGTCGCTGCTCGCCGAGGCGTTCGGCTACTCGCTCGCCGACCTCGAGACGTTCCAACTCAACGCGGCGGAAGCCGCCTTCCTGCCGCTCGACGACCGCGAGGACCTCGCCGACCAGATCTCGCTCGGTTTCGGCGCCGTCAGCTGACGGCCGAGATCAGCTGAGGAGTTCGCGTACCGCAGTGTCGAGCGCCGCGAGCCTCGCGTACGCCTCCTCCGCCGTGTCGCCGCGCACGTCGAGGTAGGCCTTGAGCTTGGGCTCGGTGCCGGAGGGTCGCACCATGACGCGCGAGCCGTCCACCAGGCGGTAGCGCAGGATGTCGGCGGCCGGCAGTGTCTCGGACCCTTCCGCGAGGTCGTCGACGCCTGCGACCTTGAGCTCGCCGATCCGGGACGGCGGCGCGGCCCGCAGCCTCGCCATCGTCGCGCCGATCCGGCGAGGGTCGGTGACACGGATGCTGATCTGTGCGCTCTCGAAGAACCCGATGCGCTCGCCGAGGCGGCGGATGCTGTCGGCGACGGTGAGCCCCATCGCCTTCCAGCGCAGCGCGAGCGACAGGAACCGCGTGGCCGCCGAGATGCCGTCCTTGTCATGCACCGCCTCGGGGTTGACGAGGTAGCCGAGGGCCTCCTCGTAGCCGTAGACGAGGCCCGGCACGCGCGAGATCCACTTGAATCCGGTGAGCGTCTCGACGTGTTCGACGTCCCAGGCCTCG
>JAJYBG010000188.1 GCA_021779075.1 Actinomycetes bacterium | reverse complement strand
GCATGCGTTGGCGCTGCTCGCGGCGGATCGCCGGACGGTCGCCCATGACGTCGTTGATCCGATCGAGGCGACGATCGAGCACCTTCGTGCTGCGTCCTCGACCCGCGTGTCCGTGGGCGAGCTTGCGGGGATGGCCGGTTTGAGCGAGTCCCACTACGCGGCGTTGTTCCGCAGGGCGACCGGGTATGGCGTGCTCGAGTTCCAGACCCGTCTACGGATGGGGCTCGCGCGTGAGCTTCTCGACATGACGGACCGGACGATCTCCTCGATCGCGTTGCAGGTCGGGTACCCGGACCCGCTTTACTTCTCGCGCCAGTTCCGACGCATCCACGCGATGAGTCCGAGCGAGTACCGGTCGCATGACAGCGGGTAGGGCTGCCTCGCCGGCTCGGCGGGCGTTCTGCTCATCGAGCACGCGGCTCCTGTGCGCCTGATCTCCGCCGTGCCCACATCACGCATTACCCGCGGGCGGCGTCGCGGAAGCGTGGTCCCGGAAGAGCAGGTTGTCGAGCGCGACCTTGCCGGCGCCGATCAAGCCGCCGGAGGTCGGGAGTCGAGCGACCGCTACCTCGAGGTTCTCTGTGGACATCGGCAGGCATTCGGCGTAGAGGGCGGAGCGGACTCCGGCGACGAACACCTCGGACTGGCTGAGCTCGCCGCCGAGCACGAGGCGGTCCGGGTTGAAGAAGTTGACGATGGTCGCGAGCACGCTGCCTGTCATGACACCGGCCTCGCGCAGCAGGCGTCCGGCCAGGGGGTCTGCGTCGCGCGCGAGGGCGATCACGGCCGCGACGTCCGCGGTGTCGGCGCCGCTCTCGCGCATGTCTCGTACCAGTGCCAGGCCGCTCGCCAGTGCGTCGAGGCATCCGGTGCGACCGCACGAGCAGGGCACGGGGGTGGCTCCGGGGACTGAGACGTGACTGATGTCGCCCGCGGTGCCGTAGCTGCCGGTGTAGAGATCGCCGGTCGAGATCACGCCACAGCCGATGCCCGAGTCGGCCTTGATGAAGACCTGGTTCGGCGCATGGGCGGGATCGGCCGCGTACTCGGCGACGGCCATCATGTTCGCGTCGTTGTTGACGAGCGCGGGGAGCCCGGTCAGGCGACCGAGGATCGCTGGGACATTGACGCCGTTCCAACCCGGCATGCGCGCAGGTGACACGATCCGTCCGGTGCGGGAGGAGACGGGACCGGGAACCGCGACCGAGACGCCCTGGAGGGTGGTCCCGTTCGGGAGGTTCGCCGCTGCGAGCATCTCGGTCCAGAGCGCGCACACGGACGCGAGGACGACCTCGGGGCCTGCGGCGAGGTCGAGGGGCACGTGCCGCTCGGCGATCAGCGATCCCGAGAAGTCGACGAGGCCGACGGAGACCCTGTCGATCCCGAGGTCCGCGCAACCGACGACGCCCGCGTCCGGTCGGATGCTCAGCCGTCGCGGACGGCGACCGCCTCGCGACTCGCCGAGGCCGTCTTCGCGCACGAACCCCAGGGTGATCAGGTGATCGATGCGGGCGGACACGGTCGAGGGTGACATGCCGACCTGTTTGGCGATCTCGGTGCGTGAGGTGGCCTGACCGGACCGGATGAGTCGGAGCATGGCGGCGCTGCCCGGAGGGCGGGCGTCGACCGCAGCGTGAGGGTTCAGGCTCATCGGGCAGGTCTCCTTTGACGGACACGGCGATCGCTACTTGCTCCAGTATCGCATAAATGGGAACCCATTGTTCATGTAACTGACGACTGTTAGTGTCCCGTTCATCGAATGTCGACCGCGTCTGATGTAACTGTTCCCGGTGGAGGAGGTGCGCGAGGATGTCGGATCAGGATTCCTCGGCGGGTGCCTCGGCCATGGTCGAGATGCGCGGGGTCCAGAAGCACTTCGGCGAGCATCACGTGCTGAAGGACATCGACCTCAGCGTCGCCCGGGGCGAGGTCGTGGTGGTGGTGGGGCCGTCGGGTTCCGGGAAGTCGACGCTGTGCCGGTGCATCAACCGCCTGGAGACGATCACCTCGGGCACCATCACCGTGGACGGCGTCGCGCTCCCAGAGGAAGGCAAGGCGCTCGCTCAGCTCCGCGCAGAGGTCGGCATGGTGTTCCAGTCGTTCAACCTCTTCGCGCACCGCACGGTGCTCGACAACCTGACGATGGCGCCGATCCACGTGCACGGCGTGTCCCGGGTGCAGGCGCAGACGAACGCACGTGAGCTCCTCGAGCGCGTCGGGATCAGCGAGAAGGCGAACCAGTTTCCCGCGCAGCTGTCCGGCGGTCAGCAGCAGCGTGCCGCGATCGCGCGGGCGCTGGCGATGAAGCCGAAGGTGATGCTCTTCGACGAGCCGACGTCCGCCCTGGATCCCGAGATGGTGAGCGAGGTGCTCGACGTGATGGTCACGCTCGCGGCGGAGGGACTCACGATGATCGTCGTGACCCACGAGATGGGATTCGCACGCCGTGCGGCCGATCGCGTCGTATTCATGGATGACGGCTACATCGTCGAGGAGAACACTCCCGCGGCCTTCTTTGACTCCCCGCAGAGCACGCGCGCGCAGGCCTTCCTTTCGAAGATCCTGCCTCACTGAGCGCTCGGCGGTCTCTCCCGTCGCCGCGCCAGCACCTCCCCACCAGCACGATCACATCCGCCGCACTGACAGAAAGGCGTCACCCATGCACGTCGTGAACAGCCCCAGCAGGCAGATCCCGTTGGTCGCCCTTCTTGTGACG
>JAJYBG010000187.1 GCA_021779075.1 Actinomycetes bacterium | reverse complement strand
GCGCCGCGCAGCGCGGTCGCGACCTCGGCGCCGTGCGCGTAGTCGAAGCGCACGATGGCGCGCTCGACGGCCTCGCCGCCGGGGTGCGTCGCGGCGTGCGGCTCCGGCCCGAGGACATCGCGGATCGGCGCCTCCTTCGCGGCGGCGACCGCGGCGCGGACCTGGTCGGGGCGGCCGGTGATCGTCGCGAGGCGCACCGCCGGGGGGAATCCCAGCTGGCGGCGGTCGGCGAGCTGTGCCGCCGCCCAGGTGTCCTGACGCCACAGCACGAGGGACTGCGCGAGCGCTCCGGCGACCTCGACGAGCACGACGGGCGCGCCAGGCGCCGCGAAGGCGGCGGCGTTCGACCACCAGCGCAGGCAGTCGTCGCCGACGTGGAGGGATTCCTTGTGCAGGGTCCGCTGCCCGTCGAGCAGGAGCACCGCGGCGTATCCGCCCGCGGCGATCGGCTCGGCGGCCCGGGTCGCGACGACCAGGGCAGGCTCGGCTCCGACGTGCGTGAGCGGCCGCTCGCCGTCGGAGACGACGATCCTGACCTTCGGGAACGCCCGGCCGAGGTCGGCCGCGGTGCGCTGCGAGCCCTGCCCCTCAGGGTCATCGCCCGGGCGCGCCACCTGGACCAGCACCGGGCCCGTCGCGAGGGCTTCGCGCGCGAGCTTCCACGCCGACGAAGGGATGCGCGTCGGCCGCTCGCCGTGCTGCAGCCCGGTCGGCACGACCTTGGGGGTCACGGCGGGGCTCGGGGAGACATCCTGCAGCCATCCGAGTTCGACGAGGCGCTGCGCCTCGACGCTGCGGGTGTGCGCGGCGAGGACGAGCGCGCCACCCTGCTGCTCCTGGCGCATCAGCGCGACGTCGCGGGCATGCGCGTACGGGGCCAGCGGCTCGGTGAAGAGCGGGTCGCCGTCATCGAAGAGCGCGATCAGACCGAGGCGCGCGGCCGGCGCGTACACGGCGGAGCGCGGGCCGACGACGATACGGGGCGTCTCGCCGAGACACGACAGGAAGGCCTGGTAGCGAGCCGGATTCGGCTGGCGCGCGTCGAGCGCGGCGAGCGAGTCGCCGGCGCCCAGGGCCGTGAGGGCTGCGACGAGCTGCTCCTGGTCGCGGTAGTCGGCGACGGCGAGGATGGCGCTCTTCCCGGCATCCCGCACGCGCACCGCCGCCTGCGCGAGCGTCACCGCCCAGTGCCCGACCCACTGGCCGGGCGCGACCTCGACGAGCCGCGGGATCGCGCGCAGCGCGACCCGCTCGCCGCCATCGATCGCAGTCGCGAGCCCGGCGCTGTACCCCTCGAGATCCCCTGAATCGACCCTTCCGGGCGCGGGAGAGGTCGATTCAGGGGATCTCGGCGCAGCGGGGTGAGGGTGAGCGGCGAGCCAGGCCTTCTCGACGCGCACCGCGCGCGGCGGGATCGCGAGCCGCAGCACGTCGTTCGCGCTGCCGGCCTGCCGGTCCGCGACGCGCCGCGCCAGCGTCCACACCTCGCTCTGCAGCACCCGGGCCGGCGACACGACCGATTCCAGCGCCGCCAGCGGACCGGCGAACGAGGCGGACTCCCCGATCTCGACGAGCAGCCCCGCCGCGAGCCGCCCCGCCGAGCGCAGCGGCACCGTGACGCGCACGCCGGGCACCGCGGCATCCTCCAACGACGCGGGGATCAGGTAGTCGAAGAGCCGATCGAGTTGGGGCAGCGGCGAATCCACCAGCACCCGCGCGACCCGCGCCACCCCGGAGCCTTCCAGAATCCCAGAGCCCCAGAGCCTCAGAGCCCTGCGGCCTCGCGCAGCGCATCGACGCGGTCGAGGCGCTCCCAGGTGAACTCGGGAAGCTCGCGGCCGAAGTGGCCGTAGACCGAGGTCTTTGCGTAGATCGGGCGCAGCAGGTCGAGATCGCGGATGATCGCCGCAGGCCTGAGGTCGAACACCGACCGGATGGCGTCGATGATGCGCTCGTCGCTCACCGTGCCGGTTCCGAAGGTCTCGACGTAGAGCCCGACCGGGTGCGCCGACCCGATCGCGTACGCGACCTGCACCTCGAGGCGGTCGGCGAGACCGGCCGCCACGGCGTTCTTGGCGACCCACCGCATGGCGTACGCCGCCGAGCGGTCGACCTTCGACGGGTCCTTGCCCGAGAACGCGCCGCCGCCGTGACGGGCGGCTCCGCCATAGGTGTCGACGATGATCTTGCGGCCGGTGAGGCCGGCGTCGCCGTGGGGGCCGCCGATCTCGAACTTGCCGGTGGGGTTGATGAGCAGGCTGACGTTCGACGCGTCGAGGTCGACGGTCTCGAGCACCGGCCTGATGACGACCTCTGACACCGCCGAGCGCAACGCGTCGAGCGAGATCGCGGGCGAGTGCTGCGTCGAGAGCACGACCGTCTCGACGGTCTTCGGGGCGAAGCCCTCGTAGCCGATCGTGACCTGCGTCTTGCCATCCGGGCGCAGGAAGTCGAGTTCGCCGCTGCGGCGCACCGCGGCGAGGCGCTCGGCCAGCCGGTGCGCCAGCCAGATCGGCAGCGGCATGAGCTCGCGGGTCTCGGTCGTGGCGAAGCCGAACATGATGCCCTGATCGCCGGCGCCCTGGCGGTCGAGCGCGTCGACGCTGTCGCCCTCGCGCGTCTCGTAGGCGTCGTCGACGCCCTGCGCGATGTCGGGCGACTGCGAGCCGATCGAGATCGACACCCCGCAGGAGCGGCCGTCGAACCAGACGTCCGAGGA
>JAJYBG010000037.1 GCA_021779075.1 Actinomycetes bacterium | reverse complement strand
GGCGAGACCGTGGTCGACCCCACCTCGCCGAGCGGTCGTTCCGCCGCCGCGACTCCAGCCTCGAGAAGCTCACCGAGCGGCAGTACCAGGTACTGCAGCTCGTCGCGTCCGGCTTGTCGAACGGCTCGATCGCCGAGCGGCTCGGCATGGCCCAGCGCACGGTGGAGAACACCCTCGTCGACGTCTACGACGTGCTCGAGCTGCCCCCGGATCACAACTCGCGCGTGCTGGCAGTGCTGCGTTTCATCGAGGAGACCTCACGGCATGACCACTGACCGCCTCGGTGCGAGCGACGACGTCCGCGGGGTGCGCAGTGCGGGCGGCGTGCTGCTCATCGTCGCGGGGACCGTCGGCTTCGGCTTCGGCATGGGCGCGGCCGGTCAGACGTTCGCGCTCCAGCTCGTGTTCAGCGGCCATCCCGAGACGGCGTACGGCGGATTCCTCCTCCGAGTGGCCGTGAACCTCGTCACGGTCCTCGTGGCGCTCGCCGCGGCGCGGTGGTCGCGACTGGTCGGAATGGGCCCGGCGACCGCGGTACGGACCATTGCCGCGATCGCGGTCGGCTCCGGTGCACTGCGCGCGTTCGCGCAATGGCTGCTGGGCATACAGATCCAGCGCACCTGGGGGAACGCCGCCGTCGAGACCATGTCCGGCGCGCTCGTCACCGCGCTCGCCTTCGCGGTCGGCATGGTCGCCGCGCGCCTCCTGCTGCGCCTGCGCGATGAGGAGCGGCGGCGCGTCGTCGACGAGAAGCGGGCGGCCGACGCCCTCGAAGCCCTTCAGGCCGAGGAGGCGCGCATCCGCCGCGAGGTCGTCGATGGCCTGCAGGGCGGCGTTCAGGACCGGCTCGTCGACATCGACCGGCGGCTCGTCGAGATCGCCGGGGCGGCCGCCGCCGCGGCGCCGGCCTCCGGCCTCGCGGTTGCGGTGGAGGAGGTCCGCGACGAACTCGGCGCGACGCGCAATCTCGAGCTCCGCGAGCTCCTCGTCCTGCTCTACCCCGAAGGGCTCGAGCTCGGCCTCGTCCACGCGGCCCGGATCCTGCTGAGGCGCGTCCCCGCCACCATCTCCGTCGCGCTCGAGATCGACCCCGAGCTCAATGGCCTGCTCCTCAACACCCCGGAGCGCATGCGGCGGCGACTTCTCATCCTGCGCGTGGTCGAGGAGGCGCTGTCGAACGCGCTGCGCCACGGCCGCGCCACGCGCCTGCGCCTCGCCCTCGACCTCGAGGGCTGGGGCGTCCGGATCGCCTTCGACGACGACGGGGTCGGGATGCCCGCCGCGCCGGAGCTGCGCGGGCTCGCCCTGCTGCGCGAGCGCGTCGAGGCGGAGGGCGGATGGCTCGAGATCGAGCCGTCCGCGGCCCTCGGCGGCACCCGCCTGACGGCCTACATCCCGGGCGCTCCCGGCGAGCGCGCCGAGGACGGCTGAGCGGCCCGCCCTCGCTAAACTCGCGGCATGGCCGTTGACAGCGCGATGTTCCCGGTGCCGAAGAAGCTCAAGGAGCACGGCCCCGCCCGGATCATCGCGCTGTGCAACCAGAAGGGCGGCGTCGGCAAGACGACGACCTCCATCAACCTCGGTGCAGCGCTCGCCGAATACGGCCGGACGGTGCTCGCGATCGATTTCGACCCGCAGGGCGCGCTGTCGGCGGGGCTTGGCATCCAGACCCACGACGTCACGACGATCTACGAGCTGCTGCTGAACGGCAAGATCGACCCGCGCACGGCCATCCAGCACTCCAGCGTCGAAGGGCTCGACGTCATCCCTGCCAACATCGACCTCAGCGCGGCCGAGGTCCACCTCGTCAACGAGGTCGCGCGCGAGCAGGCGCTGCAACGGGTGCTGAGCAAGGTCGCGGCCGAGTACGACGTCATCCTCATCGACTGCCAGCCCTCGCTCGGCATTCTCACCGTCAACGCGCTCACCGCTGCGCACGGCGTGCTCATCCCGCTCGAGACCGAGTACTTCGCGCTGCGCGGGGTCGCCCTGCTCATCGACACCATCGACAAGGTGCAGGAGCGCCTCAACCCCGCGCTCCAGCTCGACGGCATCGTGCCCACGCTCTACGACCCGCGCACGCTGCACGCGCGCGAGGTGCTCGAGCGGGTGCGCGAGGCGTTCGGCGACACGGTGCTCCAGACCCAGATCGCGCGCACGGTGAAGTTCCCCGACGCCTCGGTGAGCGGCACCCCGATCACCCAGTTCGCCCCCGACCACCCGGCCGCAGAGGCCTATCGGCAGCTGGCGCGCGAGCTCATCAAGCGGGGCGCGGTTGCCTGATTCCGAGCCGCTCGCCGCGGCGCCGTCGTTCCGTCTGGCGCTCGACAACTTCGAGGGGCCGTTCGATCTGCTGCTGTCGCTCATCGGCAGGCACGAGCTCGACGTGACCGAGATCGCGCTGTCGCGAGTGACCGACGAGTTCATCGCCTACCTGCGTCGCATGGACGTCGGCGCGGTCATGGACGAGGCCTCCGAGTTCCTCGTCGTCGCGGCGACCCTGCTCGATGCGAAGGTCGCAGGCCTCCTCCCGCAGGGCGAACTCGTCGATGCCGAGGACGTCGCCCTTCTCGAGGCGCGCGATCTGCTCTTCGCCCGCCTGCTCCAGTACCGCGCGTTCAAGGAGGCGAGCGGCTGGTTCGCCGAGCATCTGGAGGCCGAGTCGACCCGGCATCCGCGCAGCGTCCGGCTGGAGGAGAAGTACCGCGCCCGCACGCCTGAGCTCGTCTGGACGCTCTCGCTCGACGATTTCGCTGCGCTCGCGCTGATCGCGCTCACCCCGCGCGAGCCGCCCGTCGTCGCGCTCGACCATCTGCACGCGCCGCTCGTGTCGATCCGCGAGCAGGCAGCCGTGGTGGTGGCGCTGCTGCGGCAGGGCGAGCCGCTGACCTTCCGCCGGCTCGTCGCCGGCGTCGAGGTCAAGGGCGTCGTCATCGCCCGCTTCCTCGCCGTGCTCGAGCTGTACCGCCACGCCGCGATCGGCTTCGAGCAGCTCGAGCCGCTCGGCGAGCTCACCCTGCGCTGGAGCGCCGACACCTGGACCGACGACAACCTCGCCGCGCTCGGAGCCGATTACGATGCCTGATTCCGTGACAGGCCGGCCGCTCGACGTGCCGCGCGCGCTCGAGGCGATCCTCATGGTCGTCGATGAGCCGCAGAGCCTCGTCGCTCTCGCGACTGCTGTCGGCGCGCCGGTCGCGGCGGTGCGGCAGGCGATCGAGGCGCTCGTCGCCGACTACGACGGCGACGCGCCGGGGTCGATCCGGCGCGGCTTCGAGCTGCGCGAGGTCGGCGGCGGATGGCGTCTCTACGTGCGCAGCGAGTACGACGATGTCGTGCAGGACTTCGTCACCACCCAGAGCCCTACGAGGCTCTCGCAGGCGGCGCTGGAGACCCTCGCCGTCATCGCCTACAAGCAGCCCGTGACGCGAGGCCAGGTCGCGAGCATCCGCGCCGTCAACGTCGACACTGTCGTGCGCACCCTGCTCGGCCGTGGCCTCATCACCGAGCTCTTCGCGGATTCCGAGACGGGCGCGATCAACTACGGCACCACCGATCTGCTGCTGGCCCAGCTCGGCATCAACTCCGTCGACGAGCTGCCTCGGATCTCGCCGCTGCTCGACGACGGCGCGGCCGGCTTCGACCAGGACGTGCGGTGACCGTGCCAGGTCCGCTGCGCCCCAAGCCGCTCCACCCCGACGCCCTCGGCGTGCCGGGGGAGCGCCTGCAGAAGGTGCTCGCCGCTGCCGGCGTGGCGAGCCGCCGCGTCGCGGAGGAGCTCATCGTCGCCGGGCGCGTCCGAGTCAACGGCCAGATCGTCACCACTCTCGGCACCCGGGTGAATCCCGAGGCCGACAAGGTCGCCGTCGACGGGGTGGCCGTGCAGCTCGACGCGAGCAAGCGCTATGTCATGCTCAACAAGCCGACCGGCGTCATCTCGTCCTCGTCCGACGACAAGGGCCGCCGCGACCTCACCGAGTTCACCGGCGGTTACCCGGAGCGGCTCTTCAACGTCGGCCGCCTCGACTACGACACGAGCGGCCTGCTGCTGCTCACCAACGACGGCGAGCTCGCCCAGGTGCTCGCGCACCCCTCCTTCGGCGTCTCCAAGACGTACCTCGCCAAGGTGCGCGGCGAGGTGACTCCGCAGACGATCCAGCTCCTCAAGCGGGGCATCGAGCTCGAGGACGGGCCGATCGCCGCGGATGCCGCGAAACTCGTCGGCGGCGCCGGCCAGGGCGGCGCGAGCCTCGTCGAGCTCACCATCCACTCCGGTCGCAACCGGGTCGTGCGGCGCATGCTCGACGCCGTCGGCCACCCCGTCATCGAGCTCGTGCGGCGCAGTTTCGGCCCGCTGCACCTCGGCTCGCTCGCCTCGGGAGCGACCCGCGATCTCACTAAGGTGGAACTCGGCCAGCTGCTGACGCTCGCGCGCTCGGCGGAATCCGACCGGAAAGACCCCCAGTGACCTCCTCGCGCGTCAGCGGAACCGTCCGCATCGTCGGCTCCGGCCTGCTCGGCGGGAGCATCGGCCTGGGCCTCACCGCGAAAGGCGTCGACGTCGTCCTGGCGGACGCCTCGCCCTCCAATCTGCGCCTCGCGATCGACTACGGAGCGGGGCGTGCGGCGAGTGCGCCGTCGACCGCCGACCATCCCGCCCTTATCGTCGTCGCGACCCCGCCCGACGTCGTCGCCGACGTCGTCGCCGCCGAACTCGCCCTGTTCCCGGACGCCGTCGTCACCGATGTCGCGAGCGTCAAGGCCGCCCCGCTCGCGGCCCTCAGGGCCAAGGGCGTCGACCTCGCCCGCTACGTCGGCTCGCACCCGCTCGCCGGGCGCGAGCGGGGCGGAGCGATCAGCGCCCGCGCCGATCTCTTCATCGGCCGGCCGTGGGTGGTCAGCGCCCGCGCCGAGAACCCGCGGGACGCCGTGCAGGCCGTCGAGGATCTCGCTCGCGACCTCGACGCGAACATCGTCGCGATGGACCCGGAGACCCATGACGCCGCCGTCGCGCTCGTCTCGCACGCGCCCCAGGTGATCTCGACGCTGCTCGCACGCCGACTGCTGGACGGATCGGATGCCGCGCTCGCCCTCGCCGGCGCTGGATTGCGCGACACCACCCGCATCGCGGGCTCGCAGCCGGAGCTCTGGGTGCAGATCCTCTCGGCCAACGCCGCCGCCGTCGCCCCCATCCTGCGCGCCTACAGCGTCGATCTCGACCGCATCGCCGCGGTGCTCGAGGCCGTCGACGCGCCGGGCAGCCATCTGGCGCTCGCCGAGCTGCTGGCCTCGGGCAACGCCGGCGTCGCCCGCATCCCCGGCAAGCACGGCCACGACCAGCGCTTCACGAGCCTGGTCGTGCTGCTCGCCGACCGCCCCGGCCAGCTCGGCCGGCTCTTCGCGCACCTCGGCGAGCTCGAGGTCAACGTCGAGGACCTGCGCTTCGAGCACTCGCCCGGCGCCGAGGTGGGCCTCGCCGAGATCTTCGTCGTGCCCGAATCGCGCGAGCGCGCCATCGTCGGCCTCACCGATCTGGGTTGGACGATCAGCGGATGACGCCCGTCATGGTCGCGATCGACGGCCCGGCCGGCAGCGGCAAGTCGAGCGTGTCGAAGGCGGTCGCGCGGCGCCTCGGCTACGCCTATCTCGACACCGGGGCCGCGTATCGGGCGCTCGCCTGGCACGCCCGGCACGCGGGGGCGGACCTGGATTCCGCGGAATCCGTCGCCGCCTCGCTCGGCTCGTTCGACTACGCGGTCGGCACCGACCCCGACGACTTCTGGGTGCGGGTTGACGGGGTCGACGTGACCGAGGCGATCCGCGACCCCGCGGTCTCGGCGATCGTGAGCACGGTCGCGCGCGTCCCCGCCGTGCGCGAGCACCTCAATGCGCTGTTCCGGTCGATCGCCGCTGCGACCGACCGCCCCGGCATCGTCATCGAGGGCCGCGACATCACGACGGTGACCGTGCCGGACGCCCCGGTGCGCATCCTGCTCACCGCCTCGGAGGAGGTGCGCGCCGCTCGCCGCGCGGGCGAGCTCAGCGGAGCGGCGGCCGCCCAGGCGGGCGTGGCCATCGCCCGGCGCGATGCGGCCGACTCGCAGGTCGCCGACTTCCTCACCGCCGCAGCGGGCGTGGTCACCGTCGACTCGACCGCACTGGACTTCGTGCACACGGTGGATGCCGTCCTCGCGGTCATCCGCTCCGTCGTCGCCTGATCTTTCGGCCTCGCCGGCATGCGGAGCGGGCGAGAAGCGAAAGGAAGGCGGTTCGGGCGCCCGCTGCACCGCGACGCGCCGGCTCTCCCCGAGAGCGCGCCGCCAGGCGCCCGACCGGGTCAGCGGCGCAGCGTCGGCTGGCGCGAGTCGTAGCGCGGGTCGAAGCGCACCGGGCGCGGAGCGTCGGCGCGGACGACGCGGATGGTGGCGATGATCCCCGCGATGGCGAGAGCGGCTGCGACAGCGAGCACGGCCCATGCGGTGGAAGACATTCGGCACCTCCTGCGAGAAGTCCAATCCTGAATTGGATTGGCACTAAATGAATCCAATCGGGGAAGAACTCGACACGCAAGCGGCCAATCCGGCTAAAGTGGACTCATGATTGCTGCGATTGGAACCCTCAGCGCCCGGCAGCTCGTCACGCTGCTGGGGGAGTGGCAGAGCGATGCCGCCGCCTACGAGGCGCTCGCCGACCGCATCCGCCTGCTGGCGATCGACGGGCGGCTCCTTCCTGGTACGAGGCTCCCGAGCGAGCGCGAGCTCGCCGAGCGGCTCGGCCGCAGCCGCACCACCGTCGTGTCCGCGTATCGCGCGTTGCGCGAGGCCGGTTACCTCGAGAGCCGGCAGGGCTCGGGCAGCGTGCTGCGCTTGCCCGCGGCGGGCGTCGACGCGGGCGAAGCCAGCCGGGACGAATCCCTCATCAACTTCAGCATGGCCACGCCTCAGGCCCTGCCCGACCTCATGGACCACGTCGAGCGCGCCGGCTCTGCACTGCGCTCCAACCTCGGTCTCACGGGCGTCGACTTCGTGGGATTGCCGGTGCTGCGCGCGGCGATCGCGAAGCGCTACACCGACCGCGGCCTACCCACCTCTCCCGAGCAGATCGTCGTCACCGCCGGAGCGCAGCATGCCATCGGCATCATCGGCAAGGCGCTGCTCGGGCGCGGCGACCGGGTGCTCACCGACGCGCCGACCTACCCGCACGCCTATGCCGCGCTGCAGGCGGCCGGGGGGCGGATGACCGGCGTCGCCATGGCCCCGACGGGCTGGGACGACGAGCAGCTCATCGACGCGTTCGAGCGGGTGCGGCCGGTCCTCGCCTACCTGATGCCCGACTTCCACAATCCCACCGGCGCGTCGATGCCCGACGCGCTGCGCCGCCGTGTCGTCGAGACCGCCGCCCGCACCGGGACGATCGTCATCGACGACCAGACCACCGGCGAGCTCGTCATCGATCGCCCGTGGGCGTCGCTGCCGCTCGCCGCCCAGGCGCGCACCGCCGAGGAACGCGCCGCCGTCATCACGCTGGGCTCGACCGGCAAGACGGTGTGGAGCGGATTGCGCATCGGCTGGATCCGCGCCGAGGAGCGGCATCTCAGCCGCATCGTCGCCGCTCGCGCGGCCGTCGACCTCGGCGTCCCGGTGCTCGAGCAGCTCATCGTCGCCGAGGCGATCGCCGACATGGACGCGATCCTCGCCTTCCGCGCGCGCGAGCTCGGCACCGCCCGCGACCTGCTGCTCGGGCTGCTCGCCGACCAGCTTCCCGAGTGGAGCGTGCCGAAGCCCGACGGCGGCATGGTGCTCTGGGCGAATCTGGGAATGCCGGCGAGCTCGGCCCTCGTGCTCGCGGCGCGCGCTCGGGGCCTGCAGATATCGGGAGGGCCGCTGTTCGGCGGTGAGGGCGCGTTCGAGCGCTTCATTCGCGTGCCTTTCACACTGCCGCCGGCGCAGTTGCGCGAGGGCGTTTCCGTGCTCGCGGATGCCTGGCGCGCGGTCTCGCGCATGGCATCGGTCGGCGCGAGCGCCCTCACCCAGGTGGCCTGAAGCGGCCACCCGGTAGCCTGGATGATCGTGCCTACGCCAGACGATGACTTCGAAGCCGGCCCCGACGATCTCGTCGAGCGCCTCGCCTCGCTCGACGACGTCTCGGCCGAGCGCCGCGCCGCCGCTCTGCGCGGCGGCCTCGACGACTACGAGCTCGACGATGACGACCTCTTGGTGCTCGCCGCGCTGTCGGAGGAGGGCGAGGGCGTCACCTATCTGCCGGCGCTTCCCGTCATCGCCATCGTCGGCCGCCCGAACGTCGGCAAGTCCGCACTCGTCAACCGCATCCTCGGCCGCCGCGAGGCCGTCGTCGAAGACACCCCCGGAGTCACCCGCGACCGGGTGAGCTACCGGTCGGAATGGGGCGGGAAGCACTTCACCCTCGTCGACACCGGCGGCTGGGAGCCCGACGCCAAGGGTCTCGACGCCTCGGTCGCCGCGCAGGCCGAGGTCGCCATCGATCTCTGCGACGCGGTGATCTTCGTCGTCGACGCCATGGTCGGCGCCACCGCGACCGACGAGCAGGTCGTGCGCCTGCTGCGCCGCACGAAGAAGCCCGTCTACCTCGTCGCCAACAAGGTCGACGACGCCCGGCAGGAGTCCGAGACCGCGCCGCTGTGGTCGCTCGGCCTCGGCGAACCGCACCCGGTGTCCGCGCTGCACGGGCGCGGCGTCGCAGACCTGCTCGATCTTGTCGTGGGCAAGCTGCCCCAGGAATCCGCGGTCGCCAAGCAGGAGGTCGGCGGTCCGCGTCGCGTCGCCATCATCGGTCGCCCGAACGTGGGCAAGAGCTCGCTGCTCAACAAGACCGTCGGCGAGGAGCGCGCCGTCGTCTCCGACGTGTCGGGGACGACGCGCGATCCGATCGACGAGCAGGTCGAGCTCGGCGGCAAGGTCTGGCGCTTCGTCGACACGGCCGGCATCCGCCGCCGTGTGCACCTTTCGCAGGGTGCCGACTTCTACGCGTCGCTGCGCACTGCCGCCGCCCTCGAGAAGGCCGAGGTCGCGGTCGTCGTGCTCGACGTCAGCCAGCCCCTCAGCGAGCAGGACGTGCGCATCATCGACCTCGTCCTCGAGTCGGGGCGCGCGCTCGTGCTCGCGTTCAACAAGTGGGACCTGCTCGACGACGACCGGCGCCGATACCTCGAGCGCGAGATCGAGCAGGACCTCGCGCACGTCGACTGGGCGCCGCGCGTCAACATCTCGGCGAAGACCGGCCGTCACCTCGAGAAGCTCGTGCCGGCGCTTGAGACGGCGCTCGAGTCGTGGGACAAGCGCATCCCGACCGGCAAGTTCAACGCCTTTCTCGCCGAGCTCGTCGCTGCGCATCCGCACCCGCTGCGCGGTGGGAAGCAGCCGCGCATCCTCTTCGGCACGCAGGCGTCGACGAGGCCTCCGACCTTCGTGCTCTTCACGACGGGATTCCTCGACCCCGGCTACCGCCGCTATATCCAGCGCCGCCTGCGCGAGCTCTACGGCTTCGAGGGCACCCCGATCGTGCTGAACATGCGGATTCGCGAGCGGCGCACGCATAGATAGCGGCGATCCGGTGGATCGCCGCGCGTGCGCCGCCGCCGAAGGCGGAAGCCGCTGAGAGCGACGGTCCAGTGGACCGTCGCCGCGAATCCGCCGCGAAGCGGTCGCGAGCGGCGCACGCGTTAGACGCGGTGATCCGGATCCGGATCCGGCCGCGGTCCGCGCAGTATCCGCTGCCGGACGAGTCGCACGATCTCGATGGCGGCGACGCCGGCGGCCGCCACGGCGGCGGTCAGGATCCCCTGGGTCGGACCGATGTCGACCAGCAGGAAGAAGGCCCGGACGAAGGGCACCGTGAAGCCGGCGACCAGCCCGACGACCATCGCGCCTGCGATCGCGGCTTTCACCCGGCTGATCGGCCGAGACAGCACGATGAGGACCCAGAGGCCCAGGATTCCGAGGAGCAGGGTGGCTCCGGTGCCCAGCTGGCTCGTGCTCGCGCCCTGCGCCGCGGCCAGCCGCGTGTAGGTGGTGATGGCGGCCGCGATGACGAGGCCGGCGGGGATGGCGAAGCTCAGCGAGCGGCGCAGGAATCCAGGGTTGTAGCGCGGCGTGTTCGGAAGCAGGGCGAGGAAGAAGGCAGGGATTCCCAGGGTCAGCCCGTCGGTCAGCGAGAGCTGGCGCGGCAGGAGCGGGAACGCCATCAGCAGCACGCCGAAGGCGATCGCCAGCGCGGTCGCGAAGACCGTCTTGGTGAAGAACAGCATCGAGACCCGCTCGATGTTGGCGATGACCTGCCTGCCCTCGTCGACCACTTTCGGCAGGTGCGAGAACCTGCCGTCGAGCAGCACCATGCGCGCGACCGCCCTCGTGGCCGGTGATCCTGAGCCCATGGCGATCCCGATATCGGCGGTCTTGATCGCGAGCGCGTCGTTGACGCCGTCGCCGGTCATCGCCACGGTGTGGTGCCGCGACTGGAGAGCGAGCACGAGGCGCTTCTTCTGCTGCGGGGTGACGCGGCCGAACACGATGCTCGTCTCGAGCAGTTCGGCGAGCGCATCGTCGTCCTCGGGCAGCTCGCGGGCGTCGACTCCGTCCGGGGCGTCGAGGCCGACCTCGCGGGCGATCGCGGCGACGGTCGCCGGGTCGTCGCCGGAGATGATCCGCACCTGCACCCCCTGGCGCGCGAAGTAGGCCAGGGTTTCGGCGGCGTCCTCGCGCAGCTGCTCGCGGAAGGTGATGAGCATCATCGGCACCAGCCCGTCGGGCAGTTCGGCGGCCCCGGCTGCCGCTTCGCCGAACGGCTCGGGGGAGTAGGCGAACACGAGGGTCCGGCGGCCGTGGGCCGCGAACTCCGTGAGCTGCGCTGCCATCGCGGGGTGACTCGCCGGGTGGAACACGATGTCGGGGGCGCCGAGCACCCAGCTGCCCGCCGGTCCGTCGCCGAACGCGACGGCGTTCCACTTGCGGGCCGAGGAGAACGGGATGACCGCGCGTGGGGCGTCCGACGGATACTCCACGAAAGCGGCAGCAAGGCAGCGTGCGGTGGCGTTGGCGTCGGGCTGCACGCCGTACCACCCCAGAACCTGCTCCCATCCCTGCGGCTGTTCGGCGGCGAGTGGGTGCACGGCATCGAAGACGATCTCGCCTTCGGTCAGTGTTCCGGTCTTGTCCAGGCAGATGACGTCGACCCGGGCCAGGCCCTCGACGGCGGCGAGCTCCTGGGTCAGGACCTGGCGTCGCGCGAGCTTCAGGGCGCCGACGGCGAAGGCGATGCTCGTCATCAGGACGATGCCCTGCGGGATCATCGCGGTCACCGACGCGATAGCGCTCACCGCTGCGTCCCGCCACAGACCGGTGCGGATCGCGTCGACCCAGCCTCCGCGGGAGATCATCTGCGCATTGAGCAGCAGGAGGGTGATCGGGCCGACCGACCAGGTGATCCAGCGCAGCACCCGGTTGACCGAGCTGCGCAGCTCCGACCTCATGAGCGAGAATCGCTTGGCCTCGCTCGCGAACTGATTGGCGTAGGAG
>JAJYBG010000186.1 GCA_021779075.1 Actinomycetes bacterium | reverse complement strand
ACGCCACATCGGCGAATACAGCGGCGACCCCGAGCGCATCGTGCTCGGCGGGGACTCGGCGGGAGCACAGATCGTCGCGCTGCTCGCCGCGATGACATCCCGGGACGAACTCGTCGACTACTACCAGTTCACCCCCGCCATCCGCCGCGAGCAGATCCTCGGCCTGGTACTGCACTGCGGGGCGATGGACTTCTCCGAGGTGTTCGAGCGGGGGTTCATCATGGGCGAGAGCTTCGTGCGGATTCTGATCCCGGGCGGCGGCCGCGGGGCTTCGCTGCGCAAGGCGGCACGCTGGCTCTCCCCCCTGGAGTGGATCGACGAGTCGTTCCCGCCCGTGCTCGTGACCACCAGCGAGCGTGACATCTTCTACCGGGCGAACCTCAACTTCATCGACCGCGCCAAGGCTTTCGGCGTGCCCGTCGACGTGCTCGTCTACGGCTGGGACGCCAAAGGTGCTGAGCACACCTGGCAGCAGGACGCCCGGCTTCCGGAATCCCGCGCGGTGTACTCGAGGCTGCAGGCGTTCGTCAACTCACGTGCACGTCAGGTCGGCGTTTAGCATCGGGCTCCGCCTCGCGCACCACCTCGCGGGTGATCGTGGCGATCTCGCCCGTGCCCGTGAGGAGGAACTTCGCCATGTTCGAGATCGGGTTGCCCTCGGTCCACTCGAAGTAGATGTTGGGCACGACCCCGGTCTGGTCGCGGATCTCCAGCATCACCGATGCGATGGCGTTCGGCACCGCGTTGCTCGCGACCTGGAGCACCCGGTAGCCGTACTTCGTCACACCGTGGACCACCAGGTCCTCGGCGAAATCGGAGGCATCCGTCGTCAGCACCTCGAGGAAGATGATGGGCTCACCGGCCGGGATGTGGCTGAATCGCCGCTCATCGTGCGCCTTGTCGCGGTACTCCCGCTCGGTATCGACATCGGGCTCGTGGGCGACGAGCCGCACCGTGTCGCGGCTGTCGGCATCTTCGCTCACGAACGCGAGCGCAGCGTCGTCGAATCGCACCGACATCGCGCGGAGCTGGAACGACCGGCGCGCCCGAGAGATCGCCGAGATGACGAGGATGCCGAGGATGAACAGCAGCGCGATCCGCACGCCGTCCGGGCGTTCAATGACGTTGACGACCGTCGTGTACAAGAAGACGGCAGCGATGATCCAGAACGCGACCATCGCTGCCTTTTGCCGGTGCCGGTGCGCGCTGATCGCGGCCGCGACCGCCGCCGACGTGATGAGGACGAGCACGCCGGTCGCGTAGGCACCGCCCTGTGCGTCGACGTTCGCGTCGAAGATCCACGTGATGAGGAACGCGATCGCGGTGAAGACGAGGACGAGGGGGCGCACCGCGCTCGCCCACTGCGGGGCCATGCCGTAGCGCGGCAGGTAGCGCGGCACCAGGTTGAGCAGTCCGGCCATCGCCGAAGCGCCGGCGAACCAGAGGATGCAGATCGTCGACAGGTCGTACACGGAGCCGAACACACCGCCGAGATAGGCATGGGCCAGGTACGCCAGGGCGCGCCCGTTGGCGGGGCCGCCGGCCTGGAAGTCGGCCTGCGGGATGAGGATCGTTGTCGCCAGGCTCGAGGTGAGGAGCAGCACGCTCATGATGAGGGCCGCAGTGGTGAGCAGCCGCCGGGTGCCTCGGATGCGCCCGACCGGGTTGTCGGGCGTGTCGCCGGGAGCCTCGTCGATCTGCGGCATGAGGGCCACCCCGGTCTCGAAGCCCGAGAGGCCGAGCGCCAGCTTGGGGAAGACGATGAGCGAGACGCCGACGATGCCGAGCCATGAGCCGTGCTGGGTGGTGAGGGCGCTCCACCAGTCGGTGATCTGGATGGGCTGGCCCACGACGTGCGCGGCAGCGACGCCGAGGACCACGACGTTGAGCAGCAGATAGGCACCCACCAGGACGACCGCGATGCCGATGGCCTCGCGGAATCCTCTGAGGAAGACCACTCCCAGCAGAGCGATGAACAGCAGGGTGATCGGCACCTGCAATCCGTGGAACCACCCCGGGCTGTAGGAGTTCTCGATGAGGTGGGCGCTGGCATCGGCCGCTGACAGCGTGATGGTGATAATGAAGTCGGTGGCGGCGAAGCCGAGCAGCGCGAGGACGAAGAGCTTTCCCCACCAGAACGGCAGCAGCCGCTCGAGCATCGCTATGGAACCCGAGCCTTTGAAGCTCTCGCCGGCGACCTTGCGGTACACCGGCAGCGCGCCGCCGACGGTGAGCACGATGAGCACGATCGTCGCGAACGGCGAGAGGACTCCGGCGGCGATCGCCGCGATCGCGGGCTGGTAGCCGAGGGTCGAAAAGTAGTCGACGCCCGTGAGGCTCATGACCTGCCACCAGGAGTGCGTCTTCTCGGCGACTTCCGCGTGCGGCCCCTGGTGGGTTCCACGGATGTCCGTCATCCCCTCGAGGAGCCAGGTCCTCGCCCGTCCGCGCCTGGTGGGAACGCCCGTCACCACGCCAGACTAGGCCGCGACCGACTTAGATTGCCGATATGACGATCCCCGAGACCGTGGCCGGGCTGCGCGCCGCGTTCGATTCCGGCCGCACGAAGCCGCTCGCCTGGCGCATTGCGCAGCTGAAAGCGCTCCGGGCGATGCTCGCCGAGAACGGTCCGGCCTTCGAAGCGGCGCTCCACGCCGACCTGCGCAAGAACCCCACCGAGAGCCAGTTCATGGAGATCGGATTCACCATTGCGGAGATCGACGCGGTGCTGCGGGGCCTGCGCCGCTGGCTGCGTCCCA
>JAJYBG010000185.1 GCA_021779075.1 Actinomycetes bacterium | reverse complement strand
TGCGTTGCGGTTTCCACCGATCGATCGCGCTACCTGGTGACCGCCGTCGATGAAGCGTGGTGCCTGTCGACCCAGAACGGCGACGTGATCTGGGGCCTGCGCCTGCCTACGCAGGAAGGTTGGACCAGGGCCGCCGCTCCGCGCGCGGACCGCGTTGGAACGAGCGCGGAAGTCGAGGCGGCGCTCCGTCTGATGGACCTCAAGCTCCCTGTGACTCCACAGAACCTGACTCATCAGTACCGTCAACTCGCTCTTCAGTGCCATCCCGACCGAAACCCGAACGCTCCAGAGGCTACTCGGAAGTTCCAGGATCTCGTAGCGGCGATGGAACTCCTGACCGGTTCGGACTTGAATGGGATGGACGCTGGAGAGGTTGGACGGGTCACCTACGAGAAGATATTGAGCCGCCAACGATTTACTGGCGCCGTCAACGGAGTGCCCGGTGGATCCGTTGGGTTCGAAGTCACGATTAGCATGGGTGGTTCGGAAAAGAGCGCTGCCGATTGGATCTACGCCGCGAACTTCGCGGCAGGCGACAACCGGCTGTTCTTAGCCGGGTACTCAGGGAGAGTAGTCGAAGTGTCTGAGGGAGGAATCCCTGCGCGGGTCTACGATGTGGGGGCCGTGCCGCGCCAGATCGTCCACACCGACTCTCACCTTTACATCCTCACGGATACCAGGCTATACGTCCTCTCCGAGGATCGGCTCGACGCCCTCGTGGACGTCCTCGACAAAGGAACGCTCCTAGTCGGCGAGACCGGGTTCGGTCTCCTGGAATCCAAGGCATTCTCCTGGTTCACACCGACGGGCCAGCGCGTGGGCGTTGTGTACACGAAAGACCCGATCCGGCGGGTGCTGTCGCCCGCCGACGGCCGCTTGGTGGTCGAGACACGGCAGCACCGGGCGACGGTCATCGGGGCACCTTCTTGGTGGCGAAGCTAGAGATGCGACGGTGCTATCGTGGCGGAGGATCCATGCTCAGTCTCGTCTTGATGGCGGAGGACGGGGGGACGGCCTGGCGGCACAACCTGGCCGCAGACGAAGCTCGTGCGGGTTGGGAGTGTGTGGGGCCCGCAGGACTCGCAAGGCGCCTTAGTCTCCTCTACGGTCTGCGTGGCGATGGGGCTCCGCATGCCGAACGCGTGGCCAACTACGCGGCGAGGCTTGCGCTGATAGACGACGGGACTCGGAGCTTCTCGCGGTCGCGCGCGAAGGACCCTTGGGGTGTCGCTGCATTCCTCCTGCGCTTGCGCGACACGCTCCGGGCCGCCGGCTGGGACGGTGGCCCTATTCTGGATGGATCGGGACGCCTAACGGACATTGCGTTGGCGGAGAGAGTCAGCACACCGGGGCAGCGGCCGATTCCACCGGCTCGCGCAGATGTATTCGCAGACCTGCTTCTTGAAGTCGAGCGGACGCCCCAAGTCGCGGAACCGCTGCAGATTCTCGTCACCGCTCCCGCTCCGGCCTTTGATGCCGTAGTGCAGCGCACGCTCGTCGCGCTCGCTTCCAAGGGTGCCTCGATCGTGTTTGCAGACACTCAGACGCCAAGCGCGTCAGAAGCGACCGATCTCGGGCGGCTGCAGCGCATGCTTGTATCCCCCACATCGGGAGCGGTGTGGGCGCCCTTGACGAACGACGGCTCGGTTCTTTGTCTGGAGGCCGACACGGCGCTGGAGGCGGGCGAACTCGTCGCAGCGTATCTACGGTCGCGTCCGCTCGTTCAGGCCACGCTCGTTGCGGGGCATGACCTCCGCGCCCTTGCTATGGCATTGGCGCGGCATGGCTTGCCGGGCATCGGCGCGCACGAGAACTCACGCTGGCGCCCCGCCCTGCAGGCACTGCCTCTCCGCTTGGCCCTGGCCTTCGCGCCTCAAGACCCTTACCGCGCGGCAGAACTGCTTATGCTGCCGGTCTCACCCATCCCCGGACAGCTTCGTCGCCGGCTCCTTGACGCGCTGGCTAAGCAACCAGGGGTAGGAGGTCCAGCATGGCGCCAGGCCATCGACGCTGCGGTGGAGTACGTCGCGGCCGTCGCGCGTGATGAACACCCCGAGGCTCCGGATGCCGCAGCACGCGTGGCTGAAACAGAACTCAGAGGGCGCATCGAGGCTTGGTTTGGCGGCCCAGTGTTCGGCGCCGAAGAGGGGATCCCAGCGTTGGACGCGGCCCGCCTGTGTGGCGCCGTCGCTGACTGGGCCGAAGGTCGAGCCCGTGCTGGTGGCGGCCAGGGCTTCGTCCTGCAGGGCGCGGCGGAGGTCGCCCGCACCTTGGCACACATGCTTGTCGAGCAGGCACCAGATACGCCGCTGTCACCCGTGCATCTCGAGCAACTCCACGACGTTGCCGTTGGCGGCGGGGTGGATAGCGGCGGTGAGGTCGGGGAGGCAGGGCGACCGGCGATTGCAGCCGCGGTCAGTTCCCTCGGGCAAGGGGCGCGCGAGGTGATTTGGTGGGGGTTCATCGGTGGTGATCCGGAGCCGAATCCTGAACTCTGGACGGAGGCCGAGCGCCAGGCGCTCGCTTCGGGCGGGGTGCTGCTCGATGTTCCCGGATCGAAGCGCGGTGTGGAGTCTTGGTCGTGGCGGCAGCCGATCCTCGGTGCGTCCGACCGTTTGGTTCTCGTCCAGTGGCGCCTGGAAGGTACGACGCCCACGATCGCGCATCCCTTGGCAGATGAAATCGCGGCACGCATCGAAGGTGCGCTTAGGCCCTGCACGATCACGTCCGAGGCCGTGCTGGCGTCCGTGAGCCCACACGTC
>JAJYBG010000184.1 GCA_021779075.1 Actinomycetes bacterium | reverse complement strand
GCGCGGCCGATCGCAAGCATCTGCTGCTCGCCGCCGGACAGCGTGCCGGCGAGCTGCTTCCGACGCTCGGCGAGCCGCGGGAACACCGTGAAGACCTCGTCCATAGTCGCCTTCGCCCCGCCAGACCGTCGGCGGGTGTATCCGCCGAGGACGAGGTTGTCGGCGACCGACAGCGAGGAGAAGACCTGCCGTCCTTCCGGGACGAGCACGAGACCGGAGCGCACGACCTGGCTCTGCCGCATCCGCCCGGTGTCACGACCGGCGATCATCACTCGCCCGCGGCGGAGCCGGTGGCTGCGAGCGATGATGTTGAGCAGCGTCGACTTGCCGGCGCCGTTCGGGCCGATCACCGTCACGATCTCGCCGGCGCCAACGTGGAAGGACACGTCGTTGAGGACGCGGGCGCGGCCGTACGAGAACGTGATCCCGCTGACTTCGAGTGCGTTCGTCATTTCGCTGCTCCAGTGGTGGCGACGCTGCCGGTGACCTCCGGCGGCTCGTGCGAGACACCGAGGTAGGCGTCGATGACGGCCTGGTCAGCCTGCACCTCCGCCGGGGTGCCCACGCGGAGCGTGGCACCGAAATCGATGACCTGCACACGGTCGGCGACCGACATCACGAACTCCATGTCGTGCTCGATAACGAGCACGGCGATTCCCTCACGGCCGAGCTGTCTGAGCAGCCGCATGAGGGTGGCCTTCTCGGCTTTGTTGAGGCCGGCGCATGGCTCGTCGAGCAGGATGACCTTCGGTGACGCGACGAGTGCCCGGGCGATCTCGACGCGCTTCTGCTGGCCCAGCGACAGGTTCTTCGCGTCGCGGAAGACGTACGTCCAGAGGCCTAGTCGGTTCAGTACGGAGCGTGCGATGTCGTCGATGCGGCCCTCCTCGCGGAGTGCGCCGATCGTCGGCACTGCGGCGCGGAGCATCCCCACGTTGCCGCGGGTATGGGCACCTACCTTGACCGTCGAAACCACGTCCATGCCTTCGAAGAGCGCCGGCGTCTGGAACGTCCGGGCGAGGCCGAGCCGCGCGACCTCGTGGGCTTTCAGCCGCGTGGTCTCCACGCCGCTGATTTCGATGCGGCCGGCCGTCGGCACCAGATTGCCCGAGAGGAGGTTCACAAGGGTCGACTTGCCGGCGCCGTTCGGTCCGATCACGGCGAGCACCTCGCCGGAGCGGATCTCGAGGTCGACATCGTTCACTGCGGTCACGCCGCCGAAGCGCTTCACGAGCCCGGTCGCACGGAGGACCGCGTCGCCGATCACGGGGGTGTCGGCGGCGTCTTCCTCCGCCCGGAGCGCCGCCATGTCAGAGGTCTCCGCGCCGGTCTCCTCGACAGCCAGGTCCGGGGGGCCGTTCTCGCCGCGGATCTTCCGGACGACCCAGAAAATGAGCTGCCCCAGTGCGCCGGCGACTCCGTCCGGCCGGACCACGAGGATCACGACGAGGATGACGCCGAGGATGAGCTGCCGCGCCGCGCCGGCCCCGGCGATGCCGAAGATCACGGGGAGGAAGAGCCCGGTGACCTCCTTGAGCGCTTCGAGGACGATCGCACCGATCACCGCACCCCACGGGCTGCGCATCCCGCCGAGGACGGCGATCATGAGGATGTCGATCGTCGCAGAGAGATCGAAGTCGGTGGGGGCGACGTACTTCGTCTCGAAGGCGTAGACCGACCCGGCGACCGCGCTGATGACCGCGGCGATTGTGAAGATGCGGGTCTTCGACCACGCGATGTCGATGCCGGCCGCTGCGGAGGCCGCTTCGTGCCCGCGGATCGCGAGCAATGCGCGGCCCTCGCGACCCTGTCGGAGCATGAGGGCTCCCCAGAGCACGATGCCGACGATGATCCAGTTGACGATGACCTGGCCCATCGGCGTCGTCACCTGCAGGCCGAAGAGGTTCAACGCCGGGATGCCGCCGACGCCCGAGGCGCCGCCGGTCCATTCCAGGTTGTTGAAGAGCAGATAGAAGACCTGGGTCAGCGCGAGCGTCGCCATCGCGAGGAAATGGCCGCGGAGCCGGAACACCGGCCGGGCCACGAGCATCCCGATGGCGCCGGCTGCGATCGCGCCGATGACGAGCGCGAGCAGGCCGTACCACCCGAACTTGACCGTGAAGATCATCGCGGCGTACCCGCCGACGCCGTAGAAGGCGCCGACGGCGAGCGAGAACTGCCCGGCGTAGCCGATGACGAGCACCATGCCGAGCCCGAGCAGTGCGGTGAGCCCTACCTGGTAGCCGACGCTCGCGAAGTGCGAGTTCGCCGTGAACGCGTACACGAGCACGACGGCGATCCAGGCGAGCGCACCGCCGAGGTGCCGCCAGGTCGGCACGCCGCCCCGGCGAGGAATCTTCAGCGCGGTAGTCGCAGCGTCAAACACGATCCGAGACCACCTTCCGGGTGAGGCCCTGCGGTCGCACGATGAGCAGGACGATGAGCAGCGCGAAGAGGATCGTCCACTGCTGCTGCGAGCTGACGAAACGGGCCACAACCTGCGACACGATGCCGATCAGGAAGCCCCCGGCGAGGGTGAGCCTGAGGTCCTCGAAGCCACCGAGGATCGCTGCCATGAAGCCCTGCAGGCCGAGGGCGACGCCGATGTCCGCGGTGACCGATGAGGTCGGGGTCTGCGCCGCTAACACAAGTCCGGCGATCCCGCCGGAGAACGCGAACGCGATCGTCGCCATGACCGGCAGGCTGATCCCGACCACCTGCGCTGCGTAGGCGTTCACGGAGAAGGCGCTCAGCGCCTTCCCCGAAAGGGT
>JAJYBG010000183.1 GCA_021779075.1 Actinomycetes bacterium | reverse complement strand
CTCCGCAGCGACTCCCCGAAGCGGTGGTGAGCGCCATCACCGCCATCGAGGAGGAGCTCGCGGAGCAGGGGGTCGAGACCGAGGGCTGGGGCTGGACGCTCACCTGGCTCGAGGGAAATCCGATCGTCGAACTCGACGACGGGACGGTCATCACCTACGACCGCGCCGCGGACACCGCGACCGTCGCCTGACCTCTCGCCGTCTCGGCGCTTCAGTCGTCCAGCGGCCGCCGGGCGATGACCTCGCCGTGGGTCATGGCGAGCCAGCCGTCGGGGTCGTCCCGCCAGGACGCCCAGCCCGCGGCCATCCCCTCGAGATCGGCGAGATCGGCGGCCCCGGCCTCGATGGTCTGCACCGCGAATGACGACTTGAGCACCCGGTCGGCCCAGGAGCCGCCCCACCATTCGCGCTCCACGTCGGAGGCGAAGCACCACACCGACGCCGTGCACTCGATGCCCTCGAAGCCCGCCTCGCGCGCCCAGGCCTTGAGCGAGGCGCCCGCATCGGGTTCCCCTCCGGTGGAGCGCGCCGACGCGAGGTAGGCGTCCAGCCAGCTGTCGAGGCCCGGGTTCGCAGGCGCCCAGACCGTTGCCCGGTAGACGACATCGCGCACCGCGAGGATGCCGCCGGGCTTGAGCACCCGGCGCCATTCGCGCAGCGCGTGCACCGGACGGGCGAGGTGCTGCAGCACCTGGTGGGCGTGGACGATGTCGAAGGAGGCGTCGGGGAAGTCGAGGCCGTAGGCGTCGCCGACCTCGAACGAGACGTTCGCCGCCTCGGCGTCCGCCGCGAGCGCCGTCGCCTGGGCGACGACGTCCGGCGACGCGTCGACGCCGACGACACGCCCGGGTCGAAGACGCCGCGCGAGGTCGAGGGTGATCGTCCCCGGCCCCGACCCGACGTCGAGAAGGTCCGCGCCCGGCGTCAGATAGGGCACGAGGTAGGCGGCGGAATTCTCGACCGTGCGCCACGAGTGCGAGCGCAGCACGCTCTCGTGATGGCCGTGCAGGTACCGCTCCGATGCGCTCATGGCCCCATCGTAGGCTGAGCGAATGGCCGCGAATCCGCTCCTCGCTCCGAGTTCTCTCGACTACGAACTGCCGCCGTTCTCCCTCATCCGCGACGAGCACTACCGCGAGGCGTTCGAGACCGGATTCGCCGAGCAGACCGTCGAGGTGGCGGCGATCGTCTCCAACCCCGGTCCTGCGACCTTCGACAACACGCTCATCGCGCTGGAGCGCTCCGGGCAGACCCTGCGCCGGGTCGCCGCGGTCTTCTTCAACATGTCGAGCGCGGACAGCAACGACTTCACCAACGCCTTCGAGGAGGAGCTCGCTCCCCGCCTCGCCGCGCACCGCGACGCCATCACCCTCAACCCGGGGCTCTACCGCCGGGTCGCGGCCGTCCATGCCGCGCTCGACACCCTCGACCTCGATGCCGAGTCGCGCTACCTCGTCGAGCGCACGTACACCGACATGACCCTCGCCGGCGCGGGCCTGCCCGACGCCGAGCGGGCGACGCTGTCGGCGTACAACCAGACGCTCTCGACCCTGACGACCCGGTTCGAGAAGCAGCTCCTCGCCGACACCAACGAGCTCGCCGTCCTCGTCGAGGACGCCGCAGACCTCGCCGGCCTCGGCGATGCCGAACTCTCCGCCGCGGCCGCCGCGGCCGCAGAGCGGGGGCTCGACAGCGCGTACCTCGTCACCCTCGTTCTGCCGACCGGGCATCCCTGGCTCGAGACCCTGACGAACCCGGCGACGCGCGCGCGCATCATGGCCGCATCCCGCGCGCGGGGCAGCCACGGGGGTGAGAACGACAACCGGCAGCTCGTCCTCGACATCGTGCGGCTGCGCGCGGCGCGCGCCCGCCTGCTCGGCTTCCGGCACCACGCCGACTACGTCACCGCCAACGAGACGGCGAAGAGCGCGGATGCCGTCGCGGCGATGCTCGACCGGCTCGCCCCGGCCGCCGCGCGCAATGCGCGGCGGGAACAGCAGCAGCTGGAGGCCCTCGCCGGCGCGCCCATCACGGCCGCCGACTGGCCGTTCTGGACCGAGCGGGTGCGCACGGCGAGCTACGACATCGACACCGCCGCGCTCCGGGTCTACTTCGAGGCGGAGCGCGTGCTTCAGGATGGCGTGTTCTTCGCCGCGAACCGCCTCTACGGGATCACCTTCGCCGAGCGGCCCGACCTCGTCGGCTACCACCCGGACGTGCGCGTCTTCGAGGTGAGGGAGGAGGACGGCGAGCCGCTCGGCCTGTTCCTCTACGACCTCTACACCCGCGACTCGAAGCGCGGCGGGGCGTGGATGAACTCGCTCGTCGACGCGACGCGCCTGCTGGGGCGCTCCACCGCGATCGTCGTCAACAACCACAATGTGCCGAAGCCGGGCGACGGCGAGCCGACGCTGCTCACCTTCGACGAGGTGGAGACGCTGTTCCACGAGTTCGGCCACGCCCTCCACGGGCTGTTCGGGCGCACGACCTACCCGCGCTTCGCCGGCACCGACGTCGCCCGCGACTTCGTCGAGTACCCCTCTCAGGTCAACGAGATGTGGATGCTCTGGCCCGACGTCCTCGCCAACTACGCGAAGCACTATGAAACGGGCGCGCCCATCCCCCAGGAGATCGTCGACCGGATCGGCGCGTCGAAGGCCTTCGGCGAGGGATTCAAGACCAGCGAGTACCTGGGGGCCGCGATGCTCGACCAGGCGTGGCACCGGCTCAGCCCGGAGCAGGCGGCTGCGGTGGGCAGCGTCGAGCTGTGGGAAGCGGC
>JAJYBG010000182.1 GCA_021779075.1 Actinomycetes bacterium | reverse complement strand
TTGCCGAGGCCGCGACTGCGATGCGCGTCGGCGACATGGCTCCAGTACTGGTGGTAGTAGCCGGGCAGGCCGTCTTCTGGCGAGATGCTGCCGAGCTCGGAGAGACCGACGAGGTGCCCGGTCGGAACATGCTCGATCGCCGAGTTGAACCAGGTCTCATGCCAGAGGCTGCGGCGCTGCTCGTCCTCGACAAGGCGTTTCACCGTCCACAGCCCGGAACGGCCGTCGATGGTGACGGAGGGCAGGTGCCCGGCAGCCTCGGACTTGAGCGCGGCGACGTCCACCAGCCAGTGCTCCGGCGTCTCGTTGCGCCAGCGCACCAGCCGATAGTCGCTCCCCGCGCGCCGCGCCGAGGTGGCCTGGATGCCGGCCAGGAACTCGTCCGCCACCGGAAGGCGCAGCATGCTCACCCGGCTCACCAGGATGAGTTCGAACCCGCGCTTGGAGAGGAAGCGGATGGTGGGCTCTCCGGCCGGCATCGAGCCGAAGCCGCTCGGCGGCACCAGCCGCTCGCCGGCCTCATCCGCGCACTCGTAGTAGGACAGGAGGGTGGTCTTGCCCTCCGCTCGCGCCACCTCCTCGATGCGCTCGAGCATCTCGCTGCCGAGCCCGGCGTAACGGGCCCCCTGGTCGAGGAAGAACCTCACGGCCGCCGTGTCCGCGCCGAGCGCCGAATCCCAGTGCAGATCGGTGAAGCCCACGATCTCGCCCTCGCGGCGTGCGAGGAGCGCTCGGCGCTCGCCCTCGGCGGGGTCGTTCCAGCCGGCGAGGATCTTCTCGGGCGAGGCCTGGTGGATCGTGCTGCCGCGGACGCGCAGCAGTTCGTTACGTAGCGTCATGATCGCCACGAAGTCGCCCCAGCCCGGTCCGCCCGGCGCCTTGGGCCAGGAGAACTCTTCGATGGTGGCGAGGGATTGCGTCCTCACGTCACCCACCATCGGAAGTGGGACACTCGTCCGAAACCCCGACGGGCGAGTCGGGGCGGGGGATTCCACCTACGGCGGTCCACCCCGGGCCTGCCCGTGGCGGTCACCGGCGGTGCTCCCGGCATCCGTTACCGTGGAGGCCAGCCCGCCGCGAAGGAGTCACCCTGTGCACCTGAAGACCTTGACCCTCAAGGGGTTCAAGTCCTTCGCGCAGCCGACGACGTTCGCCTTCGAGAAAGGCGTCACCGCCGTCGTCGGCCCGAACGGCTCCGGCAAGTCCAACGTCGTCGATGCGCTCGCGTGGGTGATGGGCGAGCAGGGCGCGAAGACGCTGCGCGGCGGCGCGATGTCCGACGTCATCTTCGCCGGCACGGCGACCCGGGGCCCGCTCGGGCGCGCCGAGGTCATCCTTACCATCGACAACGCCGACGGCGCACTGCCCATCGACTACTCCGAGGTGACGATCTCGCGCACCCTGTTCCGAGGCGGCGGGAGCGAGTACGCCATCAACGGCGTGAGCGTGCGCCTCCTCGACGTGCAGGAACTGCTGTCGGATTCCGGACTCGGGCGCGAGATGCACGTCATCGTCGGCCAGGGCCAGCTCGACCAGGTGCTGCGCGCCTCGGCCGAGGAGCGGCGCGGGTTCATCGAGGAGGCTGCCGGCATCCTCAAGCACCGCCGCCGCAAGGAGAAGACGCTGCGCAAGCTCGAGGCGATGCAGGCGAACTTCACCCGCCTCAACGATCTCGCCGGCGAGCTGCGCCGCCAGCTCAAGCCGCTCGGCAAGCAGGCCGAGGTCGCGCGCGAGGCGGCGAGCGTCGCCGCCGCCGCCCGCGACGCGAAGGCGCGCCTGATCGCCGACGAGCTCGTGTCGCTGCGGGCGGCTCTGGCCGCGTTCGGCCGCGATGAGCAGGCGCGCCATGCCGAGCGCATCGTGCTGCAGGAGCAGGTCGAGCAGAAGCGGCTGCGCATCGCGCGCATCGAGGCGGAGCAGGTCGGCGATGCCGTGGATCGCGCTCGCGCGCTGGCGTTCGGCCTCGAGCAGGTGCAGGAGCGCCTGCGCGGATTGCACACGCTGACGGCTCAGCGGATCGCCCTGCTCGGCGCGGACGCCTCGGACCTGCCTGTGGTCGTGGGCGTGACGCAGGCCGCGATCGACGAGGCGCGTTCCCTCGCCGAGGAGCTGCGCGTCGCCGTCGCGGCCGCGGAAGGGCTGCTCGGGGTCGCACAGGGCGCGACCCGGGACGCCCGCGCCCGGCTGGATGCCGTCGACGAGGAGATCGCGGCGCAGAGCACCCTGCTCTCTCAGCACGACCTCGAGCTCTCCCGACTGTCGGGTGCGGCGGAGGCGGCGGCGACCCGGGTCGGAGCGCTCCGCGCCGAGGTCGAGCGGCAGCGGGCGCAGCTCGCCGCCGCCGGGGAGCGTCGGACGGCGGCGGAATCCGCGCTCGCCGATTCGGAGCCGGTCGCGGGCGCCGGGGGCTCCGCGGCGGAGCTCGCCGAGGAGTACGACCTCGCCGAGGCCGCGGTGTTCGAGGCGGAATCCGCCCTCGAGAAGACGCGCGAGAGCCTCCACGTTCTCGAGCGCGAACGCGACGCGCTGGCCGCACGGGTGAACGCCCTGTCGCAGGCTCTTGACGCCAAGGACGGCTCGGCCGCCCTCATCGCCTCAGGGCGCACCGGGGTGATGGGCCGCGTCGCCGATTCGCTGCGCGTGACGGCGGGGTACGAGGCGGCGATCGCGGCGGCGCTCGGAACGCTGGCGGACGCGGTGCTCGTCGAGGATCGCGACGCCGCGCTCGATCTCGCCGAATTCGCCGCCTCCGAGGATCTCGGCTCCGTCGAGCTCGTCGTGC
>JAJYBG010000036.1:10578-11779 GCA_021779075.1 Actinomycetes bacterium | reverse complement strand
AGGTGTGCCCGTGCAGGTGAAACGGATGCCACATCGTCGTCGTGTTAGCTATCTTCAGCCGCACCCGTTCGCCCTGCTTCACCCCGAGGGCGCCGGCGAGCGGGTCGGCGGGGTTGAAGCGGTGGCCGTTGATAGCCCAGTCGTAGGCCATCATCGAACCGGACAGTGTCGCCGTCAGCTCTCGGTCGACCGTGCGCTTGGGCAAGATGACGCTCGGGTCGGCCGTGAGCTTGCCCGCCGTAAGGACCGACCGGGTCAGCTCCGGGATGCTCGCCGTCGGGCGGGGAGCCTGCCCCGTTCCGGTGCGAACGAGGGCGAATGCCGCCGCGCCTTTGCCCTCGGCTGCGGCGACCAGCGGGAACACTCCGTCGCCGAGGGTGACTATGACGTCGTAGCGCTCGCCCATGCCGATCAGGATCGCGTCGGCATCCACCGGGGACGCCGGGAACCCGTCGCTGTGTGTGACGGTGAACCGGTGCCCGCCCAGGCCCACTCGGAACGCGGTATCGCCGCCCGCGTTGATGAACCTGATCCGCACCCGCTTGCCGGGTGCGCTGGTGAATGTCTCCGGGTCGGCGGGCGGACGCCCGTTGACCAGGAAGTAGGGGTAGGACACGTCCCCGGCGTCACCGCCGAGCAGGTCCGAGCGGGCGCCCATCATCATGTGGCCGCCGCCCCCGCTCATCATCCCGCCCATCCCGCCGCTGAGCTCCTTGAGCACCTGGTCCGGGGTGCCGGTCACCCCGTCGAGCCAGTCATCGAGGATGACCACCCACTCGTCGTCGTAGGCAAGCGGTTCGTGCGGGTCGTCGATGATCAGGGCCCCGTATAGGCCGCGGTCCAGCTGGGGACCGACATGCGGGTGGAACCAGTACGTTCCCGGGTTCGCGGCGACGAATTCGTAGTTGAAGTCCTCCCCGGCCGCGATCGGCGCCTGCGTCACACCGGGGACTCCGTCCATGTCGTCGCGCAGGGCGACACCGTGCCAGTGCACGGATGTATCGGTGGGGAGCCGGTTGCGTACCGTGGCGTGCAGGGTGTCACCGGCGGACAATCGGATCGTCGGCGCCGGAACGACACCGAAGCTCCAGGTGCTCGCGGTTGTGCCGGCGAGGTCGAATTCGGCCGGCGCGGCGGTGAGGTCGACCCGGGTGACCCGGCCGGTCCCGCCGCGGGCGACCTCCGCCTTCCGTACCAGCGA
>JAJYBG010000036.1:0-10568 GCA_021779075.1 Actinomycetes bacterium | reverse complement strand
TGGTCGAGGTGAGGTAACGCGGCGGGGCCGCCGTGCAGGAGGCGAGGGCGACTGTTGCCAGGACGCCGGTACCGACGGCGAGGAAACCACGCCTGGTCACGCTGATGTTGAAGTGTGTGTTCACAAGAAGTCCAATCGGGACGAAAGGCCGACACCACCATGTGGCGAGGATGGGGCGTGCTGCGGTTGCCGGGGGACGGACTACCGCAGCACGCGGTTGAAGGGTCCGCGGTCCTAGAGGGTGCCGAGGATCGATTGCATGGTGGTGATCTCAGCAGTCTGTGCGGCGCTGATCTTCTTCGCCAGAGCGACCACCTTCGGGTCGTGTCCGCTATCGATCACGGACTGGGCCATCTGAATGGCCCCCTGGTGATGAGTGATCATTCCAGTGAGGAACAGGCGTGCCGCATCGACCCCGGTGGCGTTCTCCAGCGCGGTCATGTCGTTCTGCGACATCATGCCGTCGCCCTGGTCCATGCCCGCCATGCCGCTTGGGGTGGCCGAGGGGTAGGGCATTCCCCAGCCCTTCAGCCAGGACTTCATGGTCGTGATCTCGGGGCCTTGGGCGTCCTTGATCTGCTGGGCGAGAGCGGTCACCCTCGGGTCGATGCCGTCCTTGCCGAGGATGACATCCGCCATCTGAATGGCTTGCTCGTGGTGGGGGATCATCATCGTTAGGAACATCTCGTCGGCCGAGTTGAAAGCCGTCGTGCCGGTGGAAGGGGTTGTCGGCATGGACCCGTTGTCCATGCCGGGCATGCCGCCCATGTCGTTGCTCTGGGCGCACCCGGCCAGCAGCAGGGTCGCGGTGATCAGTGCGCCGGAGGCCAGCGCAATCGTGCGTAGTCGCATTGTGTGTGTCCTTATGGTCAGTCGGAAAACGGGGTGTGATTCGTTGCCCGGGCAGGGCGAAGCCTTCTCACCGGGAACCCGGGAGAAAGGGCGCGAATCAGGTCCGGCTGATGGACAGGACGAGCAGTGACGGCGGGCGCGGGCGCGGCAGCGCCTGGGCCGGACCGGGAAGAAGCACAGCACGAAGCAGCGACATGCCGGTCAGGGTGAGGAGCGCGGAGGAAACGGCGGCGATCGCGACGGCAAGAAGCGCCATCGCGCACATCATGAGCAGCATCGAATGATCCGGCATGTTCCCCGGGGCACCGCAGGCATTATCGGCACACGCGCCACCGCAGCCGTAGCCGGCGCAGGGGGCGTCATTGACCGCTGCGGGGCTCACCGTCATCGGAAGCGTGCTCTGGCCGTGATGTGCGGCGGCGGATGCGGACATGCCGGACTCGTTCTGTCCGCCACCAGGAGTCAGCATGTTGTGCATCGCGAGCAGGCCGATGATGAGCGTGACCGCGAGGCCGACCATGAGGATGATGCGACGTGCGGTCCAACCCGTGGCAGTGAGGGAACGTATGGCATTCATGCGCCGGGTTCCCCCTTCAGGTCCAGGTTGCTGCCTGCCCTGCAAGACGGTAGCGGCGCGGACAGACCACGGCACATCCAATGTCCCGCTCCCGAGAGGTGTTCGTGAGGGTCGAAAGTCCCAACGAACGGGCGCGCGGTCGCAGTCCTCATCGGAGTCGTGCTCCTCTCGTCCGGCCGGAAGGGCGTGCGGTGGGTGCGGCGGGTCGGGCTGCGGCTTCGCGCTGTGATCGGGAGTTGTCAGGATCGAACCAGTCGTGCGATTGCGGCGCTGGCTTCGCGCAGCTTCTCCTCGGCGACAGGGCCGCCCTGTTCGGTGGCTTCCGCGACGCAGTGCATGAGGTGGTCATCCAGCAGCGCCAGGGCCACGGCTTCGAGGGCCCGGGTCGTGGCGGAGACCTGAGTGAGCACGTCGATGCAGTAGGTGTCCTCCTCGATCATTCTCGCCACCCCGCGCACCTGTCCTTCGACCTTGCGCAGTCGGGTCAGTAGCGCGTCCTTATTGCCGACATAGCCGTGCATCCGATGATCCCCGACGAGGTCAGGCATGTGCGTGGCCGTAGCGGTGCGGATCCGCATCGAACGCGGCGGCACAGCCGGTGGAGCAGAAGGAGAACGTCGTCCCGTCGTGCTCACGGGTCGCGGCGGCCGTGGCGGGATCGATCTTCATGCCGCAGACCGGGTCCGTGACAAGTGTCGCGCCGTCGGCGGGGTGCTCGTTGTGGTGGGTCATGGGGTTCTCCTCGTGTTCGATCTGGTTGCCGATCTCGACCACCAGATCGGCGATCGAGGCTGGGGCGGCGGCTGCCGCGGGCGTGGGGGTGAACCGGCGGAGCCGGCTGGAGTTGGTGACGACGGATAGTGACGACAGCGCCATCGCCAGGGCGGCGATCATGGGGCTGAGCAGCACGCCGAATGCCGGGTACAGCACGCCGGCCGCGAGGGGGATGCCGACGATGTTGTATCCGAACGCGAACCCGAGATTCTGCCGGATGTTGCGCATAGTGGCGCGGGACAGGTCGATGGCCGTCACGAGTCCACCCAGGTTTCCGGAGATCAGGGTGATGTCGGAGGCCTCGATGGCGACGTCCGTTCCGGTGCCGATCGCCGAGCTCACGTCGGCCTGGGCCAGCGCGGGGGCGTCGTTGATGCCGTCGCCGACCATCCCGACGACTCGTCCCTCCGCCTGCAGCCGTCGGACCTCGCGAGCCTTGTGCTCGGGCATGACCTCCGCGACGACGCGAGCGATTCCGACTTGGCGGGCGATCGCGGCCGCGGTGGTGCGGTTGTCGCCGGTCATCATCACGACATCGATCCCGCGCGCGGCGAGGTCGGCGATCGCGCTGATCGAGCCGTTCTTGATCGTGTCGGCGACACCGACGACGCCGGCGGGGCGTCCGTCGATCGCGACGAGCATCGGAGTCGTGCCGTCCGCTGCGAGTCCCTCCAGGTCGGAGGTCAGGCTCGAAGCGTCGATGCCGGCCGCGGTCAGCAGCCGAGTGCTGCCGACCAGAACGGTCTTGCCGTTCACCTGCGCACGCACTCCCTGCCCGGTGATCGATTCGAAGAGGGCCGCCCGCGGGACGTCCAGACCTCGGGTCTTGGCGCCGGCGACGATAGCGGCGGCGAGCGGGTGTTCGGAGTCCTGCTCGGCGGCGGCGATGAGGGCGAGCAGTTCGTCCGCGTCGAACCCGTTCGCGGGCAGAACGTCCGTCAGAATCGGGGTGCCGTTGGTGATCGTGCCGGTTTTGTCCAGGACCACCGTGTTCACTCTGTGCGCCGTCTCGAGCGCTTCCGCCGACCGGATGAGGATGCCGTTGGATGCCGCCTTGCCGGTGGCGACCGTGATCGACAACGGGGTCGCCAGCCCGAGCGCGCAGGGGCAGGCGATGATCAGCACCGCAACGGCCGCGACCAGCGCGAACACTCCGGCCGGCGGTGGGCCGAACACCCACCAGGCGGCGAAGGTCCAGATCGCGATCGCGATGACCGCCGGCACGAAATAGCTGGAGACTTTGTCGGCCAGCCGTTGGATCGGTGCCTTGGAGCCCTGGGCCTCGCGGACCAGTGTGATGATCTGGGCCAGCATCGTGTCGGCGCCGACCTTCGTCGCCGAATACCGGAACGAACCGGTCTGGTTGATGGTCGCCCCGATCACCGTGTCGCCGATCGCCTTGACGGCAGGGATCGGCTCGCCGGTGATCATCGACTCGTCGACTGGCGAGGAGCCCTCGGTGACCTGCCCATCGACCGGGAGCCTCTCCCCGGGACGGATGACGATGATGTCGCCGGCGGCGACCTCGTCGATCGGGATCTCGAGCTCGCTGTCCCCGCGGACGACGCGGGCGGTGCGCGGCTGCAAGCCGATCAGGGCTCGGATCGACTCACCGGTGCCGGCCTTGGCCCGGGCCTCGAGGAGCCGGCCGAGGAGGATCAGGGTGAGAATGACACCGACCGCCTCGAAGTACACGCCGCGCGCCTCCGCAGGCAGCATCCAAGGCAAGAACGTCGCAACCAGACTGAACCCGTATGCCGCGATCGAGCCGAGCGTGATCAGCGAGTTCATCTCAGCGGCACGGTGCGCGAGCGCCAGCCAGCCCGTGCGGTGGATCGGCCACCCGGTGTAAAACATCACCGGCGTGATCAGCAGGAACTGGAACCAGGGCACGAGCAGTAGGGACGGCACCCACGTGGCCCCGAACACCTCGCGGGCCATCACCGACAGGAACACCGGCAGGGTCAGCACCGCGCCGACGATCACCCGACGCCGCAGGTCGGCGACCTCTTTCGCATGCTCGGCGACTTCCTGGTCGTCGCGGTCCTCCACCGAGCCGGCGGCGCCGCTTGGGCCGCCGGCGACGAGCGTGCTGGGGGCTTCCAGCAGCGCGGTGGCCGTCCGCGGGCCGTCGGTCGATCCGGCGACCACCTTCACCGTGCCGTGCAGCATGTTCATCCCGCACGCGAACTCGAAGTCGCCGACCTGCTCGGGGACGAACTCCACGGCCGTGGTCGTGTACGCGGGCAAGCTCTGGTTCACCTTGAAGTCGGGGAAGACGACCCGGGAAGAGCAGTCACCGGTCTCCTGCCGGTCGAACAGCAACCGCGTCCGCACCCCCTGCACCACCTCGACGACGCTCGGCGAGTAGCCGCCCTTGACCGTGACCGTCTGGACTTGCACATCCCCATTCACGATCGCGCGCTTAGATGCGTGGGGCGCGAAGAAGTACCAGGCAAGGAGGGCGGTCAGCACTGCGGCAGCCACAACGACGATCACGCTCACGCGACACTCCTCAATTACTACGCCTGCGATCAACACCGTCAACCGGAGGTCGAGTCTACCCCGTAGGGGTATATGTCGAGTTGCGGTCCTGGAGGCAGATGACGTCGGTGCGGGCGTGGCTGCTGCTGGTGGGGATCAGCGGCCCTGGTTCGGCGCCGTCACCGAGAAGCACTGTTCTCGCATGGGGGTTCGCCATGACGTAGGGCTGGTATGGCGAGGGTGCGGGAATCTGATCGTGGATCAGGATGATCCTGATGGCGCTGATCGTCTGCGCAGCGGTCGTGCCACTAATAGGTGGATCGTCCGGCAGCCTCCTGGCCGCCAGATCGGTTCGGGTCCTGCCCCACCCCGCAGCAGCACGGAACAGATCCTCAAGGAGCGCTTCGCCCGAGGCGAGATCGACGAAACCGGATTCCTCGCGCGACGCAGCGCGCGGCGCCGTCAGAACTGACCGACACGATGGGAGCAGCTCGCAGCCCCGGCGGCCGCCCAGAGCCCGCCGGATACTCTCTTCACATGGAAGCGACCTCGCGGGCGAAGTGGGGTTCCTGGGCTCGCTGGATTCTTCCGATAGCGGCGGCGGCAGCGCTCGGCATCGTCACGGCGATCGCCCTGGTGAAGCTGCACCCTGCATCGATGCCGTTCGACGACGCCCTGAACGCGGGCATTCCGACCTGGCATGAGGTGGCGCGTCAGATCGCGTCCGGGCAGTTGCCGATCCTGACGACTCGCAGCTTCCAGGGCGGGAACTTCGCCACCAACATCGCCAACGGCGAGTTCCACCCGCTGCTGCTCGGCGGGACGCTGCTTACGCTCGTCTTCTCCAGCCCGACGCGCGTCATCGTCGGCTTCGGGGCCGCCTCGATCGCGGTCGTCGCTCTCGGCGGCTACGTTCTCGGCCGTCAATTGGGCCTGCGCCGCAGCCTCTCGGCGTTCCTCGGCTTCACCGTCGGGATGGCGCCGCTCCTGCTCTACATGTACGTGGGCAACTGGGGCACGGGGGCGGCCGGCTCGGCATCGCTGGTCTGGTCGACGGCGATGCTCATCCGGGCGGTGCGACGGCCGGGGGCTTGGAACCTCCTGCTCCTCGCCGGGACGGTGTTCACCGTCATGCTCTCGGGCTGGCCCAACGCCTGGCTGTCCTTCGCGATCATCGCGGTGGTCACCGCGGTCGTGGCGCTGACGGATCGGACTCTTTCCGGCTCGACCGGGAGGTCGCGCCTCTCACTGGTGGCCCGCGTCGGCTCGGCGATCGCCCTGGGCGGTATCGTCGCCCTCCCCCAGATCACCGAGTACCTGGCCAACTCCTCGCTGTTCTCGCGCAGCGCAAGGTGGTCCGACACCCAGAACACCGCGGTCCCGAACCTGTCACTGCTCTTCGGGTTCCCCCTTCCGACGGCTTCCGACTGGTGGAACTGGTTCGACTACGGGTACAGCTACTGGGCGATCCCGTTCGGCTTCGTCTCGCTGATCGGGATCGTCGCGGTCTTCTTCGTCAGGTGGCGTCGCGAGATGCTGCGCGGAACCTGGTTCCGCTGGGCGCTCGTGCTCCTCGTCGCCTTCGCCGTCTGCTGCGAGCTGCCCTACCAGGTTGCCTCGATGGTCATGCCGTTCCGGTTCCTCCCCGTGTTCGGCTTGTTCGCCGCAGTGCTCATCGCCCTCCTGCTCGAGTATGGCGAGTTCGTCTGGAGCCCGAAGCGCGTCGCCGCTGCAGCGACGGCGCTGGCGATTGCCACGGCATACTTCGTCTTCCGCATCCCGGTGCCCGCGGGCGGCGGGGTGCAACGCATTCTCGAGAGCTGCGCCCTCGCCATGGGCGTCATCGTGCTGCTCGCCGCGCTTCGCAGCGTTCCGGCGCGACGCTGGATTCTGGTCGTTCTCGCGATCGGTGGAAGCGCATTCGTCCTGGCCGTGACGCCCGCGATCGGCACGAGCGGGTATCTGCGCTGGACCACCCTTCCCATCGGAACAGACCTCAGGGCCCCTCTGCCCGCGTCGGACGCGGGCTTCGTGCTCCACGTCGGAGCCGACGGCATTTACCAGAACGGCGTCTGGGACGGCTACTGGTCGTCGCGGTACTTGTTGAGCGACGTGCCCATCCTCAACGGCTACGACCCGGTCGGCCAGCGTGCTTTCGCCAAGGCGATGCGCACCGAGACGCACGGGCTCGTGTCCACCAAGGCCATCGACTTCCTCTCCGAGCCCTCCTCCAGCGGCACGGGCTGCAAGTTCGACGACTACCGGGTCTCATCAGTGATCACGCTCGCCGGCCCGGTGGGAGGCAAACACGCCGAACTCGAGGCTTGCGGTTTCGCCCTGGTGGCGACGCACGCCGGCACAGCGCTCTTCCACAAGGTGCAGCCGCTCGAGGCGGGAACGGTTTCGACGGCGAGCGCCGGCATCGAGCTGAGCTCGCCGACGCTCGTCAGCGAACTCGACGAGAAGGTGCACGTGACCGCCTCCGGCTCAGACGGCGTGGTCAACTTCGCGCGCATGTGGTGGCCCGGTTACTCCGCAACCCTCGATGGTCGACAGCTTGTGGTCTCCGCGACGGACGGCATGCTCGTCACCGTCCACATCCCCGCGGGCGCGGAGGGGACGGTCGAACTGCGCTACTGGCCCAGCACCTGGCACTGGGCGCTGCCGGTCGCCTTCGCTGCGCTCGCCGCGCTTCTCGTCCTCGCCATCGGCGTCGGCCTGATCGACAGGCGCCGGCCCGCGCGGTAGCGTCCGCCGGTTGACCCGCCCGCGTCGCGCCAGAACCTTTCCGCTGCGTGAGCCCCCCGCCTACCCTCGTGATGTGCGGCGGTTTGCGGTGGCGTTTGCGGTGGTGGTCGGCCTGCTGGTCGTCGGATGCACCGCGCCCGCCGCGCCGTCCGGTGCTGCGCCCGTGACGGCGAGCCTCTCCGCGGCCTCGGCCCCGGTGTCCGTCGCGGCGACAGTGACCGCCATCGACGGCAGGGGCAACCTCTACGTCTCAACGGGCAACGCCAACCCGTTCCCCGACGGGGCGGGCCCCGACCCGAAGAGGTACACCGAGAGCGTCGTCAAGCTCTCGCTGGCGCTGACGGTGCTGGCCTCGTTCAAGGACCGCACCGCGAACGCAGACCTCGACCTGTCGACAGGCAATCCGGTGTTGCTGCCCGGCGGTCTCGTCTTCGCGGTGGGCAAGACGAATATCGGATTCCTGCTGCGGCAGAGCGACCTGCACCAGGTGGCCGCGATCCGCGGCGTCTGCGCGAGCAATCCCGACGGCGGCCCCGCGTACTACGCGGCGAAGCAGGAGGTCCTCGTGCCGTGCCGTGGCGGCGGCATCCGCGTCGTCGATATCGGCTCGCGAAAGACCGGGGGGTTGTGGTCCGGCGCGAATTCGACGCCGATCGTCGTCGGCGCGCGGGCCTGGGCGGCCTCGTACGACGGCGACGTGCTCTACCAGTACGACGTTGCGAGCGGGCGGGTCCGCCAGCGGTTCGGCATCGCAGCGGGCGTTCCGAATTTCGCCACTCCGGCCGTCGCCGCCGGCCGCCTGTACCTCGGCACCATGACGGGAGTCGCCGCCTTCGGCCCGAGGTGACCGTGCGGTAGCCTGCGAGTCCAGATGGAATCTCAGCGCACCCGAATCGTGGGGATTCTCGAACCCCTTGACGAGCTCGACGCGGGCTCGCTGCTCGACGCGGGCAGGCGTCTGGCCTCGGAGGGTGCCGACCTCGTCAACGTCGACACCGTGACGGTGAGCTGGCCCGGTCGGCCCGACCGCGTCCTGTTGGCCCGGCTCGTCGGCGGGCTCGCCGCGGACGGCGTGCAGGTCGCGGTGACGACGACGAGCGCCGACATCGCGGTCGTGGCCGCGGACCACGGCGCCGAGCTCATCATCGACCCGTCGGGCGGCGTGGCCGATCCCTTCATGCCGCGCATCGTCGCCGCGGGCGGCCTCGGCTACGTCGTCGGGCAGTGGTCGATCCGCCACGCCAGCGCCCAGCACGCCACCGGCGAGCAGTCCGCGGCCGACTTCATCGCGGCTGTCGAGCGCAATGTCCTGGCGCTGCTGGATGCCGGTGTCGACCGCGATCGGCTCATCCTCGACTCCGGCGCGGGGCTCTTCGTCCAGAGTGACGAGGAGTGGCGGATGCTCGACCACCTCGAACGGCTCGGGCAGCTGGGCTACCCGCTGCTGGTCGACGCCGCGCGGCCGCTCCTGCTCGCCTCGCTGCTGCCCGATGACGCCACGGACGAGCAGCGCGACGCGGCCGCGCTGGCCGTCGGAGCACTCGCGGCCGAAGCCGGCGCGTGGGGCATCCAGGTGCGAAATGTCGCCAGGACTTCACACGCCCTTAGGGGTCTTCTGCGATACGGCGGCGAAACAATTCCATAGTTAGAGTTAGTCGTCAGTTCCCGCTGACGGCGATGACTTCTTCAGGAGGCGAATCATGGGCGACGTGCTGTCGTTCCGTCCTGCGCGGCGCGGCGGTTATGAGGCCGAGGACGTCGATCGCGCCATCGCCGACATCCAGGCTCACGTCGATTCCGTGGAGCAGGAGCGCGCCTCGCTCGAGAAGAACGTCGAGCGCCTCTCGCGTGAACTCGCGGAGGCCCGCAGCGCCGTGCAGCGCGCGCGTTCGAAGCCGTCGTTCGCCGACCTCGGCTCCGCCTTCGAGCAGACTCTGCGCCTCGCCGAGGAGCAGGCGGCCAAGATGATCCGCGAGGCGTCGGCTGAGGCGAAGGCGCTGCGCGACGGCGCGAAGGCCGAGACCGAAGAGCTGCGCCGCTCGACGAAGCAGACCACGGAGGCCCGCGTCCAGGAGGCCGAGCAGAAGGCGTCGGAGCACATCAACCGCGCCGAGCGCAAAGCGGCCGAGCTCGAGAACAAGGCCGACCAGCAGCTCATCGAGGCGCGCACCACCCTCGAGGGCGCCGAGTTCAAGGCGGCGTCGATCCGCGCGGATGCCGAGCGCTACGCCGCTGATCTGCGCACCCAGATCCACCAGGAGACCGAGGACGCCAAGGCCGAAGTCGCGCTGCTGCGCCAGATCGCGGAGCGCGACGAGCTGCGCTCGAAGAGCGAGATCAAAGCGTTGCAGGATCAGGCCGAGCAGGAGCGCCTCGCCCTCCACAACGAGGCCACTGAGCACGTGCAGCGTCGCACCGACGAGGCCGACCGCATGCTTGCCGATGTCACCGACCGCGCCAACGCGCTCAACGCCGAGGCCGAGGAGCACGTCGAGCGCGCCCGGGCTGAGGCGCAGCGCCTGCTCGAGGGCGCGCGCGAGCGTGCCGCGGGCATGGTTTCGCGTGCGCGCGGTCGCGCCGAGAAGCTCGCGACCCGCACCAACGAGCACACGTCCAACATGCTCGCCGACGCCGAGTTGCGCGTCGCGGTCCTCGAAGAGCAGCGCCGCGCGATCGAGGAGTTCATGTACGAGCTCCGTGCGCAGCAGTCGGCCGACCATCTCGTCGCCGTCGACGAGCCTAAGAGCCAGCTCGAGCTGCTCGCCTCGCTGGAAGACTCTGAGGCTTCCTGACCCGCTCCGGGAGACGGCGGCATCGCCGCTGCCAGAAGGCGGGGATTCGGAAAGTCCGCTGCGCTCGCGCTGCGTTGTGCGCAAGGCGGCGACGATCCGGGTGACCGTCGCGCTCAGGGCCGCGCTCAGGGCACTGGGCGGCAGCGCCGATCAGGACCGACGCGCGACCGCCGCAGCAAAACCCGGGGCGGGTGACCCGAACACCCTGCCCCGAGCTTTGCTTATCAGTACCGCCAGGTATGTGCCTGGTTACCGGTTTCCCCCTTGGATTGCGGTGCGCTTCGTCCGGCGGTTGCCTTGACAGTAACCCATTTCGACGCCCCCCAAAAGGGGGGCATCAG
>JAJYBG010000181.1 GCA_021779075.1 Actinomycetes bacterium | reverse complement strand
GATCAAGGACGGCGTCATCGAGGCCGTCGTCCTCAACTCGGGCGGTGCCAACTGCTACACCGGCGCTGCGGGATTCCAGACCACGCACGCCACCGCGGAGAAGGTCGGCGAGGCGCTCGGCATCTCAGCGGGCGATGTCATCGTGTGCTCGACCGGGCTCATCGGCGACCAGCTGCCGCGCGCGACGCTGCTCGACGGCGTCGTGCTCGCCGCCGCCGCGCTCGCGACGACGCCCGAGGCGGGCGAGGACGCCGCGAGCGCCATCATCACGACCGACACCCATGCCAAGCAGGCCGTGTTCCGCGGCGACGCCGGGTGGACGATCGGGGGCATGGCCAAGGGCGCGGGAATGCTCGCGCCGGGGCTCGCGACGATGCTCGTCGTCGTCACCACCGACGCCGACCTCGCGGCATCCGATCTCGACGCAGCGCTGCGCCGCGCCACCGCGGTCACCTTCGACCGCCTCGACTCCGACGGCTGCATGTCGACGAACGACACCGTCGCCCTGCTCGCCTCGGGCGCGTCCGGCATCGCGCCCGAGACCGCCGAGTTCACCGTCGGCCTCACCGCGGTGTGCCGCGACCTCGCCCTGCAGCTGCAGTCGGACGCGGAGGGCGCGAGCCACGACATCGACATCGCCGTCGTCGAGGCCGCCACCGAGGAGGACGCCGTCGAGGTCGCCCGCGCCGTCTCGCGCTCGAACCTCTTCAAGGCGGCGATCTTCGGAAACGATCCGAACTGGGGCCGCGTGCTCGCGGCCGTCGGCACGACGACGGCCGCGTTCGACCCGTACGGCATCGATGTCGCCTTCAACGGCGTGCAGCTCTGCAAGGCCGGCGAGCCGTTCGAGAGCCGCGATCTCGTCGACCTCTCGCCCCGGCGGGTGGAGGTGCTCATCAACCTCCACGCCGGCAGCCGGAGCGCGACGATCTGGACGAACGACCTCACGCACGACTACGTGCACGAGAACTCCGCGTACGCGAGCTAGGCGCCTGCTGTGAGCGACAACCTCGAGACGGAGCCCGAACTGCCCGTCGACCAGGCCGCCATCTCCGCCTCCGACAAGACCGCGATCCTCATCGAATCGCTGCCGTGGCTGAGCCGCTACCGCGACCAGATCGTCGTCGTGAAGTTCGGTGGCAACGCGATGGTGAGCGAGGAGCTGCGGCGGGCGTTCGCCGCCGACATGGTCTACCTCAACTACGTCGGCATCCGGCCGGTCGTCGTGCACGGCGGCGGCCCGCAGATCAGCGCGGCGCTCGACCGGCTCGGCATCGCGAGCGAGTTCCGCGGCGGCTACCGGGTCACGACGCCCGAGGCGATGAACGTCGTGCGGATGGTGCTCACCGGCCAGATCAGCCGCGAGCTCGTCGGCAGCATCAACGCCTACGCGCCGCTCGCGCTCGGCATCTCCGGCGAGGACGCCGGGCTCTTCGAGGGCAGGCGCCGTGGCGCGGTCGTCGACGGCGAGGAGGTCGACCTCGGCCTGGTCGGCGACGTCGTGAAGGTGAATCCCGCGGTCATCACGGCGCAGCTCGACGCCGGGCGCATCCCGGTCATCTCCTCGGTCGCACCCGATGCCGAGATCCCCGGCCAGAGCCTCAATGTCAACGCGGATGCCGCCGCGGCCGCCGTGGCGGTGGCGCTCGGGGCGGCCAAGCTCATCGTCCTCACCGACGTCGCGGGCCTCTACCGCGACTGGCCGAATCGCGACTCGCTCGTCTCGTCGATCACGGCCGACGAGCTGCGCGCGCTGCTGCCGAGCCTGGAATCGGGGATGATCCCCAAGATGACGGCCTGCCTCGACGCCGTCGACGGCGGCGTGCCGACCGCGGCGATCATCGACGGGCGGGTGCCGCACTCGATCCTGCTCGAGATCTTCACCAGCGAAGGAATCGGAACAGAGGTGACGGGGTGACCGAGACGAGCGCGGCTGCGGCCGACTGGCGCGAGGCGTATGCGAGCAACCTCATGAAGACGTTCTCGCAGCCCCCGCTGCTGCTCACGCGCGGTGAAGGCTCCTGGGTGTGGGATTCCGACGGCAACCGCTACCTCGACTTCCTCGCCGGCATCGCCGTGAACTCCCTCGGGCACGCCCATCCGGCCCTCGTCAAGGCGGTCAGCGAGCAGATCGCCACCCTCGCCCACGTCTCCAACCTCTTCGCGAGCGCCCCGCAGCTCGCGCTCGCGGAGCGTCTGCTGCGACTCGCCGGCGCGGGGCCTGGCGGCCGCGTCTTCTTCGCGAACTCGGGCACCGAGGCGAACGAGGCCGCATTCAAGTTGGCCCGGCGCAATCAGAGCGCGACGCGCACCCGCATCCTCTCGCTCCTGGGCGCCTTCCACGGGCGCACGATGGGCGCCCTCGCCCTCACCGGCAAGGCGTACCTGCGCGAGCCCTTCGAGCCGATGGTGCCCGGCGTCGAGTTCATCGACTCCACGCTCGAGGCGCTGGAGGCGAATATCGACGACACCGTCGCCGCGCTCTTCGTCGAGCCGATCAAGGGCGAAGCGGGCGTCGTCGCACTCCCCGAGGGATTCCTCGAGCGCGCCCGCGCGCTGACCAGCGCCCACGGCGCCCTGCTCATCGTCGATGAGGTGCAGACCGGCGCCGGCCGCACGGGGGACTGGTTCGCCTTCCAGAAGACCGGCATCGCGCCCGATGCGATCACGGTGGCGAAGGGCATCGGCGGCGGTGTGCCGATCGGCGCGCTCATCACCTTCGGCGCGGCATCCGAGCTGCTCGAGCGCGGCCACCACGGCACGACCTTCGGTGGCAATCCGCTGGCGACGGCGGC
>JAJYBG010000035.1 GCA_021779075.1 Actinomycetes bacterium | reverse complement strand
CGCCTTGCCGCGGACGAGCTCGCCGGTGGCAGCCGGGTCGAGCGCCCGGTACTCCTTCCACTCGGTGAGCAGCACGACGGCGTCGGCGCCCGCGATCGCCGCAGGCGTCGACTCCATGAACGTCAGCTCGGGGTACTGGCGCCGCGCGTTCGGGATGGCCTTCGGATCGGTCGCGATGACTTCGGCGCCCTGCATCTGAAGCTGCCCGGCGACGTCGAGGGCCGGCGAATCGCGGATGTCGTCGGAGTCGGGCTTGAACGCCAGGCCGAGCACTGCGACGCGCTTGCCGGCGAGCGAGCCGTCGAGGATCTCGCGGGTGAGATCGACCGCGCGGGAGCGGCGGCGCAGGTTGATCGCGTCGACCTCGCGGAGGAAGGTGAGGGCCTGGTCGGCGCCGAGCTCGCCGGCGCGGGCCATGAAGGCGCGGATGTCCTTGGGGAGGCATCCGCCGCCGAAGCCGAGGCCGGCGTTGAGGAAGCGGCGCCCGATGCGGGTGTCGAAGCCGATGGCGTCGGCGAGCTGGGTGACGTCGGCGCCCGTCGCCTCGCACACCTCGGCGATCGCATTGATGAACGAGATCTTCGTCGCGAGGAACGCGTTGGCGCTCACCTTGACGAGCTCGGCCGTCTCGTAGTCGGTCGCGACGAGCGGCGTGCCGTTGCCGAGGGCGACGGTGTACACCTCGTCGAGGGTCTGCTTCGCCTTGATGCCGCCGTCGCCGGTCGGCAGGCCGTAGACCAGGCGGTCGGGGCGCAGCGTGTCCTCGACGGCGAAGCCCTCGCGCAGGAACTCGGGATTCCACGCGAGCTCGGCCGAGGGCTGCGCCGCCTTGACGAGTTCGGCGAGGCGCCGTGCGGTGCCGACGGGGACGGTCGACTTGCCGATGACGACGGCCCCCGGCTTGAGGTGCCTCGCGAGTTCGGTGACGGCCGCGTCGACGAAGCGCAGATCGGCGGCGTTCTCGCCTTTCTTCTGCGGCGTGCCGACCGCGATGAAGTGCGCGTCGTAATCGGCGGCATCCGCCATGTCGGTCGAGAAGCGCAGTCGGCCGGTCGCGCTCGCCTCGGCGAGCAGCTCGGGCAGACCGGGCTCGTAGAACGGTGCCTGGCCGGCGGCGAGGGCGTCGATCTTCGCCTGGTCGACGTCGATTCCGAGGACCTCGTGGCCTAGCTGAGCCATGCAGGCGGCGTGCACCGCGCCGAGATATCCGCAGCCGATGACGGTGATACGCATGACTTCGAGCCTATCCGGCGCCGTCGGCACCGCCTCAGGGCGACATGCGGCGGGACCGGCGCCGCAGGCGCACCGGCCTGGGAATCGCCGCTGATCCCGGCCGGGTCGGTTTCGGGGTTGCCGATGGAGTCGACTCTACGATTGGTCGGTGCGGATTCGCGAGGGGATGGCAGGGGCGTCCGTTGCTGCGCTTGCGCTCCTCCTCGCCGGCTGCGGCGCCCCCGGTCCCGTGCCGTCCACTCCGGTCACGGCCTACCCGGGCGAGCCGCAGGGCGTCGAGGCGCCGGCGTACAGCGCCGGCGGCGTGCCGTTCGCGGTCTGGCTCGACAACGGCGCCGAGTTCGCCGTCACGCTCTACGGGACGACGGCGTGCCCGGCCAGGGCGACCGACTACCGTGTCGACGCGCCCGACGAGGTCGACATCGCGGTCTCCGGGGACTGCCCTCTCGAGTACCTGCCCTACACGACGGTCTTCGCGACGCCGGCATCCGTCGACACGGGGGTGACCGTTCAGTTCACTGCGCAGGGGATGCACTTCTACCTGCCGCCGGCCGGAAAGTAACGCCCACGGCGAACACGGGCAGAGAGCGGCCCCTCGCGTCGTTACCCTCAACGTAACGAGGAGTGGAACCCATGTTTGAACGTTTTACCGACCGAGCCCGTCGCGTGGTTGTCCTGGCCCAGGAAGAGGCCAAGATGCTCAACCACAACTACATCGGCACCGAGCACATCCTGCTCGGCCTCATCCACGAGGGTGAGGGCGTCGCCGCCAAATCGCTCGAGTCGCTCGGCATCTCGCTCGACGCCGTGCGCGAGCAGGTCCAGGACATCATCGGCCAGGGTCAGCAGCAGCCGACCGGCCACATCCCCTTCACCCCGCGCGCCAAGAAGGTCCTCGAGCTGAGCCTGCGCGAGGCGCTGCAGCTCGGCCACAACTACATCGGCACCGAGCACATCCTGCTCGGCCTCATCCGCGAGGGCGAGGGCGTCGCCGCCCAGGTGCTCGTCAAGCTCGGCGCCGACCTCAACCGCGTGCGCCAGCAGGTCATTCAGCTCCTCTCCGGCTACCAGGGCAAGGAGCAGGTGCAGGTCGGCGCGAACGATCAGGCGCAGCCTCAGGGCGGTTCGCAGATCCTCGACCAGTTCGGCCGCAACCTCACCCAGGCCGCGCGCGAGGGCAAGCTCGATCCGGTCATCGGCCGCGAGAAGGAGATCGAGCGCGTCATGCAGATCCTGTCGCGCCGCTCCAAGAACAACCCCGTCCTCATCGGCGAGCCCGGCGTCGGCAAGACGGCCGTCGTCGAGGGTCTTGCGCAGGCGATCGTCGCTGGCAACGTGCCCGAGACGCTCAAGGACAAGCAGTTGTACACCCTCGACCTCGGCTCGCTCATCGCGGGCAGCCGCTACCGCGGCGACTTCGAGGAGCGCCTCAAGAAGGTGACGAAGGAGATCCGCACCCGCGGCGACATCATCACCTTCATCGACGAGATCCACACCCTCGTCGGCGCGGGCGCGGCCGAGGGCGCGATCGACGCGGCCAGCATCCTCAAGCCGCTGCTCGCCCGCGGCGAGCTGCAGACCATCGGCGCGACGACGATCGACGAGTACCGCAAGCACTTCGAGAAGGATGCCGCGCTCGAGCGCCGCTTCCAGCCCATCCAGGTCGCCGAGCCGTCGCTGCCCCACACGATCAACATCCTCAAGGGGCTGCGCGACCGCTACGAGGCGCACCACAAGGTCTCGATCACGGATGGTGCGATCGTCGCCGCGGCCAATCTCTCCGACCGCTACATCAGCGACCGCTTCCTTCCCGACAAGGCCATCGACCTCATCGACGAAGCGGGCGCCCGCCTGCGCCTGTCGATCCTGTCGGCGCCGCCGGAGCTGCGCGAGTTCGACGAGAAGATCGCCGCGGTGCGCGAGAAGAAGGAAGCCGCCATCGAAGGCCAGGACTTCGAGAAGGCCGCCGCACTGCGCGACGAGGAAAAGAACCTCCTCGGCGAGCGGCTGCGCCTCGAGAAGCAGTGGAAGTCCGGCGACGTGAAGACCGCCGCCGAGGTCGATGAAGGGCTCATCGCCGAGGTGCTGGCGCAGGCGACCGGCATCCCGGTGTTCAAGCTGACGGAAGAGGAATCCGCTCGTCTCGTCTTCATGGAGAAGGCGCTGCACCAGCGCGTCATCGGCCAGGACGAGGCGATCGCCGCCCTGTCCAAGACGATCCGCCGCACCCGCGCCGGCCTCAAGGACCCGCACCGCCCCTCGGGCTCGTTCATCTTCGCCGGCCCCACCGGCGTGGGGAAGACCGAGCTCGCCAAGGCGCTCGCCGAGTTCCTCTTCGACGACGAGTCGGCGATGATCTCGCTCGACATGTCCGAGTACGGCGAGAAGCACACCGTCTCGCGGCTGTTCGGCGCCCCTCCGGGCTTCGTGGGCTTCGAGGAGGGCGGCCAGCTCACCGAGAAGGTGCGTCGCAAGCCGTTCAGCGTCGTGCTCTTCGACGAGATCGAGAAGGCGCACCCCGACATCTTCAACTCGCTGCTGCAGATCCTCGAGGAAGGTCGCCTCACCGACGGCCAGGGTCGTGTCGTCGACTTCAAGAACACCGTCATCATCATGACGACCAACCTCGGCACCGCGGCGATCAGCGGTGGCCCGGTCGGATTCCAGGCCGAGGGCGAACTCGGTTCGTCGTCGGCGTACGACAAGATGCGCGGCAAGGTCAACGAGGAGCTCAAGAAGAACTTCAAGCCCGAGTTCCTCAACCGCGTGGACGACATCATCGTCTTCCCGCAGCTGACGCGCCCCGAGCTGCGCCAGATCGTCGACCTGTTCATCAAGCACCTCGGCAGCCGCATGCTGGACCGCGACATGACGGTCGAGATCACGGATGCCGGCAAGGACCGCCTCATCGAGGTCGGCTACGACCCGACGCTCGGCGCCCGGCCGCTGCGCCGCGCGGTGCAGCGCGAGGTCGAGGACAGGCTCTCGGAGAAGATCCTCTCCGGTGACCTCGTGGCGGGCGACCATGTGGTGGTCGATTTCGTGGGCGGCGAGTTCGTCTTCGCAACGACCTCGAAGCGCGAGCCGGTCGGTGTCGGGGCGCCTGCTGCGATCGCCGCGACGCCGGAGATCGCCGCCGCCGAGTAACGATCCACGATCGAGCATTCCGCTCGTTGAGCAGAAGAGGGCCGGAGCACTGCTCCGGCCCTCTTCGTGTCGAAGCGCCCCGCTCATCGACTGCTCGCGAAGCGAGTGATGGAGATCAAGGGGCACCGGTAGCCTGGAAACCATGCCCGAGTTCGCCGTCCGCCCCGCGCGCACGCAGGACGTGAGGGCCATCCGCGACATCATCGAGCCGTACGTCGCCGAGCGGATCCTCCTCGGCAAGGAACTCGTGACGCTCTACGAGGCGGTGCCCGAGTTCCGCGTCGCTGAGACGCCGGACGGCGAGATCGTCGGCATCGGCGCACTGCACGTCATCTGGGAGGACCTCGGCGAGGTGCGCACCCTGGCCGCCAAATCGGACTGGCGCGGCCGCGGCATCGGGCACGCGGTCGTCGACCGGCTCGAGGCGGATGCGCGCGCGCTCGGCCTCTCGCGGCTGTTCTGCCTCACCTTCGAGACGGATTTCTTCGCCAAACTCGGATACACCGTCATGGCGGGCGGAGCCGTCGACCCCGAGCTCTACGCCGAGCTGCTGCGCTCGCAGGACGAGGGCGTCGCCGAGTTCCTCGATCTGGCGCGGGTGAAGCAGAACACGCTCGGCAACACCCGGATGATCAAGCACCTCTAGCGCGCCGCCGAAGCCCGGCGAAGCCGCCGATCTAGCATCGCGGTATGGCGGCGCCCCGATCCCCACAGCGGCCGCCGCGCCGGCCATCGCTGCGGGTGTACCGGCGTCGCCGCGCCGCAGTGCTGCTCGTCGCCCTGATCGCGGTGGTCGCAGTCCTCGCCGTGACGCTCTGGCATCCCTGGTCGCGGTCGGCACCGGAGGCCGCCGCGTCGCCGTCGGTCCTGCCGGGCGTGTCGGCGGGGGCGCCGACGAGCGCGGCGGCGTCGCCGACGGTCGCGGCCACCGCCAAGGACGGAGCGCCGTGCACGACGGCCCAGATCGACGTCAGGGCGAAGACCGACCGCACGACCTACGGCTCGGGCGTTCTGCCGAAGCTGCAGTTCACCATCGTCAACACCGGTACGAACACGTGTGCACTCGATGTCGGCACCGACAAGCAGGTCTACTCGATCACCAGCGGCAGCGAGAGGTACTGGGTGTCGACCGATTGCCAGACCGCTGCCCGGAAGACGCTCGTCCTGCTCGTGCCCGGCAAGGCGCTGACGTCGGCCCCGCTGACGTGGCATCGCACCCGCTCCGACAAGAGCGCCTGCACGGCGACCCTGTCGCAGGTTCCCGCCGGCGGCGCCTCCTACCACTTCACCGTCAGTGTCGGCGGCATCGAGGCCAAGAACTCGGTTCAGTTCCTGCTCTATTGACCAAGCGCTTTGGGCACGGCGAATGAGATGTGCAGCGCTGTCTGGTCGATGAGGGTCGTGAAGCCGAGGCGCCCCGCCTCGCTGGCGCGCTGCTTCGCTGACGGCGCGGGCCGGATGTCGCCGGCGAGGCTGATCTCGCCGAAGGCCGCGGTGTCGTTGGCGATCGCGCCGCCATGCACCGCCGAGGCGATGGCGAGGGCGATGGCGAGGTCGGCGGCGGGCTCGACGACCCGCATGCCACCGACGGTGGAGACGTAGACGTCGCTCTTCGCCAGCGACCTCAACCCGTGGCGGCGGTCGAGCACCGCGATGAGCATGGCGACGCGGGAGGCATCGACGCCGTTCGTCACGCGACGCGGGCTCGGGGAATCCGTCGGCACGACGAGCGCCTGGATCTCGACGGGCAGCGGCCGGCGCCCCTCCATCGTGATCGTCACGCAGGTGCCGGAGACGGGGATGGGCGAGCGTGAGAGGAACAGCCCGGACGGGTCGGGCACCTCGGCGATGCCGTCGCCGGTCATCTCGAAGCAGCCGATCTCGTCGGTCGGGCCGAAGCGGTTCTTCAGTGCGCGCACGAACCGCAGCGGGGTCTGCTTGTCGCCTTCGAACTGGCAGACGACGTCGACGAGATGCTCGAGCAGCCGCGGGCCGGCGATCTGGCCGTCCTTGGTGACGTGACCGACCATGAGGACGGGGATGTTGTGCTCTTTGGCCACGCGGATGAGCGTCACCGCCACCTCCCGCACCTGGGCCGGGCCGCCGGCGAGCCCGTCGACGTTCGAACTCGAGATCGTCTGGACGGAGTCGATGATGACGAGCGCAGGGGAGACCGCCTCGATCTGCCCGATGATCGTCGCCAGGTCGGTTTCGGCGGCGAGGTAGAGCTCGTCGTGGACGGCGGCGGTGCGCTCGGCGCGCAGCCGGACCTGGCTCGCGCTCTCCTCCGCGCTCACGTAGAGCACGCGATTGCCGGCGCGCGCCGCCTGCGATGCGGTCTCGAGCAGCAGGGTCGACTTGCCGACACCGGGCTCGCCGCTGAGCAGGATCGCGGCGCCCGGCACGATGCCGCCGCCGAGCACCCGGTCGAACTCGCCGATGCCGCTCGGCCAGTATGCGACGGATTCCGCGGACACCTCACTGATCGGCCTCGCCTTGCGGCCCTCGCCGATCGTCACCGGCGTGAGCGCGCGCAGCGCGCCGGCGGGTTGGCCGGCCTCGGCCACCGTGTTCCACTCACCGCAATCGGGGCAGCGCCCCACCCACTTCGACCCCGACCAGCCGCAGTCGCCGCAGCGGAAGAGGGTCTGGGTTCTGGCCATGCGGTCAGCCTAGGGATGGCCTCCGACATCGCTCGGCGCGCGCCGCCGGAGCGTCGCGAGAGGGCGGTCGGCACGGCGTTGATCCGACGTGCCGATCGGATTAGCGCCGCGGCGCCTGGCTCACGTAAACTCGTCCGCGGTGACGTGTCCGAGCGGCCGAAGGAGCATGTCTCGAAAACATGTGATGGTTTGCGCCATCCGTGGGTTCAAATCCCACCGTCACCGCCAAGAGACCCCGGTCAATGACTGGGGTCTCTCGCGTTAGATGCGCGACATCTGCGGCCATGCATGGATGCGTCGTGTACCCGATGGTGTACCCGATGCAGTCAGTCGTCGTGCTCTAAAGATTTGCGAGTACCTGCGAGCAGACGCAGAAAAGCGCCCCCGCGTCACCTGATAGCCAGAGGCTATTGGCGGCGCGGGGGCGTTCCGGTGGTGCGGGGTTTACGGCTGGATGTGTGCCTTCGCGATGAGGGCCTGCACGGTGCTGAAGAGGGTGATGATCTCGCCGCCGAGTTCGGCGTACTTCCCGGTGAGGACCGCGATGACGGCGAGGCCGACCGACGCGGCGACGCCGAGCGCGACGCCGGTGTCGTAGATGGCAGCCCTCGCCTTGGGCGGGAGCTTCGAGATGGCGGTCTGGGCGTCCGCGACGAGCGTGGGGTCGGTGGCGATGTTCTGGATGACGGTCGTCGCCTTCTGGATCGGGTCAGGCGTGGGGGTGGGGATTGTCATTGTTGTCTCCGTTCTCCGCCATGTTGGCGAGAGCTAGCAGGGTAGGGATGTTAAGTAGGTCCGCGAGGGGGACATCATGGGCGGGCACGCCAGGCCCCCATCTGTGTGAGTGCTTTGACGTGGGCGAGGTCGAGCATGTGGCGGGCTTCAGCGCACACGGTGGCGTCTTGGATGACCGTCAATTCATTGGCCTGCTTGATCTCCGCGGAATCGCCGAGGTTCGTGGACCCGCTGATGCGCCAGATGCCGTCGATGATGATGACTTTGCGGTGCAGGATCGCCCCACGCTCGGAGGTGCCGATGGCGACGCTGTTGGATTCCATCTCCGGCTTGTACCTCGCGAGGAGATCTCGCTCGTGCACACCACCGGCTTGGGATTTGTCCAGGGTGACCTGCACGAACATGTCCGGGTTGTCGATGGCGTGCGCGGTCAGGTCTGCGATCTCGATGTCATTCCACCCGTACATGCTGATGACGATGGAGTGCTGGGCTGACTTGAGGAGTGCTGCGAGTACCCCGTGCACGTCATCATGCGGAGCCCAAAACGTCCTCATGTTGATCGGGTACCCGCGCGGTGTTGGGGACGCTTTGAATCTTTCGAGGTCGCAGATGCTGCGCACGGTGGTCACGGGTGCACCCATGAAGCGATGGCGACGAAGATCGCGGAGAGGGCTGTGGCGAGTGTGCCCCACACCCACCGCCGTGAGGACACGCGCTGCGCTTCCGACATGTTGAGTTTTTCGTGCAGCCCTTCGCGGGCTTTCGATTCGGCACTGTCGGCGTCTTTGCGGAGGTCGGCTTCGAGCTTGATCGCGTCCAGGCGGGCGACTCGCTCCTGGTCGAAGCGCTCGTTGACGCGCTGCTTCTCTGCGTCGAAAAGATCACGGGTCACGGTCTGGTCGAGCCGCCGTTCAAGCTCGGAGAACCTTGAGGCTTGCCGCTCTTCGAAGCCGCGCCCCCATTCGGTGAGGTGGCTGAGCCAGGCGGGCGCGTCCTCGCTCACGCCGCTACCAACGCGTCGAGGTTAACCCACCGTGTGATGCGGACGATCCCGGTGGTGGGTTTGATCGCGTGCGAGCCGGGGACGATCTTCACAATCTGGTAAGTGCCCGGCTTGAGGACGGCGGTCGGGTGGGTGTTGTTGTGCGCGTCATACGTGTGCGCGTACGCCCTGACCGGGATCGGGAGCTGCACCCGGTCGCCGACCGCCGCCTGAGGAACCGTGCCGACGTAGTGGAAATGGTCCGGGTCCGAAGGCACGTCGTGGACGATCCCGACCTTCGGGCCGTTCGTGATGATCCACTGACGCGGGTCTGCATCCCACCCCACACCCCACGGGTGAATCGACACCGAAGGATCAGCCGGAGGAAACGCCATCCCCTGCTTCTGCCCCGCATGCCAGGCAGCGATCATCTTCTCCGTGTCATCCCACGACCGATACCCCGAATACGTCGTGATCTGCACCTTCGCCGCCTCGGCCAGATGAACGAGATCCATGATCGCCCTGGCCGCGAAGGGGTCGAAGTAGATCCCTCCAAGAATGTGAGTCAGGTACGGCAACTTCAACGGCAACCTGCCCCGCATGCTCTCCGGGTGACGAAGCGGGGTCGGATACACGTACTTCCACATGCGGGCCTCCTCGGGGCATGAGAAAAGCCCCACAGGAGGGCGGGGCTTGAAAGGGGATCGAGCGACTTAGGAAAGACGCCAGTGATAGCTAGAGCGACCTTATGAAAGATGCGATAGCCGAAGCCTCGTCCGCATAGCCGATCGCGTTCGGGTGGGTGCCATCGACCGTCTGGAATCCCTGAGAGCCCGCATTGTGCCCGTATCGCTGGAATAAATCGATGTAGGGCAGGGCTGGAACACCGACCGCTGTCCGGAGTGCTTCATTCAAGCTGTCGAGCGCGGTGGCGGTCGGGTGGGGAAAGGCGGACAGCAGTAGCACATCACCGGATATCTGCGCAGCGGTGACGATATTGCTGATCGCCGCGGTCACATTTGCCACGGTGTCGCCGGCCGCAATGTCATTGATTCCAAGACTGATGATGGTCAGGTCTGGGGCGTACGCCTTAATGAGCGCGATCGCCTTTGCGTAATGAGTAAGGTCGCCCGCCCATTGCGTCGCTTTGCTTGATCCGACGCCCGCGTTGCCGATACTGAGCCGATTCGGTTTCGTGGAATCGGACCACTCAATACCGGACACAAAGACAGTGCCAGATACCCACGTGATTGTGACCGTATTGGATGCGCTGACGGCCCCTGCCGTGACGGTGACTGAATAAGCCCCCGCAGTCGCGTTGCTGCCAAAGGCTCCCGATACGCTGCCGCCCGTTGCTTGCGCGGTCATCTGGCCTGTGCCGGAGTCGGCAGCGAACCATACTTTGTACGTATCGGCTGCCACTCCTGGCGTGATGGTAATCACCCCGGTGCCGGACGCGGATAGGCAGGCATTGATTCCAAATCCGAACGGCACATAGGCCCAGCCGCCTGTCATCGACCATCGAGAATCGAGGTTGCCAGAGTGGCCCGGAATTGCCAGACCATAGAAGCTGGAGATTCCAGACGCGTTAAGTTGTGCTGCTAGCTGCGCGGGCCACGAATTCGGGCCCCCCTGATTCGTGCTCCCTGTGGCTGTCGTATACGAATCGGAAAAGACGCCAGCGGTAGTGGAGTCTCCCACGCAAAGAACCCGCGTAGGGGACTGATTCAGACGAGTAAGCGCAAGCTTCTTGCGGAATTGCGGCAGATTCGAAGTAGCCAAAGGCACATAGGCGGTCGAGTACGAACCCGCGAGAGTCGCCGAAGCAGCTGCGGATGTGGCCGCGGTCGCCGCCGTTGATGCTGCGGTTTGAGCGGCGACGAGAGCAGACGCCCATGCTGCCGCGCCCGAGTCCGAGGGAGTGAAAGTTGTCGGGTCAATGATTGTGCAGTCCGCTTGTGTGAGCGGCCCCGGCAGGTTGGGCACCTGGTAGTAAGTCGTCCGGGCACCCTCAATGCCGGACTCAATGACCATCCAGGCGTTGTCCGCTGTGGATGGCGAAAGGTTGACGGTGGCTTGGCCGGCGATCAGGGTCGCTTCGAACTGGGAGGTGGTGCGGATTATGCCGGTGGATGCGTCGCGGACGGCGAGGGAGAAGAACAGTTTTCCGACAGAAGGGGTGTCGGTTCCGGTCCCGGTCGGGTCGGCGTAGGTGAACGTCACGAGCGGCATTGGTGTTGTCTTCCGGTCGAAGGGTGGACAGCGAAGCGCCGCCGCCCCGGTATGTGGGGCGGCGGCGCGTTCTTAGGGAAGAGCGACTACGCGGTGACGTGAGCCTTCGCGATGAGGGACTGAACGGTCCCGAAAAGAGTGACGACCTCGCCACCAAGAAGCGCCCACTGACCCGTCAGAACCGCGATGACTGCGACACCAACCGACGACGCAACACCGAGCGCGACACCGGTGTCATAGATCGCCGCCCGGACCTTGGGCGGCAGCTTCGAAACGACAGCCTGCGCATCCGCGATGAGAGCCGGGTTCGCGCTGAGAGTCTGAACAACGGTCGTCGCCTTCGCGAGAGCATCAGGCGCCGCAGCGGAAGAGGTAGTGGGGGTTACAGGATCGGACATGGATTAGCTCCTTACTACTTATGAAGAATGAGAGACGAAAGAACAGGACCGAACGTCGTCGCGGCCACCATCAACAGCAAGCCGCACACACCCCAGACCGACGCGACCACAGCCCGTTTGCGGCGAGCTCGAGCATCAATGTCGAGCCGCACCTTCGACGTGTCCGTCGCGATCTGCGTATGCAGGTTGTCGTCGCCGTTGATCCGCTCGCGACGCTCACTATCAAGGTCCACCGTCAGCGACGACACCTGCTGCCGGAGCGTCTGTTTCAGCTCGTCGTGCTGCTCCTTGTGGAGCATTTCAGCGGACTCGAATGCAGACTTGAGCGTGTAGTCCTTCAGATCGGATTTCACCTCGGCACGGAACGCCGCAAGATCGGCCCGATATTGGGCGCCCTGATCTGCGACGTCCTTCCGAACCTCGGCTATATCGCCCCGGAC
>JAJYBG010000180.1 GCA_021779075.1 Actinomycetes bacterium | reverse complement strand
TTCAACAACGATCCGACGGTCGCCGTCGCCGTCTGCTCGCTCACCGCGGCCGGCGTAGGCCTCAACCTCCAGGCGGCGTCGAACGTCGTGCTCGCCGAGCTGTCGTGGACGGATGCCGAGCAGACGCAGGCCATCGACCGGGTCCACCGCATCGGCCAGGACGAGCCGGTCACCGCCTGGCGCATCATCGCCGCGCAGACCATCGACGCGAAGATCGCCGAACTCATCGATGCGAAGAAAGGGCTCGCCGCGCGCGCGCTCGACGGCTCGGACGCCGAGACCGGCTCGGCCGATTCGGTGCAGCTGGACGCGCTGATCTCGCTGCTGCGAGAGGCGCTGGCTCGCTAACGGACTCTCAGAGGCGACGGCTGGCCGCCCGCCGGGCGCGGGGACTCGAAAAGCCGACCGACGAACGACGCGCCGATAGCTAGGTGGCGACGACCCAGCGGGTCATCGCATTCTCGATGCGGGGCGGCGCGAACCGCCCGGCGCACACGACGAACTCAGTCGTTGTCGAGGCTGTTGAATTTGTCGTCGTCGTCGACGTCCTTGTCGTCGTCGACTTCGACATAGCGCTCGGCATCCTCGAGGGCGTCCTCCTCGTCATCGAGGAACTCCTCCTCGAGGTCATCGTCCACCTCGTCGTCGACCTCGAGTTCGTCGTCGAGGTCGTCGTCCTCATTATTCGAGTCGTAGTCCTCACGGCTGTCGCTCATGCCCCCACGCTACGACGAACCGTCCCCTCAGTGCACCCCCTCTCGTGCGCCTCGGCTCAGCTTCGACTAGACAGTGAGTGTGGACGGTGTTCCGATCGAGATCGAGCGCAAGTACGACGTGGATTCCAGGGCCGTGCTGCCCTCGCTGATCGGGGTCGGCGTTGTCGCCGCCGCCGACGCACCGGAGGTGTTCGACCTCGATGCGACCTACTTCGACACCGCCGGCCTCGCCCTCGCCGCGGCGAAGATCGCCGTGCGGCGCCGCACCGGCGGCCACGACGCGGGATGGCACATCAAGTGGCCGCGCACCGGCGAGGGACGACCTGAACAGCAGTTCCCGCTCGGCGACCGGGCTGAGCCGCCCTCCGGGCTGCGCGCCGCCCTCGCCGCGACGATCGACGCCGCACCGCTCGTGCCGATCGCGCGGATCCGCAATCGGCGGGCGGCAACGGTGCTGCGCGACGCATCCGGCTCGCCGCTCGTCGAGCTCGCCGACGACCACGTCGCCGCCGTCGACCTGCTGACGGGCGCCGAGCGCTCCTGGCAGGAGTGGGAGGCCGAGCTGCTCCCGGCGGCCGGCCGCACCCGCGAGGAGCGCGACGCGCTGCTCGATGCGATCGAGGCGGTGCTACACGCCGCCGGTGCCCGACCGCCCTCGAGCGGTTCGAAGCTCGAGCGCGCCCTGGGACGCTGACAGCCTTCAGAATAGAAACGATACGAATCCGCCCCCGAACCCCCACGAGAGCAGTGGCATGAAGATCGGCATCCTCACCTCCGGCGGCGACTGCCCCGGCCTCAACGCGGTCATCCGCGGCGCCGTGCTCAAGGGCGACAAGATCTACGGCCACCAGTTCGTCGGCTTCCGGTGGGGCTGGCGAGGCGTCGTCGAGGGCGACTTCATCGACCTTCCCCGCCACCGCGTGCGCGGCCTCTCGAAGGAGGGCGGCACGATCCTCGGCTCCAGCCGCACCAACCCATACGAGGGCGAGAGAGGCGGGCCCGAGAACATCCAGCGGATGCTCGACGAGAACGGCATCGACGCCATCATCGCGATCGGCGGCGAGGGCACCCTCACGGCGGCCCGACGCCTCGCCGACGAGGGCCTGCACATCGTCGGGGTGCCGAAGACGATCGACAACGACCTCGAGGCGACGGACTACTCGTTCGGATTCGACACGGCGGTCGGTATCGCCACCGAGGCCATCGACCGGCTGCGCACCACGGCGGAATCGCATCAGCGCTGCATGGTCGTCGAGGTCATGGGCCGCTACGTCGGCTGGATCGCGCTGCACGCCGGCATGGCGGGCGGCGCGCACGCCATTCTCATCCCCGAGCAGCCCCAGTCGATCGAGCAGATCTGCGACTGGGTCCAACAGGTGCGCGACCGCGGCCGGGCGCCGGTGGTATGCGTGTCTGAGGGCTTCCGTCTCACCACCATGGACGAGGCGTACTCGCACAAGGGCCTCGACGCGTTCAACCGGCCGCTGCTCGGCGGCATCGCGGAGATCATCGCGCCGATGATCGAGGAGCGCACCGGCATCGAGTCGCGCGCGACCGTCATCGGGCACGTGCAGCGCGGCGGCGCGCCGAGCGCCTTCGACCGCGTCCTCGCGACCCGGCTGGGGCTTGCCGCGGTGGATGCCGTCGACGCCGGCCAGTGGGGCACCATGGTCTCGCTCCGCGGCACCGAGGTCATCGACGTGTCGATCACGGACGCGACCAGGCGGCTGAACACCGTGCCGCCGCACCGGTACGAGGAGGCGAAACTGCTGTTCGGTTAGTGCGCCGCCTTGTGGAGTGTCGTGCGTCAGTCCGCCAGGCGCAGCCGGTCGAGCAGCCAGGCGAGTTCGAAGGCGCGCTCTTTCCACGCGTTGTAGCGGCCGCTCACTCCGCCGTGGCCGGCGACCATCTCGATCTTGAGTTCCGCGTCCTGCCCGAGCTCGTGCAGCCTCACCACCCACTTTGCCGGCTCGACGTAAAGCACCCGGGTGTCGTTGAGGCTCGTCACCGCAAGGATCGGCGGGTACTTCACGCCCGGCCGCACGTTCTCGTACGGCGAGTACGACTTCATGTAGGCGTACGCCGCGGGG
>JAJYBG010000179.1 GCA_021779075.1 Actinomycetes bacterium | reverse complement strand
GGAGTGGTCACTCGATGGGTTTCCGAAGGACCGCGTCAGATAGGGCTGCATTGCATCAAGGACCTCCGGGGCGATCGGAGTCGTGGCGTTATGGTCCAGGTAGATGGAGGACGTTGGCACCGCGGCGCTCAAAGCCACCGCCGCATCACGTTGTACTCGAATGCGACCTTGCCCAGGTGCATTCTCCGAGAGGGCGGGCGGACCGTCACTTGGGGCGAAGGTTCGGCATAGAAGTTGCCCGCGCCGTAGCCGGCCTTCGAGAAACCGGTCTCGATGAAGCACCCGCCGCTGCCGTCGAAGCGCGCGTCTGCAGACTGACCCTCAATCGCCGAGGCGATGTTGTCGGCGACGACCAGCGCCTCGGCGTGTGCGAAGACACCGGCGCGAGGTAGGGGTTTGCCGATGCTGAGAGGGATCTGCGCATTGTCACCGATGGCGTAGACGCCGGCGAATCTGGTGGCGAGCGTCCCACGATCCACCTCGATCCAGCCCGACTCCGCAGCGAGCGATGACGCAGCCAGGACTTTGGGCGGCCGGATAGGGGGCATGTAGACCAGCAGGTCGAAGGGCTCCACGTCACCGTCGGCGAACTGCGCCCGGCCAGGCTCGACTCGCGCAATCTGATGAGAGGGTCGGTAGTCGATAGAGCGATCCGCCAGCATCGAGATGACCGCCGCGGAGACGTTCGATCCAGCCACGCCCATCGGCCCGGGTTCCGCTGAGTGCACCGCCACCTCGACGCTGGAACGCACCCCGGCGCGCCGGAGTGCGGCGTCGATGAGGAAGGCCGACTCGTACGGTGCCGCGGGGCACCGATAGACGGGGGCAGCCGTGACTACGAGGACGCGACCCTTGGTTAGTGCGTTGATGCGCGGGGCGAGGACCTCGGCACCACCGAGGGTTGCGAAGGTCTCACCGTGTTCAACGAGGCCTTCGATGGAGTCTGTCGCGTAGTCAGCGCCGAGCGAGACCACCAGATGGTCGGCCTCGAGCTCGCGGCCGGCGACGGTGACCGTGCGCCGCACCGGATCGACGTCCTCGACATCGCCCAAGACCACCTCGATCCCGCGGCGCTCGAGACGCTTGAGCGGCCGCGTCACCTGCGCCGCCGTTCGAGTTCCCGCCATCACCCACAGGTAGGAGGCAGCGAAGCTGAACTCGGGCTCCCGGTTGACGAGGACCACGCGGTGGCGCCGATCGAGTCGGCGGCGCAGTCGGTTCGCCGTGGCGACCCCGCCGACGCCCCCACCCAGCACGACGACCGTCTGCGCAGACTGGTGAGTCCCGCCGGCCACTAGAACACCAGCACCTTGTCGGCCTCAACGGTGAGCACGCCCAACTCGTCCATCGTGCTGCGCGTGGCACCTTCGAGAAGGTCCGCCTCGGCGAGGGCACGCGCGTCCATGCACGTTCCACAGACGAGCACCCGGCCACCCTTGCGAATCACGTTCTTGAGCATTCGCTCGACGTTGTAGTAGCCGTTAGGGGTTTGCTGGCCCGCCTTCGCACCGCTCGCGCCATCGCCCATGAGGAAGACCGATAGTTCGGTTCCCTCGTGCTTGTCCAGCAGGTTGGTCGCGAGCCGCAGTCCGTTGTACATCCTCTCGGTGCCGTACGGCGGGTCATTGATGATCATCAGGTTCTTCATTGGTTCTTTCCTCTTTCTGTGTTGGTAAGTCAGTTGGTTGAGGCCGCGAGGGCGACTTCGTCGCTGCTGGGGCCCACGACGATGGGTAGTCCGGCCTCACGCCACTCGAGAGGCCCCCCAACGAGTCGCTGCGCCTCCATGCCGGCAAGGCGGAGTTGAGTCACGGCTTCGGCCGACATAACGCAGTAGGGGCCACGGCAGTACGCGACTACCCCGTGGTCACGATCAATTTCGACAAGACGGGCTGGCAATTCCTCGAGCGGGATGCTTACGGCGCCGGGCAGGTGGCCGGCCTCGTACTCGAGTCGAGGGCGCACGTCGATCACCATGACGTCACCCGCCGCGGCCCTCACCAGCATCTCCTCGATCCCGATCGGCTCGGCACCGTCGACCTCGTTGAAGAATGCCTCGGCGAGCTGGCGCACCTCGGCCAGCCTCGACTCGGCGAGCGTACGCAGAGCCTGAAAGGTCGTGACGACGGAGCCCTCGGAGATCCGGTAGAAGGCGTAGAGACCTTCTCGCCGAGAACTCACGAGTCCACTGTTGCGAAGGACACTCAGGTGCCGGGACGTGTTGGCGACCGACATGCCCGTCGCGGCGGCCACCGACTCTACGGTCCGCTCTCCTTGGGCCAGCAACTCGATGATCTCCACCCGCTTCGGGCTGCTGAACGCAGCGCCGACGCGGGCCAACTGCTCGAAGATGCTGTCCTTGAAGTCACGGGGCTTCATGCGGTCCTTACTCAATTAATTGCTTGAGTACTATAACATCACTTTGTCGAAGCTCCCCAGGCTCACGATGAGCTGCCCGCGCTGGGCGTGTCGTCGGGCACTTTCGCCGCCAGCACAGTCGACCCGCGATCAGCGTGGGTGCCGGCATGAGACATTCGCCCGTTCAATCTTGGAGCGTCGCGAGATCCGACGTCGCGCTTCACAGCGTGACATGATGAAGGCCTGGTCGATTCGCCGGCGCGGCAAAATGGCGAGTCGCTGCCTATTGGAGATTCTCCACAACGCAACGAACCAGTTCAGCAGGCTTAAAAGCGCGAAGACCCAAGGTAATCAGCGACCGTATCGCCTACGTCTGTCACGACTTCGAGGACGCGGTCTCCGCGGGCGTCGTCGAGGCCGACGACCTGCCGACCATTGTCGGCGAGCGCTGCGGGAGCC
>JAJYBG010000178.1 GCA_021779075.1 Actinomycetes bacterium | reverse complement strand
CCGCACCCGGGTGGGGCCGTTCGCCGTCGGCGCCGCCCACGACCTCGAGACGCTCGATGCGGTGCGCGACGCGCTCACACCGGCGGAGGCGGCGGGCGCGGTGTTCCCACGGCTCGAGCTCGACGCGCAGCAGGCCGTCGACCTCGGCCACGGCAAGAGGATCGGAGTGGGCGGGCAGGCCGACGGCGACTACGCCGCGATCGCCGCGGACGGCCGCCTCGTCGCTCTCGTCGCGGTCGCGGGCGGCATCGCCCGGGTCACGACCGGATTCCCCGTCGAGGCCGGCGCATGATCCACTGGCTCCTCGACGTCGAGCTCGCCACCGCGCTCGCGGCGGGCCTGCTGTGCCTCATCGCCGGCTTCCTCGGCCGCACCCCGAACGATCTCGTCATGGGTGCGATCGCGCTCGTCGCCCTCGAGCTCATAGTGCAGGTCGTCGTCGCGATCGTCGCGCCGCTCGCGGGCAATCCGCCCTCGGGCAGTCTGCTCGAGTACTGGATGTATCTCGTCGGCGCCCTGCTGCTGCCGCTCATCGGCATGGGTTGGGCGCTCATCGACCGCTCCCGCTGGAGCGTCGTCGTGCTCGGCGCCATCGGCCTCGCCGTCGCGGTCATGCTCTACCGCATGGGCATCATCTGGTTCGTCCAGGGCGCATGACCCGCGCAACTTAGACTTGTAGGGCTATGAGCGAACCGCGTCGTTCCGTCACCGACCGCCTGGCCGCGGCGGCGCCAGCGGTGGGCAGGGTCGGCGTCCTCGTCGTGCTCGTCGCGGTCTACGCCGTGCTCGTCATGGCCGCCCTCGGCCGCAGCATCTTCCAGATCGTCGACCATTTCGGCAAGGCGCCCGTCGCGATCACCATCTCGGCCGGCTCCGCGGTCGTCTACATCGTCGCGATGGTCGCGCTCATCATCCATCGCGGCGTCTGGTACCGCGTCGCCTGGGTGACGGTGTGCGTGGAATTCGCGGGGGTGCTCATCGTGGGATTCATCACGACCCTGTCCCCGGATGCGCTCGGCACCGGTTCCGGCAACGCCTTCGGCGACACGTCCACGGTGTGGACGGTCTTCGGCCAGGGCTACTGGTTCGTCCCGGCGGTGCTGCCGCTCGCGGGCATGTGGTGGCTGCGGCGGCATCCGGTCCGGGCGGTCGCCCGATGAAGATCTACCGCGACCCGGCCGAGGTGGAGCCGGACTTCGGTCCGAGCGCCGTGACGATCGGCAAGTTCGACGGCGTGCACCTCGGCCACCGCGCGGTGATGGCCGAGGTGCTGCGCGTGTCCCGCGAGCACTCGCTCGCCGCGACGGTCGTCACCTTCGACCGCAATCCGCTCGCGGTTCTCGCCCCGGACAGGTGCCCGCCGTCGCTGGTGAGCCTCGACCAGAAGCTCGAACTGCTGGCGGGCACCGGCATGGATGCCACCCTCGTGCTGCACTTCGACGAGGAGCTCGCCGCGCTCAGCCCGGAGGACTTCGTCACCCGCGTGCTCGTCGATGCGCTGCACGCCCATCTCGTCCTCGTCGGAAGCGATTTCCGCTTCGGGCGCGCCAACGCCGGCGACGTCGACATGCTGCGCGCGCTCGGCGAGCGGCACGGCTTCCGCGTCATCCTCGTCGACGACCAGCGGGCCGGGACGGGCGAGCGCGTCTCGTCGACGCGGATCCGCGCGCTTCTCGTCGCGGGCGACATCGAGGGCGCTAGCGCCATGCTCGGCCACCTGCCGACGCTGCGCGGCGAGGTCGTGCCGGGCGCGCGACGCGGCCGCGAACTGGGGTTCCCGACCGCCAATTTCGCTCCCGACGCCGAGGGTCTGATCCCCGCCGACGGCGTCTATGCGGGCTGGCTCTTCGACGCCGGAGTGCGCCACCCCGCCGCGATCTCCGTCGGCAACAACCCGACCTTCGAGGGCGTGCCGCAGCGGCAGGTCGAGGCCCACGTCATCGGCGAGACGATCGACCTCTACGGCCATGTCATCGAGGTGTCGTTCGTGAAGCGCATCCGCGACAACGTCGCCTTCGCGGGCATTCCCGCGCTCATCGCGCAGATGCGCGCCGACGTCGCGGAGGTCGCCGCGCTGCTCGCCGAGACGCCTTAGCCTGGAACCATGCCCACTCTGACCAGCAGCGAGCTGGCGCGCCGCGTCGTCGGCGGCGAACTCACCGACGCCACCCTGGGGCGCTTCCTCCACGGAATCCCCGGCGTCGACGCGGTCGGGCTGGAGGCCCGCGCGGCCGCCTTCGCGACGCGGTCGATCAAGACGGAGTCCAAGCGTGCCGCTCTCGACCTCGTCGTGTCCCTCATCGACCTCACCACTCTCGAGGGCTCGGACACGCCCGGCAGGGTCCGGGCGCTCGCCGCCAAGGCGGTGCGGCCCGACCCCGGCGATCCGGCGACCCCCTCGACCGCCGCCGTCTGCGTCTACGGCGACCTCGTCGGCGTCGCAGTCGAGGCGCTGGGCGACGCACACACCGGCCGCGGCGGCACCGTCGCGGTCGCCGCCGTCGCCACCGCGTTCCCCAGCGGCCGGGCCTCGCGCCGCGTCAAACTGCTCGACGTGCAGGATGCCGTGAGCGCCGGTGCCGACGAGATCGACATGGTCATCGACCGCGGGGCCTTCCTCGCCGGCGACCTCGGGCTCGTCTTCGACGAAATCACCGCCGTCAAGGAGGCCTGCCGCCGCCCCGACGGGACGAGCGCCCGCCTCAAGGTCATCCTCGAAACCGGCGAACTCGTCACCTACGACAACGTCCGGCGCGCCTCGTGGCTCGCCATCCTCGCCGGCGCCGACTTCATCAAGACCTCGACGGGCAAGGTCTCGCCGGCGGCGACGCTCCCC
>JAJYBG010000177.1 GCA_021779075.1 Actinomycetes bacterium | reverse complement strand
GTAGAGCTTGGTCGTGACGGCGAGGCCGAGCACCGAGTCGCCGAGGAACTCGAGGCGCTCGTTGTGCGCGGCCCCACCGTGCTCGTACGCCCAGGAGCGGTGCGTGACGGCCTGGGTGAGCAGGGCCGGGTCGATCTCGACCCCCAGACGCGCTTGAAGGGCGCCCAGATCGGGGCGCCCTTCAGAAGCGGATGTGCGTGCCGCGCTGTCCTCGTGAGCCGAATGGCTCCAGGAGTCGCGGCGGGACAACTCAGACGTCGGCGACCTTGCGGCCCTTGTACTCGAGGTACAGCTCGGTGCCCTGCGAGTCGGTGACGACCTTCGCGCGGTGGGGCAGGGAGTAGGTGACGCGCCCGTTCTCGACGGTCTTGACGAGCTTGGGGGCCTCCGCCTTCCACTGCGAACGGCGGCTGCGCGTGTTGGAACGCGACTGCTTGCGCTTGGGAACGGCCATGGCTAACTCTCTTCTGTCTCTGTTTCGGAAAGCTTCAACTCCCCGAGCGCGGCCCAACGCGGGTCGGTGGGCTCTCGGGGCGTGATGAACTCGGGGTGATCGGCCAGACGCTCACCGGTCTCAGGGTCGAGACCAGGGCAATCGGGGCGGCACACCGGCTGGAACGGCAGTGACAAGACCACCGAGTCTCTGACTAGAGGTTCAAGATCGACATGGTCGTCATGAATCTCGAAGTCAAAGGCTTCGTCAGAAGGATACGCGAAAAGCTCCTGGAATTCGACTTGGACGGGCTGCTCGATGTCGATGAGACAGCGCCCGCACACGCCGGTGGCGACGGTGTCGACCTCGCCGGAGACGACGATGCCGTCGTGGATCGACTCGAGCGTGACGTCGATCTCCATCGCCTGGCCTGCGGGCACGCTCACGAGACCTTCGCCGAGCTTCTCGGGAGCGGGGAATTCCAGCCTCACCTCGCGGTGATGGCCCGGTTGGTGGATGAGGTCGTAGACGGCGAGCGAATACGGGTTGGCGGGCGCGGACATAGACCGCAATTCTACGGTCGCCCGTACCGCGACAGTGGGACGAGCCCGGTCCGCAGTCGCTCGCCCAGAACCAGAACCGACCAACTGCTGTACCAGACCGGCCGCTGCGCAGTGGTTCGTCGTCACCGTCGACCCGGCCGTCGGCTGACAGCGATGGCCGGGTCGACGGTGACGACCGCGATGCGGGCGGCGTGGCCGGCGACATCGGCCACGGTGAGCACGCCGCTGCCGGCGATACCCGAGACGAGAGGCGCAGGGGCCTGCCGAGCCTCGGGATCGACCCGGCTCACAGCTGCCCCTTGAGGTGTGCGATGACGACGGCGGGCACGTAGGGGCTGATGTCGCCGCCGAGCGAGTACACCTCGCGCACCAGTGTCGAGGAGATGAGCGCGTGGGCGGGGTCGGAGACGACGAACACCGTCTCGACGCCGGCGAGGTTGCGGTTGAAGTACGCCATCGGCGTCTCGTACGAGAGGTCGACCTGACTGCGCACCCCCTTGACCAGCACCTGTGCGCCGACCCGCGTGCAGTAGTCGGCGAGCAGGCCGTCGGTGAAGACGTCGATGACGAAGTCGCCGGGGAATCCCTCGGCATCGATCGCTTCGCGAAGGAGCGTGGCGCGGTCGGCCGCCGAGAACAACGCCTTCTTCGACGGGTTGTGCATGACGAGCACGCGCACCTCGTCGAAGAGCTTCGCCGCTCGCTCGATGACGTCGAGGTGGCCATGGGTGACCGGGTCGAACGAGCCGGGGACGACGGCGATCCGCTTCATAGTGGTTTCAGACTATGCGGCCGGGCGCGCCGCGCGACACGACCAAGCGCAATGAGAGACGATCAGCTCTTGGTGATGAACTCGCGCTCGGTGTCGTCGAGGCGGCGCTCGAGCGCGCGCCGGAGGGCGGGGTGGTCCGTGAGCGTCGGATCGTCGGCGACGATGGATTCCGCGGCCTCGCGGGCCTCGACGATGACGTCGGCGTCGTGGGCTACGCGCAGCAGCTTCAGCGAGGTGCGGCCGCCAGCCTGCGCGCTGCCGAGCACATCGCCTTCGCGTCGCAGCTCGAGGTCGACCCGGGCGAGCGCGAAGCCGTCCGTCGTGGCCGCGACGGCGTCGACGCGCTCGCGCGCGGGGCTTCCCGGTTCGGCGCGCGTGACGAAGAGCGCAAGGCCCGGCACTCCTCCGCGGCCGACGCGGCCGCGGAGCTGGTGCAGCTGGGCGACGCCGAACCGGTCGGCGTCGAGCACGATCATCGTCGAGGCGTTCGGCACATCGACGCCGACCTCGATGACGGTGGTGGCGACGAGCAGGTCGATCTCGCCCGCGGCGAAGGCGCGCATGACGGCATCCTTCTCGGCCGAGGGCAACCGGCCGTGCAGCGCCGCCACGCGCGCGCCGGCGAGCGCGGGCGCCTCGCGCACGGCCTGAAGCGTCGCCTCGACGGTCGCGAGCGGCGGAGGGGGCACCGGGTCGCCGGCCTCGCCGAACTCGTCCTCGACCGGTTCGAGGTCCTCGCCTTCTTCGAGGCTCTTGGCGTCGATCGCAGCTGCGACGACGTAGACTTGGCGGCCCTTGGCGATCTCCTCGGCAGCGCGCTGCCACACTCTCGGCCACCACCCCGGCCGGTCGACGAGCGGCACGGTGAAACTCTCGATGCCGGCGCGCCCCGCCGGCAGCTCGGCGATCGTCGAGACGTCCAGATCGCCGAAGACCGTCATGGCGACCGTGCGCGGGATCGGTGTCGCGGTGAGCACCAGGGTGTGCGGCGCGGTGCGCCCCTTGGTGCGCAGCCTCTCGCGCTGCTCGACCCCGAAGCGGTGCTGCTCGTCGACGACGACGAGGCCGAGGTCGAAGAACTCGACCTGTTCGGA
>JAJYBG010000176.1 GCA_021779075.1 Actinomycetes bacterium | reverse complement strand
TTCACGCGCGGAGAGACCGCCGGAAAAGCACCGATCGGTAACGGCGGACCTGCCCCCTGCCATTGCCTGGCACGCTCAGGCAACGATTGTCCGGTCTCCGTCCGACGAATCACGTCTGGAATCGGCGACTGGTGCAGGTAGGCTGTGGGGTTTCGCGCGGCCGGACGTGGTTCAGGGGCGCGAGCGGCGGCGTGGGCGCGGGTCGGCGTGGCCGCGGCCCTGGCGCTCGGGCGGATGGCGGGCCTCGGGATGGGATGCCAGCCAGTGATCGGGCAGGAGTTCATCGAGGCGATCGGCTGGCAGGCCAGGCAGGCGCGTGAACACGTCGCGCAGGTACAGGAACGAGTCCATGTGCAGTCGGCGGCAGGTGACGACCAGGCTCAACAGTCGGGCCGCCGTTTCGCCGCCGCGCGGGCTGCCGACGAACAGCCAGTTCACCCGGCCCCGAGCGATCAGTTTGTTGATCCGCTCGGTCGCGTTATTGTCCGCCGACAGGAAGCCTGCCTCGGTATAGCGACGCAGCGCTTGCCACTGGTTGAGCGCGTAGCGCAGAGCATCGGCCAGCGGGCTCTTGGGCAGGACCTGATCGCGGGTGCGTTCGAGCCACGGTTTGAAGTCGTCGAGGATCGGCACCGCCTCGCGCTGGCGTAACGCCAGCACCTCGCTTTCCGCGAGATGTTCGCGCTTGGCCCGGGCCTCGACGGCGAAGAGGGCGCGGATGAAGCCGAGGCCCTCGGCGGCGCGGGCCGGATCGCTGTCGCGGGCCGCCTCGAAGTAGCGTTCGGTGTGGCTCCAGCACGCGACTTCGATTTTCGGATAAGAAGAATCCGCATTGGCAATGAAGCAGCCGTCGTAGGCCGAGTAGGCATCGACCTGGACGTAGCCCGTGTAGTCGGCCAGGAAGCGTTGCGGATGCTGCTTGGTCTTATCGAGGCTGAAATCGACGACGACATAGGGATGCGTGTCGTCGCCGAGATAGGGCCAGAAGTAGCCGGTCTTCGTTTCGCGCTGGCCTTCGAGCACGACCTCGATCCTGGTGCCGTCGGTCTGCACGACACGGGACCGGAAGATGTCGTGCTTCATGCGCTCGACGAGCGGCCGCACGAGCGTGCCGAGGGCCATCAACCAGTCGCACAGGGTCGAGCGGGCCAGGAACAGGCCGGCGCGGGTGAGGATCAGTTCCTGACGATACAGCGGCAGATAGTCATCGAACTTGTTCGCTGTCACGAGGGCACAGAGACCGGGACCGGCCAGGCCGCGGTCGATGGGCTGCGGCGGCTTGGGCGCGGTGACGATGTGCTCGGGGCAGTGCGGGCAGGAGTAGGTGAACTGGGCGTGCTGCACGCACACGAGCCTGGCGGGGATGTATTCGAGTTGCTGACTCGTTTGCTCGCCGATCTTCCGCCGCGGCCGGCCGCAGCAGGGGCAGGTGCGTTCCGCCTCGGTGAGCGGATGCTCGCGGCGCTGCAACGGCAGCGACTTGAGCAGTTCTTCCAGCGAGCGCCGGCCATGCCCCTTCTTCTTGTTTGTCTTTGACGGACCTGGCTCTGCGGCCTCGGTCGGCGCCAGGTTTGGCTCCGTCGGCATCGGCTCCGGCTCGTCCGCCTGCGCTTCCGGGAACAACGCCATCTGGTCCGCCGGCCAGGCGTCGCGGGGCGTGCGCTGCAGCCGGCGAAGCAGGGCATCCATGGCCTGCTCCAACTCGGCCACCCGCTGCCTCTGGCCATCGAGGGCCTGACGCAGTTCCGTGATCATCGCCTGCAGCACATCGACGTTGCCCGGCAACGGAGGCGTTGTGGCGTCCGCCTGCCGCCGCGCCAACTCTTCGAGGGAAATTTGCTCGACCGGCAGGCGAATGCCGCTGCCCACGGGCTCTTGATTGACGGCAACGACAACCGCACCCGTCTGGTCGGTGGCAGGAGTCGAGAGGTGGGAGGCGTCCGTACTCATCCTCTATCAGACGAACACGGACGCCGTTTCATTCCAGGAAATAGCAATCTTCAGAAAAGTGACAATGTCACTCAGGCGGGCGCCGCCTCGGGACGTTGATAACGTTTCTGCCGCTTCGCGTTCGACAGGTCGATGCCTTCCAGAAGCAAGGCGAAGTCGCCGGCCTTGATCTCCAGACCGTGCTCGCCGATGCTCGTCCCCACGGTGGGTATCGAGAAGACGCCGACTTCAAGACGCTTGTACCAAATTGCCAGCCCACCGCTGTCCCAGTAGAGCAGCTTGAGGCGGTCGCCGCGTTTCGAACGAAACACGAAAAGATGGCCTGAAAGTGGATCGCCGGCCAGGTGGCTGCGGACGAGCTGGGCCAGCGAATCGAAGCCCTTCCGCATATCGACCGGTTCGCGCGACATGAAGATGCGCACGGAGGGCGGCAGGCTCAGCATGGCAGGTCCTCCAGCGCGGCCACCACCTCACGCAGCGTCTTGGCCACGAAGCCTGCCGCCACGCGCACCACGCGTCCGCCGCGCAGCACGACCTCCACGGCCGACGCCGACGTTGCGTCATCGACAAGCCGCACCGGCACGAACGGTGAAACGACCGTTGCATCCGCAGTGCTCCTTTCCCGCGTCGCCCTCGCATCCCCGACGCGCGCGGACTTCGCGGCAGGGCGCGGACCGCGCTCCGCGAGCACCCGACGCCATGAGTAAAACGACGGCTCTGATATCCCCTCGGACGCACAATACGCGCGAACGCTTTGACCGCTGCGCCGCCACGCCGCCACGTGCCGCCGCCAATGCTGCTCCTTGGTTCGACCCCGCTGTCCTCTCGCCATGACCGGTCCCTCCGCAAAGGAAACTGGAAATTGGCGAGATACTATCGCGGAAGAACGGGGCGATTACAGACGTGATCCGTCGGACGGAGACGTCGAG
>JAJYBG010000175.1 GCA_021779075.1 Actinomycetes bacterium | reverse complement strand
GTACGGCATCCGCCACAGCGCGATCGACGGGCTCAACCGCGCCACCGACGTGCTCATCGGCGGCAAGGTGGCCTTCGTCGCCGGTTACGGCGACGTCGGCAAGGGTGCGGCCGAGGCGCTGCGCGGCCAGGGCGCGCGCGTCATCGTCAGCGAGATCGACCCCATCAACGCCCTGCAGGCCGCGATGGACGGATTCCAGGTCGCCCGCCTCGAGTCGGTCGTCGACCAGGTCGACATCGTCGTCTCGTGCACCGGCAACAAGAACGTGCTCACCGTCGCCGACATCCTGAATCTCAAGCACCTCGCGATCCTCTCCAACGTCGGCCACTTCGACGACGAGATCGATGTCGTCGGCCTCGCGGCGCTGCCGGGCGCGACCAGAGTCGAGATCAAGCCCCAGGTGCACGAGTGGCGCCTGCCCAACGGGCGTTCAGTGCTGCTGCTCAGTGAGGGCCGCCTTATGAACCTCGGCAACGCGACCGGCCATCCGTCGTTCGTCATGAGCAACTCGTTCTCGAACCAGGTGCTCGGCCAGATCGAGCTCTTCACGAAGCCCGAGTCCTACCCCGTCGGCGTCCACACGCTGCCGAAGATCCTCGACGAGAAGGTCGCGCGTCTGCATCTCGCCGCCCTCGGCGTCGAGCTCACGACGCTCACCCCTGAGCAGGCCGACTACATCGGCGTTCCGGTGGACGGCCCGTACAAGGCAGAGCACTACCGTTACTGATCATGGCCTCCCGCATCCTCGTCATCGATGACGACCCCGCGCTGTCGGAGATGATCGGCATCGTGCTGCGCGCCGAGGGCTACGAGCCGGTGTTCTGCGCGGACGGATCGAGCGCCTACGAGACGTTCAAGGTCAGCCGCCCCGACCTGACGCTCCTCGACCTCATGCTGCCGGGTGTCGACGGCATCGAGGTGTGCCGACGGATCCGCGCCGAGTCCGGCGCGCCGATCATCATGCTCACCGCCAAGTCGGACACCGCCGACGTCGTCGCGGGCCTCGAGTCGGGGGCCGACGATTACATGGTCAAGCCCTTCAACCCGAAGGAGCTCGTCGCCCGCATCCGCACCCGGCTGCGCCCGACCGCGCAGACCGAGAACCGCACCTACGCCGTCGGCGACGTCGTCCTCGACGTGCCGGCGCACGAGGTGCGCCGCGGCGACAAGCGCGTCAACCTCACCCCGCTCGAGTTCGACCTGCTGCTCGCGCTCGCTGCGAAGCCGCAGCAGGTCTTCACCCGCGAGATGCTGCTCGAGCAGGTCTGGGGCTACCAGTACAAGGCCGACACCCGCCTCGTCAACGTGCACGTGCAGCGGCTGCGCGCCAAGGTCGAGGAAGACCCCGACAACCCGAAGATCGTCATGACCGTCCGCGGTGTCGGCTACCGCGCGGGCGCGGCATCCTGACCCGCCCATGACGACCCCGGCGGCCGGGCAGCGCTGGTGGCGGCCCAGCGGGTGGCCGCGTCGCCTGATGCGCACCTGGCAGCACTCGCTGCAGTTCCGCGCGGTCCTCGTCACCGTCGTCGCCTCGGGCATCGCGATCGTCGTGACGGGAGTGCTCATCTCGTTCTCCGTCGAGCGCGACCTCTACCAGTCGCGACTCGACCAGGCGCTCGCCGACGCGGCCCGCACCCAGCAGGAGGTGCAGCAGGCGATGGATGCGGCCGACCCGACCGACCCCGCCGCGGTGCGGCAGCTCGACCTCGGGGTGCGGTCGGTCGTCGCGACGACCACCTCGGCGCCGCTGGCGCTGTTCCGGGCTCCGGGGCAGCAGCCCAACCCGAACGCCCCGCAGGACCTCATCTCCGACCAGCTTCCGCCGATCTCGTCGGAGCTGCGCGCGGCGGTCGCGGCGAATCCGACCAGGCTCATGTCGCAGTCGGTCGCCCTTCCGGTGGGCGACCAGCCGTCGACGAGCCATCCGGGCATCGTCGTCGGCACTGAAGTCGATCTGCCGGGCGCGGGCCTCTACGAGCTGTACCTCGGCTACGACCTCGCCGACAGCGAGCAGACGCTCGCCTTCGTGCAGCGCACTCTGCTGCTCGCCGGGCTCGCCCTCATCCTGCTCATCGCCGTGCTCGCCGACGTCGTCGTGCGCTTCGTGATCGGCCCGATCCGGCTCGCGGCCGAGACGAGCCAGAAGCTCGCCGCAGGCGACCTCGCAGTGCGCATTCCGGATGCCGGTGAAGATGTGTTCTCGACGCTGGCCCGCTCCTTCAACGGCATGGCCGACAGCCTGCAGCGCCAGATCACGCAGCTCGCGACGCTGTCGCGGCTCCAGCAGCGTTTCGTCTCCGACGTCTCGCACGAGCTGCGCACCCCGCTCACGACGATCCGGCTGGCGAGCGACATGATCCACGACCAGCGCGGCGCCTTCCCCGCCGCCACGGCCCGCACCGCCGAACTCCTGCACACCCAGGTGGGCCGCTTCGACGACCTGCTCTCCGACCTGCTCGAGATCAGCCGCTACGACGCGGGCTCTGTGAACCTCGAGATCGACCAGACCAACCCGGTGCGCCTCGCCGAGGAGGTCATCGACGACCTCTCCGGCCTCGCCAAGGCCAACGGCACCGAGCTCAGGCTGCATGCGCCGGGCGGCTACTTCGCGGTCCCGATGGATCCCAGGCGCATCCGGCGCGTGGTGCGCAATCTCGTCGGCAACGCGATCGAGCACGGCGAGGGCAGGCCTGTCGACATCACCGTCGACTCCGATGAGAACGCCGTGGCGATCGCGGTGCGCGACCACGGCATCGGCATCGCCGAAGCCGACCTCGAGCATGTCTTCGACCGCTTCTGGCGTGCCGATCCCGCCCGCAAGCGCACCCTGGGCGGCACGGGGCTCGGGCTCGCGATCTCGCTCGAGGACGCGACGGTCCAC
>JAJYBG010000174.1 GCA_021779075.1 Actinomycetes bacterium | reverse complement strand
TAGCCGTGGAGGCTCTCGACACCCTCGATGCGGATGACGCGGTCGGTGTCGACCGTGATGATCGCGCCCATCTTCTGGAGGATGTTGACGAGGTCCATGATCTCGGGCTCGATCGCCGCGCCCTTGAGCTCGGTGATGCCCTCGGCCATCGTCGCGGTGAGCAGCACCTGCTCGGTCGCGCCGACGCTCGGGTAGGGCAGTTCGATCTTGGCGCCCCTAAGGCCGGCCGGCGCGGTCATGGCGATGCCGCCCGCTTGCTTGTCGACTATCGCGCCGAACTTGCGCAGCACCTCGAGGTGGTAGTCGATGGGGCGGTCGCCGATGCGGCAGCCGCCGAGGTCGGGGATGAATGCTTCGCCGAGGCGGTGCAGCAGCGGGCCGCAGAACAGGATCGGGATGCGGCTGCTGCCGGCGTGCGCGTCGATCTCAGCGAAGTGCGCGCTCTCGATGTTGACCGGGTCGAGGCGGAGCGTCTCGGCGTCGATGTTGTCGACTTTGACGCCGTGGACCTCAAGGAGGCTGCGGACGACCTGCACGTCGGAGATGTCCGGCACCGATCGCAGCTCGCTCGGCGAGTCGCCGAGGAGTGCGGCGACCATGGCCTTGGTGACGAGGTTCTTCGCGCCCTTCACCTGGATGCGCCCGCGCAGCGGAATCCCACCATTGATGGTGATCGCATTGGCGGTGAGACCCACGCGCGCCCCGGAATCCTGAGCGTCCTGGAGGAGAGTGTTCACACTGAACCCTTCGCTAGCGGTCTGTCATACCTGGGCCCTGGCCGGCAGCGTCGTGGGCCGCCAAGCCTCTCTACGGGATTCGAATTCTGAGATCTGCGACTCGTTGCGCAGCGTGAGGCCGATGTCGTCCAGGCCTTCGAGCAGTCGCCACCGAGTGTAATCGTCGATGCCGAAAGTGACGGTGAAGCCCTCGGCGCGTACCTCGCGCGCCTCGAGGTCGACGGTGAGCTCGCGGCCGGGCGCCGCTTCCAGGTATGCCCAGAGCCTCTCGGCATCCGCCTCGCTGATCTGGCCCGTGAGCAGGCCCTGCTTGCCGGAGTTGCCGCGGAAGATGTCGCCGAAGCGCGGCGAGAGGATGACGCGGAAGCCGTAGTCGTGCAGCGCCCACACGGCGTGCTCGCGCGAGGAGCCGATGCCGAAGTCGGGGCCTGCGACGAGGACCCGGGCGCCCTGGTAGGCGGCCTGGTTGAGGATGAAGTCCGGGTCCTGGCGCCAGGCGGAGAACAGCGCGTCGTCGTAGCCCGTCTTGGTGACCCGCTTGAGGAACACGGCGGGGATGATCTGGTCGGTGTCGACGTTGGAGCGTCGGAGCGGCACGGCGACGCCGGTGATCGAAGTGATCTTCTCCATGACTAGTCGGCGTCCTTTCCCGGAACCCGACGAAGCACCGCGTCGTCGGCGCCGACGTTGCGGCGACCATCCACCGGATCGTCGCTTTCAGGTCCAGCGCGCAGATCCCATGGGCTCGAGAGCGTCCCGCGGATCGCGGTCGCCGCGGCGACGAGCGGCGAGACGAGGTGCGTGCGGCCGCCCTTGCCCTGCCTGCCCTCGAAGTTGCGGTTGCTCGTCGAGGCGCACCGTTCGCCCGGAGCGAGCTGGTCGGGGTTCATGCCGAGGCACATCGAGCAGCCGGCGAAGCGCCATTCGGCGCCGAAGTCCTCGAAGACCTTGTCGAGGCCCTCGGCCTCGGCCTGGATGCGCACCCGCGCGCTGCCGGGGACGACCATGACGCGCACCCCGTCGGCCTTCTTCTTGCCCTTGACGATGGAGGCGAAGGCGCGGAGATCCTCGATGCGGCTGTTCGTGCAGGAGCCCATGAAGACCGCGTCGACCTTGATGTCCTTGAGCCGGGTGCCGGCCGTGAGGTCCATGTATTCGAGAGCGCGCTCGGCAGCGGCGCGGTCGTTGGGGTCGGTGTAGCTCGCCGGGTCGGGCACCGCGTCGCTGAGGGAGACGCCCTGGCCGGGGTTGGTGCCCCAGGTGACGAAGGGCTCCAGCGTGTCGGCGTCGATGTCGACCACGGCGTCGAAGACCGCATCCTCGTCGGTGACGAGAGTCGTCCAATAGGCGAGCGCGGCATCCCAGTCGGCGCCCGCCGGGGCGTGCGGACGGCCCTTGAGGTAGGCGAAGGTCGTCTCGTCGGGCGCGACCATGCCGGCGCGGGCGCCGGCCTCGATCGACATGTTGCAGATCGTCATGCGGCCCTCCATCGAGAGGGCGCGGATGGCGCTGCCGCGGTATTCGAGCACATAGCCCTGGCCGCCGCCGGTGCCGATCTTGGCGATGATGGCGAGGATGATGTCCTTCGCGGTCACGCCCGGCCGCAGCGCACCTTCGACGTTGATCGCCATGGTCTTGAACGGGGCGAGCGGCAGCGTCTGCGTGGCGAGCACGTGCTCGACCTCGCTCGTGCCGATGCCGAAGGCCATCGCGCCGAACGCGCCGTGGGTCGAGGTGTGGGAGTCGCCGCAGACGACGGTGATGCCGGGCATCGTGAGGCCGAGCTGCGGGCCGACGACGTGGACGATGCCCTGCTCGATGTCGCCGAGGGAGTGCAGGCGGATGCCGAACTCCTCGGCGTTCTTCCGCAGCGTGTCGATCTGGGTGCGGCTCGTGAGGTCCGCGATGGGCAGATCGATGCCGAGTGTCGGAGTGTTGTGGTCCTCGGTCGCGATGGTGAGGTCGGGGCGCCGCACCGGCCGACCGGCCTGGCGCAGGCCGTCGAAGGCCTGCGGGCTCGTGACCTCGTGCACGAGGTGGAGGTCGATGTAGACGAGGTCCGGCTCGCCGTTCTCGCCGGCGACGACGAGGTGGTCGCGCCAGACCTTTTCAGCGAGCGTCAGCGGCTTCGTTGCAGCGGAAGTAACAGCGGGCATAACCCCCGAGTCTACGTCGCGCGATG
>JAJYBG010000173.1 GCA_021779075.1 Actinomycetes bacterium | reverse complement strand
GATCGACGTGCTGTGGCGCACCTCGCCGCTGCGCGAGCGCCGGCCGACGCCGCTCGACGAGGTGCGCACCGCGATGAACATCTTCGACCAGACCCTCTTCGAGGTGCTGCCCCGGGTCTACCGCGCGCTCGACGACTGGCTGCTCGGCGCGGATGCCGGGCGCGCGCGGCCTGCGGCGCCGGCTTTCGTGCGCTTCGGCACCTGGATCGGCGGGGATCGCGACGGCAACCCCTTCGTCACGGCCGCCGTCACGCAGAGCGCCGCCGCCACCGCTGCCGAGCATGTGCTGCTCGGCTACGAGAAGGCGGCGTCCCGCATCGGGCGGACCCTCACCCTTGACGCGTCGGACACTCCGCCGAGCGCGGCGCTCGTCGCGCTGCTCGACTCCCAGCGAGTGCTCGCCGATTCGATCGAGGAGCAGCTCGATCTGCGCGCGCACGAGGAGCCGCACCGTCGCGCCCTGCTCTTCATCGCGCAGCGCATCGCCTCGACGAGGTTCTCCGGGGCGCTCGCCTACGCGTCCGCGGGCGAACTGCTCGCCGAGCTGCGCGTCATCCAGGACTCCCTGCTCGCCGGCGGCGCGCCGCGCTCTGCCTACGGCGAGCTGCAGCACCTCATCTGGCAGGCCGAGACCTTCGGATTCCACCTCGTCGAGCTCGAGGTGAGGCAGCATTCTAAGGTGCACCGTCAGGCCCTCGCCGAACTCGAATCGGGCGGCGCGCTCGGCGATCAGACGCGCGAGGTGCTCGACGTGTTCCGGGCGATCGCCGCGCTGCAGGCGCGGTTCGGACTCACCGCCGCTCGCCGCTACATCGTCTCGTTCACGCAGTCGGCGGAGGACCTCCTCACCGTGCACCGGCTCGCCGAGCACGCACTCGGCGCCGCCGCGCCCGTGCTCGATGTCATCCCGCTCTTCGAGACCTTCGCCGACCTCGAGGCCTCGACCGCGATCCTCGACGAGTACATCGGATTCGAGCCGGTCACGGCGCGTCTGGCCGCGACGGGCAATCGGCTCGAGGTCATGCTGGGCTACTCGGATTCCTCGAAGGACGTCGGTCCGGTCTCCGCGACGCTCGCGCTGTACCGCGCGCAGGCGCGCATCGCCGAGTGGGCCGAGCGCCGCGGCATCGTGCTGACCCTCTTCCACGGCAGGGGCGGAGCGCTCGGCCGCGGCGGCGGACCCGCCAACGAGGCGGTGCTCGCGCAGCCTCCGGGAAGCGTCGACGGCCGCTTCAAGATCACCGAGCAGGGCGAGGTGATCTTCGCGCAGTACGGCAATACCGTCATCGCCGCGCGCCACCTCGAGCAGATGGCGAGCGCGACGCTGCTCGCCTCGGCGCCGTCGAACGAGCAGCGCGTGGCGGAAGCGGCCGAGCGCTTCGCGGATCTCGCGGCGATGCTCGATCGTCGGTCGCGGGAGCGGTTCTTCGATCTGGTGCGGGCGGACGGCTTCGCGCAGTGGTTCGGCCAGGTGACCCCGCAGGAGGAGGTCGGGATGCTCGCGCTGGGCTCGCGGCCCGCGCGTCGCGGCCTGTCGCTGGACTCCCTCGAAGACCTCCGGGCTATTCCATGGGTGTTCGCGTGGACGCAGGCCCGCATCAACCTCACCGGATGGTTCGGGCTCGGCTCGGCGCTCGAGGCGGTCGGCGACGAGACGCTGCTGCGGGAGGCATACGCCTCGTGGCCGCTCTTCGCCACCATGATCGACAACGTCGAGATGTCGCTCGCGAAGACCGACGACCGGCTCGCCCGGCGCTATCTCGCCTTCGGCGACCGCGGCGACCTCGCCGCGCTCGTCCTCGACGAGATGGCGCTCACCCGGGAGTGGACGCTGCGCGTGCTCGGGCAGGGTTCGCTGCTCCAGAAGCGGCCGGTGCTCTCGCGGGCCGTGCGACTGCGCTCGCCGTACGTCGACGCGCTATCACTGCTGCAGCTGCGGGCGCTGCGCGAGATCCGCGCGACCGGCTCGACGGAGCCCGGGGATGCCGCACACCGCCTCATGCTGCTCGCCGTCAACGGCGTCGCGGCGGGCCTCCAGAACACCGGCTGATCTCGGCGTGAGCCAGGGCCTCGCGGTAGCGCCTCGCGGTCGTCATCACGCGGTAGGCACGGCAGAATCGGGGTATGGCGGGCCGCACCCAGGGAGACGAGCGCGGCCTCCTCTCGCGGGTGAGCCGGGTGCTCGGGGTGTTCTCCGAGGACGAGGACGTGCTGCCCGCGGCGAGAATCGCCGAGCGCACCGGCCTGTCGCGCTCGACCGTCTACCGGCTGCTCGGCGACCTCGTCGCCGAGGGGCTGCTGCTGCGCACGGAATCCGGCTACACCATCGGCACCCGGCTGTGGGAGCTCGGCGAGCTCTCGCCGCTCAGCGTCCGGCTGCGCGAGCGCTCGCTGCCGTACCTGCAAGAGCTCTACGAGGCGACCGGCGAGAACGTCCACCTCGCGGTGCTCGACGGCGACGACGACCCCGCGAGCGCCGAGGCGCTCTACGTCGCGCGCCTCACCGGGCCGACCTCCATCCCGACGATGAGCCGCATGGGCGGGCGGCATCCGCTGCACACCACCGGGGTCGGCAAGGCGCTGCTCATGACGAAGGACGACGCCTGGTTGGCACGTTTCGTCGCGAACGGCCTGGAGCGCGAGACGCTGTACTCGGTGACGGATGCCGCGACACTGCGCCAGGAGATCGTCGAGGCGCGCCGGCGCGGCTTCGCCACGACCTATCAGGAGATGATCCTCGGCGGCGCGTCGATCGGCGTGCCGATCCCCCGCGTGGACGGTCTGCCTCAGGCCGCGGTGGGCATCACGGCGCACATCAACCGCATGCAGGCGCCGCGGCTGGGGGCGCTCCTCGTCCGTACCGCGGCCGATATCGCCAAGGCGCTCACCGCGCGCTACTGAGTGAGACCAAACCGTTGG
>JAJYBG010000172.1 GCA_021779075.1 Actinomycetes bacterium | reverse complement strand
ATACACCCGCCGACGGTCTGGCGGGGCGAAGGCGACTATGGACGAGGTCTTCACGGTGTTCCCGCGGCTCGCCGAGCGTCGGAAGCAGCTCGCCGGCACGCTGTCCGGCGGCGAGCAGCAGATGCTCGCGATCGGCCGCGCACTGATGAGCCGCCCGACCATCATGCTCCTCGACGAGCCGAGCCTCGGCCTCTCGCCGCAGATGACCGCACGCATCATGGACGTGCTCGGGACGCTGCGGAAGGAACAGGGTCTCACGATCGTGCTCGTCGAGCAGAATGCCAACGCGGCCCTTGCCCTCGCCGACCGCGGGTATCTGCTCAGCGGCGGCGAGGTTGTGCTCGAAGGCGCTGCCGACGCGCTCCGCGAAGACCCGGCGATCCGGCACATCTACCTGGGCGGCGTGGCGTCAGAGGCACCGGTCGCCGCCGGGATCGAACAAGTGCTGGACGCCGAGCTCGCCGCCGAATAGCACCCCCTCAGCAAACCCGAGCAGCGTCGAATCCTGGTTCTTCGCCGAAGCAATTGTCGGCGAGCCCGGCTCACGGATGCTCCACCCTCGCTCCCGCAACTCCATGAACCTCTGACGCTTGGCCGACAGCGGACGACACCGCGGCCCCTTCTTCGCACGACGACTCGATACCAACACGACCTTCACGATTCCGGAAGTGGGGCTCTTCGCAATCAAGCGGGTAGGTGTGGTCTGAATCCGCCGCTCTCGAGCAGGCTGCGGGTGATGTAGTTGCTGAGGTTGCGGAACCCGAGCGCGCTGCCGCGGAGGTGTTCGAGGCGTCCGTTGATCGCCTCGGTGGGACCGTTCGACGTGCCGGGCAGGTCGAAGTAGGCGAGCACATCATGGGCGCGGCGGTGCAGGGTGCGGCCGAGCCGGCGCAGCTCGGTGAGCGGCTCGGGGACGCCGCGGCGCAGCGACTCGATCACGGCCTGCAGCTCGTGTCGTCCGGTAGCCCGGTCGGGGTGCCGGCAGGCGGCCACGATGCGCTGGTAGACGCCCCAGGTCGCTTCGACCTCGACATGCTCGTCGATGCTGAACGCTCCGTGGATCCTCGCACGTTGCCGGTCGGTGAGGAACGCTTCCCCGGTGTGCAGGGCGCGGCGAACACCGTAGAGCGGATCCCCGGCATGCCCGCGATGCCCGAGAGTCTGCTGCTGGACCCGTTGCCGGCACCGGTCGAGCGCATCACCGGCGAGCTGGACGACGTGGAACGGGTCCATCACCTCGACCGCGTCGGGGAGGGCTTCGGCCGCGGCCGTCTTGAAGCCGGTGAACCCGCCCAACGCGACCACCTCGATCCCAGCCCGGAACGTTGGGTTCTGCTGCTCGAGCCAGGTCGTGAACACCGACTTCGAACGGCCCTCGACCATGTCCAGCAGCCGCGCCGGGCCGGTCTTGTCGCGCACCGGGGTGAGGTCGATGATCACCGTCACGTAGCGGTCCCCGAACCGGGTGTGTCGCCAAGCATGCTCATCGACACCGATCACCATCACCCCGTCGGAGCGAGTCGGGTCGCCGATCAGCCTCCGGCGGCCTTCCTCCAAAACAGCACTGTTGGCTGTGTGCCAGGACACCCCGAGCCGCGACGCGACTCGGCTGATCGCGAGATGGTCCACGACGAGCGCAGTGAGCGCCCAGGTGAGCGCGCCGCGCGACAGCTTCGACCTCGGCTCCGCCGCCGCAGCGGTGTCCTGCCGCCACGACCTGCCGCAGCCCGAGCTCGTCGAGACGGCAGAAGACGGTCAGATCCGCAGGGTCGAAGGTAGCGTTGAGCACGTCGGGGTCTTTCTCGGATGGTGAGCGTCAAGAACTTCCATCCTGGAAGACCTCGACCCGTCTCCGGGCCCGACGCGCTACCGACCTACCCCCTCTGTCAGCGCTCTTCGAAATCTAGGCCGGTTCCGCCCCGCCGCTGGCAGGACCTTGAGTCCTCGGAGCCGCGGAGTGCCCCAAGGACCACCGAGTGCGTACTCGAGGTGATTTCAGGGTGAACCCCTTCTGCGGCTGAACTGGCCGAGCGGGGGTACCTCCACTCGCTGTCGCTCGTGATGGCCACCGCTGTGGCATGGTCGATCAGGCGCTGCTGGGGCAGGTGTTGAGTCTCGACGAGTTCGCTCGTCGTGAGCTGCGCGCAGTCATCGGCGACTCGCTCGATGACGGGGACGTGTCGCCGGAGGTCGCGGTCGGCGCAGTGAGTGATGGACTGCCCGGCGAGAGCGTCGTGGGCGGTGAAGTGGTCGAAGACGCGCTGCGTCTGCTCGGCGCGCCCCTTCGCTACGGCGACCCGGTGCATGTGCTCGGGCGCACCGGGCTCCGCTGGGGCGAGGCCAGGGCGATGCTCGTGCACGACCTCATCGCGGTGCCGAAGCCGATGCTGGACGTCGTCCGCAACCAGCCTCAGGGCACCGCCGAGACCGCGGAGCGTGGGCGCCGGCGGGCCGGGGCGATTCCGGGGTGATTCCCCAGAACCTGAGAGCCCGGTCGGCCCCGCCGGAAAGACGAAAACCCCTGGTGAAACCAGGGGTTTTCCGTTGTCGGGGTAGCGGGATTTGAACCCACGGCCTCTTCGTCCCGAACGAAGCGCGCTACCAAACTGCGCCACACCCCGGTGCAACCGCCGGGCGGTTGACCTCGGCAAGTCTATATCGGCCGGCCGGCGCGTCGAAACGCGGCGACGAGACTCAGGTAATGTGCTCGCGAAATGGGGTGCGTGCCTCATTTGGGATCTGCTCGCGAAACGCTGGCGCTCGTTCGGGTGTTCGGGTGCTCGGGTGCTCGGGTGTGCTGGTGGGATGGGTTCGTTGTCGATGTCGACCAAGCGTGAGATCACGAAGAAGTACGCCCGGGAGTATGGGGCCGCGTCGAAGAAGGTGCGGGGGCGGATGCTGGACGAGCTGGTCGCGACGACGGG
>JAJYBG010000171.1 GCA_021779075.1 Actinomycetes bacterium | reverse complement strand
GCTGCTCGCCGCGATGCGGGACGTCGGAGCCGACGTCGTCGGCGTCGACTGGCGGATTCCACTCGACGAGGCCTCTCGCCGCCTCGGCGGTGCCACCCCCGTGCAGGGCAACATCGACCCCGCGCTGCTCGCCGCCCCCTGGCCGGTACTCGAAGCGCATGTGCTCGATGTCATCCAGCGGGGCAAGGCGGCTCCGGCGCACGTCCTCAACCTCGGGCACGGCGTGCCGCCGGAGACGGATCCGGCCGTGCTCACGCGGATCGTCGAGCTGGTGCACGCGCTGTGATCGCGACACTGGACGAGCGCCTCGCCGAGAACCCGATGCGCGTCGCCATCGTCGGCGGCGGTGTGGGCGGTCTCGTCGCCGCGCGCGAGCTCGCCCGGCCCGGCATCGAGGTGACGCTCTACGAGGCGGGAGGCCGTCTCGGCGGCTCGGTCGCCCCGCTTGCCGTCGCAGGCGTGACGGTGGATGCCGGCGCCGAGAGCTTCGCGACGCGCGGCGGTCACGTCGCCGCACTCCTCGCCGAACTCGGCCTCACCGCCGACATCGTCGAGCCCAACGCGGCGGGCGCGTGGCTGCAGCTGCCCGGCAGGGCGGTGCCGATGCCGAAGGCTGGGATGCTCGGAGTCCCGTCGTCGCCGCTCGCGGCCGATGTCGTCGCCGCGATCGGGTGGCGCGCGGCGCTGCGCGCCTACCTCGATCGGATCAAGCCCCTGCTCACGATCGGCCGCGAGCACAACCTCGGCGCGCTGGTGCGCAGGCGCATGGGCCGCGCGGTGCTCGACAACCTCGTCGCACCCGTCACCACCGGTGTGTACTCGGCGCCGCCCGAACTCATCGACGTCGACATCGCCTTACCCGGGCTCAACGGCGCGCTGACGCGCACGGGATCGCTCTCGGGTGCCGTCGCGGCGTTGCGCAGCGGCGGGCCGTCGAAGGCGGGCTCGGCCGTCGGCGGCATCCGGGGCGGGATGCACCGCCTCGTCGTCGCTCTTGCCGCCGACGCCGAGGCCCGCGGGGCGGTCATCGAACTGAACCGGGAGGCCGTCGCCCTGTCCTGCGTCGACGCGGTTGCGATGAAGCAGGCTGGAGGCAGCGACCCCGACGTCGATCACCCGGCGGAGCCGGGCCGTCAAACGCCGCGACTCGTCGTGAGCTTCGCCGATGGCACCTCAGCAGAGGTCGACGCGGTCCTGCTCGACGTGCCGTCGGCCGCGGCGCTGCCGCTGCTCGCCGGCCTGTCGTCGGACCTCGCCGCGAGCTGCGCGCTCGACTGGCCCGAGGCGACGAGCGTCGAGCTCGTCACGCTCGTCCTCGATTCGCCCGCGCTCGACTCCTTCCCGCGCGGAACGGGGCTGCTCGTTTCGGACCGGGTGGCTCCGGCGTTCTGCACGGCCAAGGCCGCCACGCACATCACCGCGAAATGGACGTGGGCGCGCGAGGGTCTGCCGGCCGGGCGCCACATCGTCCGCCTGTCCTACGGCCGCGCCGGCAGGTCGTCGGAGACTGCGCGTTGGAGCGACTCCGAACTGCGCGAGCGTGCGATCCGGGACGTGTCGTCGCTTTTCAATATTCCGCTCGCGGAATCGAATGTGGTCGACTTCGCGCGGGTGCAGTGGACGAATGCGCAGCCCCTCGCAGGGATCGGGCAGCGCGACCGGCTCACGGCATTGGAGGGAGCCATCCGGGGGGTCGAGGGCGTCGAGGCGACCGGATCGTGGATCGCGGGCACCGGGCTCGCCTCGGTGATTCCTCATTCCAGGGATGCGGCGGCGCGGCTTCGGGCCTTACGCTGGAAGGAACTCGCCGAGTAGTCAGGGCACCACCGGAGAGTCGGAGGGATTCCATGAAGGGCAAGCTGATCTTCGCCGCCGGTCTCGGCATCGGCTATCTGCTCGGCGCGCGCGCCGGGCGCAAGCGCTACGACCAGATCGTCGCCGTCGCCACGAAGGTGTGGGAGACTCCCGCGATCCAGACTCAGGTGCACAAGGTCGAGGACTTCGCCGCTGAGCAGGTCGGTAATATTCCGGGTGCGGTATTCAGCGGCGTCAGCACGCTGTTCGGCAAGACCACCAAGGCCGCGGCGCGTCGTCGGACGACCGCTCGGCCGGCCGCGGCGCCGACTGAGCCCCCTGCTGCGCCGGCCGAGGGTGCAGGTGGCTGACATGAAGCGCACCTCGCTCCTCGAGCTGCTGCAGGAGCTGCCCCAGCTCGTCTCGACACTGGTGCGCGCCGAGTTCGACCGCCTCAAGCGCGAGATCATCCGCAAGGCCAAGCGTGCCGGCATCGGAATCGGCTTCTTCGCCGGAGCCGTCGCGATCCTGCTGCTCGTGCTGCCCGTGCTGATCGTCGCCGCCATCCTCGGCATCGCGGTCGCGCTGCCGGCTTGGGCGGCGGCGCTCATCGTCGCCGGCGGCATGCTCATCGTCGCCGCGGTTCTCGCCTTCCTCGGCATCCGCGCGTTCCGGCGCATGGCCGAACCGCTCGAGACGCCCGGCAGCGTGGAGCGCGACATCGATGCCGTGAGAGGGGTGGGCGACTATGACTTCTGACCCGTACCAGGACAGCGACCCCGAGGTCGCCCGCGCCCGCGCGGAACTCGTCGACGCCCTTCAGGCGATCGAGGCGAAGATCAACGTTCCGAAGCGGGCCAGGGCGGCCCGCGAGGCGAATCCGGTGAAGTTCGGCGCCGTCGTTGCGGGACTGGGCCTCGCCGCGAGCGGCATTCTCGCGCTCCTCGTCGTCGCGGCGGTCAAGCGCCGCTGACGGCGACCGCACTTGCTACGCGGCGCGTTGGCCGAGCGCCCGTTCCTTCCACGAGACGATCAGGGCTTCGAGCTGCGTGTTGGAGATATCGGCCGGGTGGCTCGCCAACGCGTCGGCGAACTCGGCGCGCTCCGGGCGCGAGAGGTTCTTCGTCCACGGGAAG
>JAJYBG010000170.1 GCA_021779075.1 Actinomycetes bacterium | reverse complement strand
GATCTCGGAAGACGATGCCAGTCGACGAGTGGCGTCGTGCTGACGTGAAACCAGCGCTGTGCCCCGCCACTGCCGATCAGGACCTCGCCTTGCCCGTTCGCGTGCTCGGCGAGGAGCCGCGCGATGCCGGCGGACGCGCCGGTAACGGTCGCGACCGGGCGCATGAGCGCCTGCGTGCGCGGCACCTCGAACAGCAGCTCGGCCGCTCGGTTGAGGTCGGCAATCCGATCATTCACGTCGAGCACCAGCATCGCCCCGGGCATGCGTTCGGTGATCGCCTGGCGCGCGACCGGCACGAGATCGAACAGGCGGAAGCGGAAGAGCGCGATCACGTACATCAGGGTCGCGAAGTCGAACGCGAGGATGATCAGGGGCAGGTTGGGGAGATGGGCGATGTTGAGCGCTCCCAGCGGATAGGCGGCTCGAATGCCAACCTGTCCCAACAGGATCAGTGCGACCGGAAGCCGGTGGGCAGGCGATCGAATGAACAGGACCACGAAGACGACCGTGGCGAGGAGGAACAGACCGAACCCGTAGGCGTTGAACGCAGCGCCGACGGGACTGAGTTGGGCCCTGATGCCTCCTTCCCACCACACCTCGCTCCAGAGCATGCGGCCGCCGTCGATGACATAGAGCGGCGCGTGGACGATCACGGGGCTGAGGAGCAGGGCGATGACGGACCGCGTCAGCAAGCGGCCGAAGCCGGCATACTCGAGCGCGAACGAGAGCGCCACGATCGCCCCCGGGAGCCCAAGCGCATCGCGGCAGACGAACCACAGCTGTTGGGTCCCGAAGTCCGTCGCGGCGGTCTCCGCAGCGTTCGCCAGGCACCAGAGTGACATCACGAGCGCGCCCAGCGCGAGGGGGAACGCGCCCGGCGTCTCCCTGCGTCGCCAGAGGCACAGGCCGACGGCGCCGGTGAACACGGCCGACCCCAGGCTCGGCCAGATCCACGGCGTGTACTCGTAGCCGCTCATGGCCGTGTCTCGGCCCCACCTTGCCGGCACGATCCCCGTCGCGCAGCAGAAGCTGCGTGAATCAGGGCTTCACGATGCGGCACCGCAGATGGACGACACGTCGACGCGGGACGGATCCTGACGCTCCCGGGACGCCTGATCGCGCTGGCCCGCCGAACGCGGCGGAGCGGCCACGCGGACCGGGCACACGGATCATCCGCGGTCCGTCGCGCTCCGCTCATTCTCCCATCTGGGGGACCCGGGCGCCAGTACCGGGGGGTACAGCCGCCAGTTCAGTGGACGGCGTGCATGCTCATGGCGGCAGCCGTCCGTCCGCCGACCCCGAGCTTCTCGTACACGTGCTCCAGGTGCTTCTTGACCGTGCTCGGTGCGATCCACAGCCGGGCCGCGATCTGTGAATTCGTCCTGCCATCAGCTACGAGCGCGAGGATCTCGCGCTCCCGCAAGGTGAGTGCATCCCACGCCCGAGGCCCGCCGTCGCCGACGAGCGCCGCGGGCAACTCCCGAAGCCGCCGCTGCAGAACGGCCCGCGCCTCGAGGTCACGGAGGTGCGGTCGGAGCATCTCGAGAACGGCGCGGTCTCGCTCGGAGAAGTCGCCCTCACCAGTGCGCCTGAAGAAGATGAACGATCGATACCGGTCACCGGGAGCGGGCAGGCCGATATCGAGCGCGTGGTCGAGCCCGACCGGGTGGAAGTACTCCCGGAAGATGGGCAGCTCGTGGTATCGCCGCGGGCTGATCACGTCGGACATCCTGATCGCAGAAAGGTCGCCCGTCCGAGCGCGGTAGTCGAAGATCGGACACGGCCCGACTGCCCAGTAGAGCGCCTCCTCCTCCGCCGGGTCGGCCGGGGCGGCCTTGGCCTGTGCGTCGGAGTCGAACGCGACGGTCACGGGGAAGCGCTTGGAGCGGAGGTCGATCTCCTGGTACGTGAGCGCATCACAGACCACGAGATCCCGGAGGCGGGCGACGACCTCGACCGGGTACGGCTCGTTGAATTCGAGGCCGCCGACATCGACCAGAAACCCAAGGATCGCCGCGAGATCGGCTCGTCGCAGAGGCATCGCACTCGGGAAAGTACGCCGAACGGCGAATAGGCACAAGGGCCCGGGGCGCCGATGCTCTACAGAACGTCAGCGGGGCCATGTCGTCGTCCTTTGTTACGTCCACCCGGAGTGGATCTCGAGTACGCGGCAGCGGCACCATTCCTGGGCGAAGGAGAACACGATGGACCAGCGGAGATCCGGCCGATTCGCTCGAAGGCTCCTGGCTTCGGGGGCCGTCGCGACCCTCACCCTGGCGATGCTCGGCGTGTGGGCGCCGGTCGCCGCCAGACAGTTCTCGGAGTGGGGAGCACCATCTCGTACCGGTCTCGACGCCGTGAACACGACAGCGCTGGAGGGCTGCTCGATGCAGTCGCCCGACGGGCTCAGCCTGTATTTCGCGTCGAGTCGGCCGCACGGTACGGGCACCGATTTCGACATCTACGTGTCACGTCGGGCGGGCACCAGCGATGCGTGGGGCACGCCTGAGAACCTGGGCGCTCCGATCAACGGTGCCGGCAACGAGCTCTGCCCCACACCGGTGCGAGGCAACGGACTCTTCTTCGTCAGCACGAGACCAGGCGGCTATGGTGGGCAGGACCTCTACTTCACGCGACAGAACCCGACTCACGGCTGGACTGACCCGGTGAACCTTGGGCCCGGCGTCAACAGTGCTCTGAACGAGGCCGCTGCGTCGTATCTCGAAGCCGATGGGCGATCGTTCCTCTACTTCTCCAGCGGGGGTGCGGCCAACACCAGCGATATCTACGTCAGCGAGCAGGCCCCCGACGGCAGTTTCGGCCCGCGCACAGCCGTCGCCGAGCTGAACAGCGCGTTCGATGATTTCCGGCCGAACGTCCGTAGGGGCGGCCTCGAGATCGTCTTTGACTCCAACCGAGACGGGTATCAGGGTGGTTCGC
>JAJYBG010000034.1 GCA_021779075.1 Actinomycetes bacterium | reverse complement strand
GACCGCAGCGGCAACGGGCTCGGCGGCCGGCGTTTCCGCGGCCGCCTCGGGCTCGGCAGGCGTCACCGCCGGCTCTGCCGCGGACGCCGCGATGTCGTCGGCCGCGGGCTCAGACCTGGTCTCGGGGGCGGCCGCCGCGGCCGGCTCGGCGCCGTCGGCGGGGGTCTCCGGCTCGAGGGGGTTCGAGGTGTTTGTCATGGCTACAGCTTCCCCCGGAATCCTGTTCGTTTCTTATGACGCTGCTCAGAGCATCCGCCAGAGCAGCCGGTAGTTTGGACAGCATGATCATCGACGGCCCGTGGCTCGCCGCCGCGCGAGGGGCAGGCCTGCTCGCCGCGGACGGCAGCGTCGCCACAACGATTTTCGCAGAGATGAGCGCACTCGCGGTCCGCACGGGGGCGATCAACCTCAGCCAGGGCTTTCCCGACGAGGACGGCCCCGGCGAGCTGCTCGAGATCGCCCGGCAGGCGATCGCCGATGGCGTGAACCAGTACCCGCCCGTGCTCGGGATGCCGGTGCTGCGCGAGGCGATCGCCCGGCACCAGAAGCACTTCTACGGTCTCGACGTCGACCCCGACCGCGAGGTGCTCGTCACCGCGGGGGCCACCGAGGCGATCGCGGCGGCGCTGCTCGCACTCGTCTCCGCCGGCGACGAGGTCGTCACCTTCGAACCGTTCTACGACGCCTACGGGGCGATCATCGCCCTGGCCGGGGCGCGGCACGTCACGGTGCCGCTCCGCGCGCCGTCGTTCGAGCCCTCGCTCGAGGACCTGCGCGCCGCCGTGAGCGACCGCACCCGCGTCATCCTCGTCAACACTCCGCACAACCCGACCGGCGCAGTGTTCTCCCGCGAGGTGCTCGCCGAGATCGTGGCCCTCGCCGAACGGCACGACGCGATCATCGTCACCGACGAGGTGTACGAGCACCTGGTGTTCGACCGCCCGCACACGCCGATCGCGACGCTGCCCGGCGCGTGGGACCGCACGGTGACGATCTCCTCCGGCGGCAAGACGTTCTCGCTGACCGGCTGGAAGATCGGCTGGGTCACTGCGCCGGCCGCGCTCATCACGGCGGTGCTCGCCGTCAAGCAGTTCCTCACCTTCGCGGGCGGTGCGCCGTTCCAGCCCGCGATCGCGCACGGGCTCGAGATGCCCGACGCCTACTTCTCCGGGCTGGCCGCGACCCTTCGCGCCAAGAAGGACCTGCTCTCGGCCGGGCTGGCCGACGCCGGGTTCGAGGTGTTCGACTCGCACGGCTCGTACTACCTCGTCGCGGATGCCGCGCCGCTGGGGTATGCGGATGCCGTCGAGCTGTGCCGCGAGCTGCCGCGCCTGGCGGGCGTCGTCGCCGTGCCGCTCGCCGCGTTCTACACGCCCGAGCACCGGGCCGACGTCGCCTCGCTGGTGCGCTTCGCCTTCTGCAAGCGCACCGAGGTGCTGGGCCGCGCCGCGAACCAGCTCGCCGCGCTCGCCCGATAGCCGCACTCGACTTCGGACCGGCGCTGACCGGGCTGGATCATCCCGTCGGACGCGAGCTCATCCGACGTCGACGCCGTCTACTGCAGCGGCACGACCCCGTAGCGCCTGAGCTTCAGCGACGGGTTCGTGGCGCGCACCTGCGCGAGCACCTCGGTCGAGACGTGCGCGAGGGCGATGTCCGGCTCGTCCTCGAGCTCGGCGAGCGCCACGCCCATGGGGTCGACGATCATGCTTGCGCCGACGCCGACCGGCGGCACGTGGTCGGCCGCGGCGACGTAGACCGTGTTCTCGATGGCGCGGGCGGCGAGGAGGGTGCGCCAGTGGAAGTCCTTGAACGGGCCGGCGACCCACTCCGAGGGCACGAGCACGAGCTCGGCGCCGGCGTCGACGATGCGGCGGGTGATCTCGGGGAACCGCAGGTCGTAGCAGGTCTGCAGCCCGATCGTCACGCCGCCGACGTCGAAGAGCTGCGGCTCGTCCAGTGCGCCCGGCTCGACCCATTCCGACTCGTGGGCGCCGAACGCGTCGTAGAGGTGCTGCTTGCGGTAGGCGGCGACGATGCCGGCCCCGGGCTGCACCGCGACGACCGTGTTGGCGAAGCGTCCGGGGGTGCTGCCGGATTCCGCGAGCCCGGCGACGACCGTGACATCCACCTCGTCCGCGACCGCGGCGAGCGCGGTCGTGAACGGCCCGTCGAGCGGCTCCGCCGCATCGAGGAACGCGGCCCCGACGGGGTCGACGAAGAACGACGAGTATTCCGGGAAGACGACGAGCTGCGCGCCCTGTGCGACGGCGGCCTCGGTGAGATCGCGGATCGCCTCGATGTTCGCGTCGGCATCGGCGCCGGGGGCGAACTGAGCGACGGCGACGGCGATCTCGGGCATGCCACCCATGCTAGAGTTGATCCTTGTGCCGCGGGGTGGAGCAGCTCGGTAGCTCGCTGGGCTCATAACCCAGAGGTCGCAGGTTCAAATCCTGTCCCCGCAACGAAGAAAGTCCCGGAATCCCTAGGGTTCCGGGACTTTTGTTTGGGGGCGGATGCGATCGGCCCGTCGCGATCCCATCAATTCGGGCTTGCTCGCGCTATCCCTGTTCGCGTCGTTCCGGGTCGGTTTCCGGTTGTCGCCGGGGCCGTGGGGATGTCTTCCGCACCTCCCCGGCATGGGAGACAACTCGAACCGGATGGGACCGGCCCCCACTGCTCGGACCGCAGAGCTAGGTGCCGAGTGCTGCACTTCTCGACCGGTACCGTGGGCTCATGGTCGAGCCGCGCGTGAGTCGAGTTGACGAGCCGCTACGCCCGCTCGTCCGGCTGCCTTTTGCCTCTGAGGTCGAGCTTCAACTTCTCTTGGCTGAACACCCCGGCCTGATTCCCGGAGCGAGCGATACTGCGGCGACCTGTCGGGAGTTTCCGACCGACTCCGGCCCCGTCGACGTGGTGGTGGTTGGCGGGGACGGGACCGTGACGATCGTCGAGACCAAGCTCGCGAGCAACGGTGAGATCCGCCGCGAGATCGTAGCCCAGGTCTTGGACTATGCCGCGCAGCTGGCGCAGCTTTCCTCCGCTGACTTCATCGCGCGGTGGGTTTCGCGCGGAGCCTCTCCGCTGCCTGCGGATGTTGTTCGTCCCCTAGCTGATCGTCTGTCTGCTGGCCGATTTCGACTCGTACTCGCCGTGGACGAGGTACACCCGCTGCTCTACGACATTGTCAGCTTCTGGAATGAGCGCCTGACTTTGGAGCTGTCGTTGGTCGTCGCCGAGTACCGGCGCTATCTCGAAGACGACCTAACCTTTGTGGTACCGACGATCTATGGCGAGCGGCTGCAGCGCGTGCCCGACCGGGCTGCCATCACGAGAGCGCCGACCAAGTCTTGGACGACTGACGAACTCACGACCTGGATTGCCGAACACGACCCTGGGGCCAGCGCAGCCACCGTTGAGTTCATTGCCGGCTCCCGCGAACTCGGCGCGCGCTGGACTGGCGGTAGCGGCGGCACGCCCGCCGGCCACTTCACTCTTGTGACGAGCGTCGTTCCAGAGGCCGCGCCCATCTACCTGTACACGTACCCAGTCTCCGGGGTGAAGGCCGAACTCAACTTCATCGACTGGACGAAGAAGCTGATTGACGAACCCTCCGCGATCGCCGCGGTCAACGAGCTCTTGGACGAACTCGAAGTGATCGCGGAGATCGCGCCGTATATCGCAAAGATTCGCCAGTCCGAATGGACTTCCCGACCAGGCGTGCCCCTTCGCGACCTCTCCCTCAAATCGGTGAGTGAGACCCTGCGCGCGCTGAGACGCTTCGTTGATCATCGTCAGTAGGGGCGACCGCAACACCGCCTGGAACGGCAACGGCGCAGTCATGACCAAGTGGGCGTGATGCGTCCGAAGGTGACCGATGTGTGGCGCTCGTTCCTAAGCGGGGAATGGAGGCCGGCGGAACGCTACTCAGAGGATCGGGAGCGGCCGCACTGGAATGTCCCGGTCGGCTATGACGACGACCGCGCCGGCGGTGAGGTCCGCCGCGTAGCGCAATGCCTCGGAGACGTAGGCCGGCTCAGAACCGACCATCGAGTCGAGCACGGTCTTGACGCTCGTGGACGATGGCGACGACGTCGATGAGTTCCTCGTCTTCGATGACGAGGTACCAGAGCTGGTACGGGAACACGTGCGTAACGACGTGGCGCAGACCGCTGTAGATGATCGGTGGAAGTTGCGGGCGCTCGATGACCCGGGCGATCGCGGCCTCGACTTCGTCCTGAAACCGGTGGACCTGGTGCGGCGCTTCAGAGAGATACCAGTCGATCGCGCGCACGTAGTCGTCGCCCGCCATGCGGCGGAGGCGGACCCGGTAGGTCACGCGGACTTCGTGGCCTGCGCGACCTTGGCCCGCATGCGGTCGCGGACTTCCGCCCAGAGGACGCCCTCTTCCGGGTGCGCTGTGGCCTCTGCGAGCCGGTCGTCGAGCAGCGCCGCCAGTTCCGGCGTGATCTCGACCGGCAGCGAGTCGTCGAGCGCGTCGCGGAGCTCGCGACGCGCGTCGGCGTCGAGGCGCAGCGCCCGCTCGAGAAGCTCCTGATCGACCATGCGCCCATGGTACCCACCGCCACCGACGCTCAGCCGGCCCGGCCGTGTCGGATGAAGGCGAACCGCCAGGCGGGGCGTGCGGCCTCGCCGCTGCGGGAGCCCGCGACGGGCGCCACGAAGATGTTGCCGGGGTGGGGATCGGCGTGGAAGTAGCCGAACCTGAAGAACTGCTCGAGCATCACATCGGCGAAGGCCGCCGCCACCTCGGACGGGTCGATGCCCGCCGAGCGCAGCCCGGCGACATCGTCGATCGTGATGGCGGTGGCATCCGACAGCGTGAGCACGCGGCGAGTCGTGCGCTCCCACACCACATCGGGCGCGGGGGTCGACGTGGCCGGCCCCTACGCGCAGCCGGACCAGCCATCCGGCGACCCGGCGCAGGGCGGCGAGATCGACCTCGACGATCGCCTGAATGCCCGGCCGCTTGCGGCGGCCAGCACGACGATCGCGGCAATAGCGCCGGTCAGCGCGGAGCGCCAGTTCCTTGTCGCCCCCGCGGCAACCACGATGGTGGTCGCCTCGACGGCCTCGACGAGGCACGCCAGGAAGACGGCCGCGAACAGGGTGACGTCAGCGAACGAACGGCCGTCGTCATAGCGATTGCTCGTGGGGAATAGCAGCGCATGTCCAGCCGCACCAGCCGCTCGTCATCCCAGGTAGTCGCGAAGCACGACGACTGCTTCGCGCCCGAAACGCAGCCGCACCCGAACCATCGTCACGGTGTCGCTCAGCAAAGCGAGCGCCTGCTCCGGAGTCAAGTGCGCAACCTCACGGGGAGGCGGCACGAAGCCACCTGGCACCCGATAGACCTCCACGATGCGCGGCTGAACGTGGGCGCCGCCGAAGTGGGCCCGGGCGTAGTGGGCAGCATTGCGTCGAGCATCGTCGAGATCCGCCATCACGCCTCCCCACCGAACTCGGCACGTGCTGTTTCCCCAGCGCGATCCCGGCGTGGGAGAAACAGCAACTGCCTTACCTCAAGTTTCAGCCCCACCATCTCAAGAAATCGCCAAGAAGACCGACACGACTGGGTAAGCGGGTCGGCGGTGGGCCGCAACTACGTTCCTTCGCCCAGCCACGCGGTATGGCCTTCTCGGGGCGGATCGGGTATTGCCGCTGACGGTTCTATCGAGCCGGCTAGGAGGCAATCGACAGGTTCACCTCGCTGTCTGTCGTCCTCGGTGCAGTGGCCGTCATGCTCGGCTTCCCGCTTGCGCACCCGGTCATCGGTCTGCTCATCGCGGGCTCGATCCCGCAACTGCGCTGGGTCACCCTCCGCCCGCGCAGACGCATCCGTGCACCGCACACCCAGAGCTGACACGCAATTCAACGGTGTAGAACCGAATCGCCCTCTGAAAGGAAACTGCGATGTCCGTAGTCAAGATCAACGCCCTCCACGTCCCCGAAGGCGCCGGAGCCGAAATCGAGAAGCGCTTCAGCGCTCGCGCCCACGCCGTAGACGGTCAGACCGGATTCGAGGGCTTCCAGCTGCTGCGCCCGGTCTCCGGCGAGTCCCGCTACTTCGTCGTCACCACCTGGGCCAGTGAGGCCGACTACCAGAACTGGCGCACCGGCCAGGCCGCCTCCCCCCACGGCGGCCAGAACCCCGTCGCCAGCGGAGCCGACCTCCTCGAATTCGAGACCGTCGAACTCTGAAGCATCTGACGCGGAAACCACCACGCTCGATGTCAGCACCATCGAGCGCACCCCGGCCCTCCGCGGGGTGAGAGCAACGATCGAGTCCAGGGGCGTACCGGACGCGGGAGCCGGTCGACCGTGCCGCGCGTCGCCTCATGCAGAATCCGACCCTGTCGTCATTCGCGCCAGGGTCGTCGTTCGCGCCAGGTGAGGCAGACGATCACCGCGCCCAAGAGCGAAAGCGCGGCGACGCCGCGCCGCGCCCCCGTGCGGCAGCCGCCGTCACCGTCGCCGTTCTTCTCGGCTCGAGCCGCCGACCAGGGCATAGACCAGCGGCAGCGCGGAAACGCACATCAGCACGATGCCGAGCGGGGCTGCGTGCGGGATGAGCAGAATGCCGCCGATGAGGAATCCGGCGAACAGCACCGCCCCGACGCCGCGGCGGACGAGCTGTTCGAGGCGAATGAGGCGGCGATCGATCCCGGGGCTCGCGAATGTGACCGCGCCGTCGTTGACGCGGGTGACGAGCGCGTCGATCCGCTGCGGCAGGCGCAGGGCGATCCCCGCCATCGACACCGCCTCCCTCGCGGCGGCCACGATGGTGTTGCCGCCTTCCTCACGCAGCAGCCGCGCCGCGTAGGGCTCGACCGCGTCCCACATGTTGAACTCGGGGTTGATCGAGCTGCACACCCCTGACGTCACCGACATCGAACGGAACAGCAGGATGAAGTTCTCGGGCACCTGGAACGGCAGCGAGCGCACCACCGCGGTGAGCTCCTTTCCGAATTCGCGGAACTCGCGCTGATCGACCGTCCGCAGCTGCGCGAACCCCATACCGCCGAACCGGTCGAAGAGCTGGACCATCGCCCGTTCCAGCTCGACTGTGTCGGCGGTGGGCAGCAGGAACCCGACATCCTGGATGCTGGCGACGAGGCCGTGCCCGTCGCGCGAGGCGACCGCGAGGAGCAGCCGGCGCAGGCCGTCGCGCATCGTGTCGGGGACCTCGCCCATCATGCCGAAGTCGATGAAGTTGAACCGCCAGGCGGGGCGTGCGGCCTCGCCGCTGCGGGAGCCCGCGACGGGCGCCACGAAGATGTTGCCAGGGTGGGGATCGGCGTGGAAGTAGCCGAACCTGAAGAACTGCTCGAGCATCACGTCGGCGAAGGCCGCCGCCACCTCGGACGGGTCGATGCCCGCCGAGCGCAGCCCGGGGACATCGTCGATCTTGATGGCGGTGGCATCCGACAGCGTGAGCACGCGGCGAGTCGTGCGCTCCCACACGACGTCGGGCACGGCGACGCGAGGGTCATCCGCGAACATCTCCCGGAATCGCTCGGCGCCCGCCGCCTCGTGGAGGTAGTCGATCTCTTCCAGGCTCGTCGCCGTGAACTCGGCGAGCAGGGCGCGGGGGTCGACGTGGCCGGCCCCTACGCGCAGCCGGACCAGCCATTCGGCGACCCGGCGGAGGGCCGAGAGGTCGACCTCGACGATCGCCCGGATGCCGGGCCGCTGCACCTTCACGATGACCTGGTCGAAGCCATTGTCGGCGGCATCCGCCGCGGCAAGGCGAGCGCTGTGCGCCTGACCGAGGGATGCCGCAGCCACCGGTGCCTCGACGAACGATGCGTACGCTCGCTCGAGCGGCACCATCAGCTCGGCCTCGGCGAGCTGCCGGATCGCCGGGAAGGGGGCAGCCGGCACCTCATCCTGGAGGCCGGCGAGCTCCGCCGTGATCTCGGGAGGCAGCACGTCGAGCCGGGACGACAGGAACTGCCCGACCTTGATCATCAGGCCGCCGAGGTCGACGGCGAGCACGCGGAAGCGCTGCGCGACGCGGACCAGCCGCGCCGTGCGCCCGCGCGCCGCGAAGCGCGCCAACCCGATGCGCGGCAGGATGACCTCGTACCACCAGCTCTGCATGATGTAGCGCCCCGCGAACCACAGGATGCGACGGTAGCGGGCGCGCCCGTCCCCGGCGTCGGGCATCGGACCCTCGTCAGGGCCGGGTGCCGGTGGCATCCGATCAGTCCTGGGCGAGGATCGAATAGAGCTTGCGACGGGTCTCGTCGAGCACCGTCACCGCCTGTTTCACCTGCTCGGGCGTGCCGGTGCGCCTGAGCTGCGCGGCGGCCTGCGCGAGCTCCATGGCGGCCTTGGGCAGCGCGCCCATGCCGGGTAGGTCGCGCGGGCCGGAGGCCTCCCACGGCGCGGCGCGGTCGGCGGAGGCGTCCGCCTCGGCCTGCCCCGCCTCGGTGAGCGAGTAGGTCTTCCGGCCGTCCCCTTCGGCCGCACTGATGAGGCCTTCGTCGGCGAGGAGCTGCAGCGTCGGGTAGACCGAACCCGCGCTCGGCTTCCACGCGCCGCCGCTGCGCTGCTCGATCTCGGCGATGATCTGGTATCCGTGCATCGGCTTCTCCGCGAGGAGCGCGAGAACCGCGGCGCGCACGTCGCCGCGCGCCATCCGCGGTCCGGCGCGGTGCTCGAACTTCGCGCGCAGCTGATCGAACGCGTCGGCCAGCGGCTGACCGGAACCGGCACGCCCACCGCCGAAGCCGTGGGATCCGAAGCCCCCGCCTGGGAATGAACTGCTCATGACGACCTCCTTGGTCTTTGAGGCCCCAGTGGACCCCGACGACATATCACGATATATCGCTGAGCGACGTGCACCCTGGGAGTTGCCCCTCAGCGCCCAGAGCGCCGTGCTCAGCGAGGGCTCGGCGGGCTCGCAGAACCCGTCGCTAGGGTGGGGCGCATGACCGAGGTCGTCGCGCACCGTCGTGGGCGGCCTCCCGCCGCCGAGCAGGTCGACAACCGGGCGGTCATCCTGCGCGCGGCCCTCGAGGAGTTCGCCGAGCACGGCTACGACGGCACGTCCCTGCGCGGCATCGCCCGCCACGCCCAGGTCGACCCGGCGCTCGTGCACCACTACTTCGGCGACAAGAGCGAGCTCTTCAGCACGGTGCTCGGTGCGGACGGAACGGTCGACCCGGCCTTCCTCGCGATCCTCGACGGGCCCCGGGAAACCCTCGTCGGCGACTACCTGCGGTTCGTGCTCTCGCTCTACGAAGACCCGGCTCAGCGCGAGCAGATGACCGCGCTGCTGCGGGCGGCGATCGGCACCAACGAGATGGCGCACCTCGCGCGGGCCTTCGTCTCGAGCGAGGTCAATGCCCGATTCGCCGCGATCGCCGCGGGCCCGGACCCCGCATTGCGCGCCGACCTCGTCTCGACGCAGCTGCTCGGGCTCTTCGTCGCGCGCTTCGTGTTCGCCGTCGAACCGCTCGCCTCGGCATCCGTCGACGATCTCGTCGCCCTCATCGCACCGACGATCGAGCGGTACCTCTTCGGCGAATGAGCGCCGGCCCTGCCGGCGTTGCGAAACATTCGATGTGTTGCGAACGCCTCGCCATGCCGTAGATTTCCTCACGTGCTGACTTCTCGTCGGCGGCGGCTGACCCGCGCCGCCTCAGCCGGCCTGCTCGCGCTCGGGCTCGCCGCGATGCAGTTCGCCTTCGCGACGCCGCGCGCGTACGCGGATACGAACGTCTCGACGTGGAGCGGCCTGCAGGACGCCTTCAGTCACGCCCCAAGCAGCCCGATCACTCTGGCGCAGGACATCACCGGCGTCGCCGGCCAGAGCCTCGCCGTGCCGTGTCACGGCAGCGTCACGCTCGACCTCAACGGCCACACGCTGAACGTCGACGCCTCCACCACCTACTATGCGGCGGGCATTCGCGTCGTCGGCGCCGGGACCGCCCTCACCATCGAGGACACCAGTGCCGCACACAGCGGACACCTCATAGCGCGCGGCGGGGGGACAGGCATCAACAACGGCGGCGCCGGGATCGGTGCGCCCGGCGCGACCTCGGATGCCGGCGCGTCCATCACCATCACCGGCGGAACCATCACAGCGTACGGCGGATATCAGGCCGCGGGCATCGGCGGCGCGAACTATCCCGGCGGCGACGTCACGATCACCGGCGGAACGGTGACCGCTGTCGGCGGCGACGACTTCGGCACCGGCATCGGCGGCGGCTGGAGCAGCGCTAACCTCTCCAACGGCGGCGGAACCCTCGCCATCCACGGCACTCCATTCGGCACGGTCGCCGCAAACGGCGGCAGCGTCGGATTTGGCGTCGGGGCCGCGGCCGGAGCGACAATCAGCGTTCTGCCCGATGCGGCGCAGCACTTCACCTCGGCATCGTGGCCCGGCTATTTCACGATCGCCTTCGGTCACGTGCTGAGCTTCGACACCGGCGGCGGCGACCGGATCGACCCGGAGTTCGTCGCCCAGTCGGCGAATACCGCCGCGCCGGCCCGTACCCCTACACTCGCTCACCACACGTTCGGCGACTGGTACACGGACTCCTCCTTCACGACACAGTTCAACTTCGGCACACCGATCACCGCCGACACGACCGCCTACGCCCAGTGGACGACCAACCACTACCCGGTGACGTTCGACCTCAAAGGCCACGGCGCACCGATCACCGGCGAATCCGTCGAATACGACCACCACGCAACAACCCCGACCGCCCCCACCGAGACCGGCTACACCTTCGGCGGCTGGTACACCGACAGCGCCCTCACCACGCCCTTCGACTTCACCCCAACCGTGACCGGCCCCCTGACCCTCTACGCCCAGTGGACGACCAACCACTACCCGGTGACGTTCGATCTCGGCGAGCACGGCACCGCCATCCCCGGCGAGTCCATCGAATACCGCGACCACGCGACAGCCCCGCCCGACCCCACCGAGACCGGCTACACCTTCGGCGGCTGGTACACCGACAGCGCCCTCACCACGCCCTTCGACTTCGAAAACACATCGATCACCGCCGACACGACCCTCTACGCGAAGTGGACGGCAATTCCCGTACCAGCACCCGCGCCGACGCCAAGCCCGACGCCCAGCCCAAGCCCGACTCCGAAACCCGCTCCGGGCCCGAAGCCCGTCGTATCGCCTGCGCCGTCGGTCACCCCGGCAGCGGCGGTGGTCATCGCTCCAGCGCCATCCGCCACCCCGACGCCGACCCCCTCCCCGACGCCGACCCCCGCGCCGCCGAGCGCGACACCGACGCCGACTCCCGCGCCCGCCATCGTCACCCCGCCGACAGGCGGCAACGCGCCGCCGAGCGCGGTGACGGCGAAGCTGCCGAGCGTGCAGAATGTCGCCTCCGACATCGCCCTGCACCCCGAGCACCTCGCCTTCGAGGCCGCCGCCGGGCTGGTGTGGATCCTGCTGCTCGTCTTCGTCGTGCGCACCCTGGGCGAGGCGCTGCGGCACCGCTACCTGCACTGGTCCGAGAGCACGGCCAAGCGGCATCCCGGCCTGGCGCGACGGTTGCGCGGGCTGGTCGGCCTGGTCGAGGGTCCGCGAGTGCTGACGCTGCTCGTCAGCGTCGTCCTCACCGCCGTCATCATGTGGCTCGTCGAGCCATCGCAGCAGGGATCCGCCGTCGCCGTTCGCATGCTCGGCTCCGTCCTCATCGCGGTCGTCGCCACGAATCTGCTCACCCGCGCGCTCGCTGCGGTGCTCGGCCGGATCTTCTGGGGCGTCCGGATGACCGCGTTCGCGTCCGGCTGGGGACTCGTCATCGGCCTGCTCGGGCTCGCCATCTCGCATATGGTGCAGTTCGTGCCGGGATTGCTCGAGCCGTCCACCATCCTGCTCCACCACCACGACGACACGCCCCCGCGTCACGCCATGCGGGTCGAGGCGCTGCGCGGCTGGCTGGCGATCGGGCTCGCCGTCGGCGCGTGGTTCGCGCTCGCGGCCGTGCCCGCTGAGGGAAGCTGGCAGACGCTGCTCTGGCATGACGCGCTCGTGCTCATGGCGGTCGGCGGCATCTTCGGTCTCTTCACCGATCTCATCCCGCTCCCGGCGCTGCTCGGCGGCGGGCTCTGGGCGCACGCCCGCAGCCACTGGGTGGGGCTCTCACTCGTCACCGCGACCGCCTTCGCCGTCATCGTCGTGCCGCACTCGAGCAACTGGCTCGAAGTCGGCGACGTCGGCCGGTGGATCTCCATCGCGGTCGTGGCCGCCCTCGCCGCCGTGGTCGGGATCGTCGTGATCAACTGGCAAGCCCACCGCGAGCTCGCGCAGCAGCAGCCCGCGCCCGCCGACGAGGCCTGAGCCGCGACCCAGGGCCGTACGGCACAGGATCGGACGACCCAGGGCCGTACGACCCAGGGCCGTACGACTCAGTGC
>JAJYBG010000033.1 GCA_021779075.1 Actinomycetes bacterium | reverse complement strand
GCCGACCGCACCGCTCCTGCCGACCGCACCGTCCACCTGCCCCGTCCCCCTGAACGCGACCCCAACTCCGGTTCAGGACCGACTCGACCGGATGATCCGCTCGGCACCGAGCTGAACCGGAACACGCGTCAGCGATCGGATCCGCGTCCCGCGTCGAGCACCTATCCGCCGCGTCGGCACGTCCTGGCGGGGGATGACCCGATCGACGCCGCTCCGGGGAGGTCCGCCCCGCCGTCGGCCCGTCGCAGTGGAAGAATGCTTCCCGCGGGCATCCCCGCCGATGTCGCTCGCGCCCGCGAGCGCGCCGAACGTCGCAGCGCGATCCTTGCGCTCGGCCTCGCTGCCGCGATCACCCTCGCGGTGACCGCGGCCGGCGTCGCAGGTCTCGTTCTGCTCGCGCACTGAACCGCAGACCGCGAGACGGTACGACCGCGAGGTCGCATCGCCGAAACGACCGAAAGAGCCGCCCTGTCCATGGAATCCGTCCGCATCAGTGCGGGCTTCGCGACCCACACGGGGCACCATCGCGCCGCGAACGAGGATTCCTACCTCGCCGCCCACCCCCTCTACATCGTCGCCGACGGCATGGGCGGCCACGATGCCGGCGATCGCGCCTCGCAGGCGGTGGTCCGTGCCTTCCACCCGCTCGCGGGCCGCGGCGGCGTCGCGGTCGAGGACGTCCGCGACGCGATCCGCAACGCGCAGGCCTTCGTCGGGGCCATCGCGGCGACGACAGTGCGCGGGGCGGGCAGCACGCTCACCGGGCTCGTCCAGATCGTTCAAGACGGTGCCCCGCACTGGCTCGTGGTCAACATCGGCGACTCGCGCGTCTACCGTGCGAGCGCTCGCGGCCTCGAGCGCCTCACCGTCGACCACTCGCTCATGCAGCAGGAGCTCGACAACGGCAACCTCCACCCCGATGACGCCTCGGCGTACCCCTACCGCAACGTCATCACGCGCGCGGTCGGCGCCGCCGCCAGTCCGCCCGACTTCGGTCTGCACCCGGTGCTGCCGGGCGAGCGCTTCCTGGTGTGCTCCGACGGCCTCACGAACGAGGTGGCGGAGACTGAGATCTACGAACTCCTCGCCTCGGGTCAGGATTGTCAGCTCACCGCCGACCGCCTCATCGAACGCGCTCTCGAGAACGGCGGCCGTGACAACGTGACCGTCGTCGTGGTCGGCGTCACCGCCTGAGATCGCGAAGCCCGCCCGGACACGAGGGCCTGGTCTTCCTCCACATCCCGCCTCCGGCCCGCGAGCGCAGCGGGACGGAGTGCCGAGAACCCGCTGGTGCGTGCGCCGGCCTTATCAACGGGCGATGCTCCTCGCCGTCGCAGCCTTCCTCTACCTTGCGGTGATCTCCGTCGTGCTCGCGCTCGCCGATCTGCGCACCCGCACCCTTCCCGACGTCGTGGTGCTGCCGTCGTACGCGGTGGCCGCGGTGCTGCTCGGTCTCGCGGGCGGTCTCGACGGCGACTGGCAGGGCCCGACCCGTGCGGCGATCGGTTCCGTGGCGCTGCTCCTCTGCTATGCCGCGATCGCGCTCGCCGCCCCTGGCGTCATGGGCTTCGGCGACGTCAAGCTCGCCGGTGTGCTGGGTATCTACCTGGGTTTCCTCGGCTGGGGGCCCCTGGTGGTCGGTGGCGTCGCCGCTTTCGTGCTCGGCGGACTGTTCGGTGCGGGGCTCCTCATCGCCGGCCGCGCGAGCCGGGGCAGCGGAATCCCGTTCGGCCCGTGGATGCTCGCGGGCACCTGGCTCGGCACGGCGGCGGGCGGGCAGATCGCCTCCTGGTATGCGGGACTGCTCGGCTAGCCTTACGGGATGCCGCTCTACCTCGAGGACTTCATCGCGGGTCAGACCTTCACAACCGCGGGCCGCACGATCACCGAGGCCGACGTCTACTCGTTCGCCGCCTGGACCGGAGACAACAACCAGGTGCACACCGACGTCGAGTTCGCGAAGGGGACCCGCTGGGGGCAGCGCATCGTCCACGGCATGCTCGGCGCCTCGCTCTGCCTCGGCCTCATTGCGCGCACCGGCCTCTTCGAGGGCAGCGCGATCGCGCTGCTCGGCATCGACGACTGGACGTTCACCGCCCCCGTCTTCATCGGCGACACGCTCACGCTCAGCGTCGAGATCCTCTCGGCGCGCCCGACGAGCAAGGGCGGCTACGGCGTCGTCGAGCGCCATCTCACGCTGCGCAACCAGCGCGGCGAGACGGTCCAGCAGGGGCGCATGGACGTCATGGTGCTCGCGCGTCCGGTCGAGTCCCCGGCTTCGTAACTCTCCGGCGGATTCCCCGGAGAAGTCCGCTGCCGCGGCTAGCCTGACCGCATGTCCGATCAGACTCCGGCGCCCGAAGTCCCCGAGGAACCGTCGGTGGCCGGGCCCGTCGAAACCATCGCACTCCCCGACCCGGTCTCAGCCGCGCAGCACGCCAATGCCGCCGAGCCCGCGACTCCAGTGGCCGGGCCCGCCGAAACCACGGCGGAAGCGCTGGTCGAAACCGCCGCGGAGGCGCCTGTCGAATCCCCCGCCTCCCTCGACGCCCCGACGACCCTGTACCAGCCCCCGGTCACCGGCGGCTACCCGCTGCCGCAGCCGACGTTCGTCGCCGCGCCCCTCCCCCCGACCCCGCGGGGCAACCGCGGCTTCGGAATCCTCTTCGTCATCGTCGGCGCGATCGTCTTCGGCGTCCTCGAGTGCGCGGCGGTCTACGGACTGCTCGACCTCGAGTTCGGCGGGGCCGCCGCTGACGCCCAACTCGGCCTGTTCCTGCAGAGCTGGTCGTTCTGGCTGCCCTTCGCGGTGTTCACCCTCGCCTTCCTCGCCCTCACCGCGATTGCGAACCGCGGCGGCTGGTGGGCCTATGTGCTCGGCGCGATCCCGATCGCCGCCCTCGTCTTCGCCGCCTATCTCGGCGCCGCACTCTTCACCCTCAACCCGTGGGAGAACTCGTGGGGTGAGGTCGGCCAGAAGCTCGGGGACTTCCTCCAGGCCCAGACCACCTGGGTCACGGTGAGCGCCATCGCCGTGGTCATCGCCCTCGAGGTCGTGACGTGGCTCGGCCTGCCCGTCGCCCGGCGCGGCAAGGCGGTCGCGCAGCGCAACGCCGAGGCGAAGGCCGGGTTCGCGGCCGAGCACCCCGGTTTGCCGCCCGTGCTCTGACGCGCGTATCATGGACAGGGTGTGCGCCTAGGCGCACGCCTTCGCTGTGTGCGGGCGGTCGGATCCACTGGGCTCGATCGCGCGGGCGCATCCAGAGACCAGCTGAGAGCAATCCAGGGTCTCCCACGGCATATCCATCACGCAATACCGGTTTCGTTCGATGCCGGGGTGGGTTCCGATGGGCAACAACACCATCAACCGCTGTCACCGTGCAGCACTAAACAGGAGCATCATTGCCTACCATTCAGCAGCTGGTCCGCAAGGGCCGCTCGCCTAAGGTCACCAAGACCAAGGCGCCGGCCCTCAAGGCCAATCCCCAGCAGCGCGGGGTCTGCACGCGGGTCTACACCACGACCCCCAAGAAGCCGAACTCGGCTCTCCGCAAGGTCGCCCGCGTCAAGCTCTCCAACGGCACCGAGGTCACGGCCTACATCCCCGGCGAGGGCCACAACCTTCAGGAGCACTCGATGGTGCTCGTGCGCGGCGGTCGTGTGAAGGACCTCCCCGGTGTGCGCTACAAGATCATCCGCGGCGCGCTCGACACGCAGGCCGTCAAGAACCGCAAGCAGGCCCGTAGCCGCTACGGCGCGAAGTTGGAGAAGAAGAAGTAATGCCTCGTAAAGGTCCGGCTCCCAAGCGTCCGGTCGTCGCCGACCCGGTATATGGCGCCCCCATTGTTTCGCAGCTCGTCAACAAGATCCTGCTCGACGGCAAGAAGGGTCTCGCCGAGCGCATCGTCTACGGCGCGCTCGCCGGTGTCGAGTCGAAGATCGGCAGCGACCCGGTCGTCACACTGAAGAAGGCGCTCGACAACATCCGCCCCACCCTCGAGGTCAAGAGCCGCCGCGTCGGCGGTTCGACCTACCAGGTTCCGGTCGAGGTCAAGCCGCACCGCGCCAACACCCTCGCCCTGCGCTGGCTGACGAGCTACTCGAAGGCCCGCCGCGAGAAGACGATGACCGAGCGTCTCACGAATGAGATCCTCGACGCGTCGAACGGCCTGGGCGCCGCGGTGAAGCGCCGCGAGGACACGCACAAGATGGCGGAGTCCAACAAGGCGTTCGCGCACTACCGGTGGTGACCTGCTCGCGGCGGGGGTCCGTCGGACCCCCGCCGCGTCACCACTTCAACGCCCGCAAGGGCGACGGCGTGGCCTTGAATCAAGACTTCTGAACTAGATCGAAACCCCCGGAGGATTCCCGTGGCACTTGACGTGCTCACTGACCTGAGCAAGGTCCGCAATATCGGCATCATGGCGCACATCGACGCTGGCAAGACCACGACGACCGAGCGCATCCTCTTCTACACGGGCATCACCCACAAGATCGGCGAGGTCCACGACGGCGCCGCGACGATGGACTGGATGGCGCAGGAGCAGGAGCGCGGCATCACCATCACCTCCGCCGCGACGACGTGCTTCTGGAACAAGAACCAGATCAACATCATCGACACCCCCGGCCACGTCGACTTCACCGTCGAGGTCGAGCGTTCGCTTCGCGTGCTGGATGGCGCGGTCGCCGTCTTCGACGGCAAGGAGGGCGTGGAACCCCAGTCCGAGACCGTGTGGCGTCAGGCCGACAAGTACGACGTGCCGCGCATCTGCTTCGTCAACAAGATGGACAAGCTCGGCGCCGACTTCTACTACACGGTCGACACCATCGTCAACCGCCTGGGCGCCAAGCCGCTGGTGATCCAGCTCCCGATCGGCGTCGAGAACACTTTCGTCGGTGTCGTCGACCTCGTTGAGATGTGCGCGCTGGTGTGGCCGGGCGACTCCAAGGGCGATGTGACCATGGGGGCCAAGTACGAGGTCCAGGAGATCCCCGTGGACCTCCAGGCCAAGGCTGACGAGTACCGCGCGATCCTGCTCGAGACCGTCGCCGAGACGAGCGACGAGCTGCTCGAGAAGTACTTCGCGGGCGAAGAGCTCTCGGTCGCGGAGATCAAGGCCGCCATCCGCAAGCTCACCGTCAACAGCGAGATCTATCCGGTGCTGTGCGGTAGCGCGTTCAAGAACCGCGGCGTGCAGCCGATGCTCGACGCGGTGGTCGACTACCTGCCGTCGCCGCTCGACGTGCCGGCGATCGAGGCCCACGACGTCCGCGACGAGGAGCAGGTCATCCTGCGCCACGCCGACGCCAAGGAGCCCTTCACCGCGCTCGCGTTCAAGGTCGCCGTGCACCCGTTCTTCGGCCGCCTCACCTACGTTCGCGTGTACTCGGGCCAGATCGATTCGGGAGCCCAGGTCATCAACTCGTCCAAGGGCAAGAAGGAGCGCATCGGCAAGATCTTCCAGATGCACTCGAATAAAGAGAACCCGGTCGACAACGTCACTGCGGGCCATATCTACGCGGTCATCGGTCTCAAGGACACGACGACCGGCGACACGCTCTGCGACCCCAACCACCAGGTGGTCCTGGAGTCGATGACCTTCCCCGAGCCCGTCATCGAGGTCGCCATCGAGCCGAAGACCAAGGCCGACCAGGAGAAGCTGGGGACCGCCATCCAGAAGCTCGCCGAGGAGGACCCGACCTTCCGCACCGAGCAGAACCAGGAGACGGGCCAGACCGTCATCAAGGGCATGGGCGAGTTGCATCTCGACATCCTGGTCGACCGGATGCGCCGCGAGTTCAACGTCGAGGCGAACGTCGGCAAGCCCCAGGTGGCCTACCGCGAGACGATCCGCCGCGAGGTCGACAAGTACGACTACACCCACAAGAAGCAGACGGGCGGCTCCGGCCAGTTCGCCAAGGTGCAGATCAAACTCGAGCCGATCGAGGTCACGGCCGAGAAGTCGTACGAGTTCGTCAACGCTGTCACGGGCGGCCGCGTGCCGCGCGAGTACATCCCGTCGGTGGATGCCGGCATCCAGGACGCGATGCAGGTCGGCGTCCTCGCCGGCTTCCCGACAGTGGGCGTCCGGGCGACGCTGCTCGATGGCGCCTACCACGAGGTCGACTCGTCTGAAATGGCGTTCAAGATCGCCGGCTCGATGGCGTACAAGGAGGCGGCGCGCAAGGCGACCCCCGTGCTCCTCGAGCCCCTCATGAGCGTCGAGGTCCGCACCCCCGAGGAGTACATGGGCGACGTCATCGGCGACCTCAACTCCCGTCGCGGTCAGATCCAGTCGATGGAGGACGCGAGCGGCGTCAAAGTCGTGCGCGCCCTCGTCCCCCTGTCGGAGATGTTCGGCTACATCGGCGACCTGAGGTCCAAGACCTCGGGTCGGGCGGTGTACTCGATGACCTTCGAGAGCTACGCCGAGGTGCCGAAGAGCGTCTCCGACGAGATCGTCCAGAAGGCCAAGGGCGAGTGAGTCCAGTCGACTCACTCGCCGACCCCGGGGGCGCGAAGCGGCGCCGGGGTCGGGAGGCCCCGCCCAAATAGTCCGGGTGAAACACGCCCGGCAATATCCCGTAACATGAACCAGTAATCCCCGTAGAAATCCGCGGCGGTGAAGTCCGCCCGCATCTACCTGAGAGTCCCGAGGAGGACCCACAGTGGCCAAGGCCAAGTTCGAGCGGACCAAACCGCACGTCAACATCGGAACGATCGGTCACGTCGACCACGGCAAGACCACGCTGACCGCCGCGATCTCGAAGGTGCTGTCCGAGAAATACCCGTCGGCCGTGAACGTCGCCCGCGACTTCTCGTCGATCGACTCGGCGCCGGAAGAGCGCCAGCGCGGCATCACGATCAATATCTCGCACGTCGAGTACGAGACGCCGAAGCGCCATTACGCGCACGTCGACGCCCCTGGTCACGCCGACTACATCAAGAACATGATCACCGGTGCCGCCCAGATGGACGGCGCGATCCTCGTGGTCGCCGCCACCGACGGCCCGATGGCCCAGACCCGCGAGCATGTGCTGCTCGCCAAGCAGGTCGGCGTCCCGTACCTGCTCGTCGCGCTGAACAAGGCCGACGTCGTCGACGACGAGGAGATCCTGGAGCTCGTCGAGCTCGAGGTCCGCGAGCTGCTCTCGAGCCAGGGCTTCGACGGCGACAACGCTCCGGTCATCCGCGTCTCGGGTCTCAAGGCTCTTGAAGGCGACCCGAAGTGGGTCCAGTCGATCCTCGACCTCATGGAAGCCGTCGACGAGTCGATCCCCGACCCGGTGCGCGACCGCGACAAGCCGTTCCTCATGCCCATCGAGGACGTCTTCACCATCACTGGTCGCGGGACCGTCGTCACCGGCCGTGCCGAGCGCGGCACGCTGCCCCTCAACTCCGAGGTCGAGATCGTCGGCATCCGCCCGACGCAGAAGACCACGGTCACCGGTATCGAGATGTTCCACAAGCAGCTCGACGAGGCGTGGGCCGGCGAGAACTGCGGTCTGCTGCTCCGCGGCACCAAGCGCGAGGACGTCGAACGCGGCCAGGTCGTTGTGAAGCCGGGTTCGGTCACGCCGCACACCGTGTTCGAGGGCACCGCGTACATCCTGTCCAAGGACGAGGGCGGCCGCCACAACCCCTTCTTCACGAACTACCGCCCGCAGTTCTACTTCCGCACGACGGACGTCACTGGCGTCATCACCCTGCCCGAGGGCACCGAGATGGTCATGCCCGGTGACACCACCGAACTGCACGTCGAACTGATCCAGCCGATCGCTATGGAAGACGGCCTCGGCTTCGCGATCCGCGAAGGCGGCCGCACCGTCGGCGCCGGCACGGTGACCAAGATCATCAAGTGACTGGCCGCTGAAAGCGGCGGTCCAGTGGACCGCCGTGTGGCGATGTCACCACCGAAGGCGGGCTGGTCCACCACCTGAAAAGGGGCCGGGATTGATCGAGTCCCGGCCCCTTTCTCGTTTCCTCGAACTTCGGGGTGACCGAAACGCCGACGATTGCCATCGTGCCGTGCGGGCTTATCGAGGAGGATGAGTCGATGACGTCGAACACCGTGACCCAGGACATTCGGGTCGACACCGGCGCGCTCACGCTCGTGGGCGACGCCTGGCATCCTGCCGGGTCGAGCCGCGGGGCGGTGCTGCTGCTGCACGGCGGCGGCCAGCGGAGGTATTCGTGGCGCAACACGGGGTCGCGGCTGGCGACGGTCGGCTGGACGGCCTATGCGTTCGACGCCCGCGGCCACGGCGACAGTGACCGCGCGCCCGATGGCGACTACTCTGCGACGGGGCTCGTCGACGACGCCGTCCACCTCGTCGACTGGATCGGCGAGAAGCCCGTGATGGTCGGCGCCTCGATGGGCGGCTTGACCGCCCTGCTGGCCGAGGGCGAGCGGGGGAATGTCGCGCGGGCGCTCGTGCTCGTCGACGTCGTCGCGCACATGGAGCCGGTGGGGATCGCCCACATCCAGTCGTTCATGGCGAGCGCGCCGGACGGCTTCGCTTCGCTCGAGGAGGCGGCGGACGCGATCGCTGCGTACAACCCGCACCGCCCGCGGCCGCGTTCCGTGGAGGGGCTGCGCAAGAACCTCCGGCTCGAGGATGACGGCCGCTGGCACTGGCACTGGGATCCGGCCTTCCTGCGCGCGGGCAGCGAGCCGGAGCGCGAGGCGCGTCCGGACCGCACCGTCGCCGCGGCGCGGCGCATCACGGTCCCCACTCTGCTGGTCCGTGGCGCCGACTCGGACGTCGTCAGCGAGGGCGGTGCCCGCGAGATGCAGGAGCTCATCCGGCACGCGGAGGTGGTCGAGGTGCCCGCGGCCGGTCACATGATCGCCGGCGATGACAACGACGTCTTCACCGAGCGCCTCAGCGGTTTTCTCGATGAACTCGGCTGAGCGGCGGGGCCTTCGGGCCGCGCCCGGCCGTGTTGCCTAGACTCGGAGGCGTGACCGAAACGCCGGCGATCGCCACCGCACCCCGGCCCCGGACCATCCGGCCCCAGCATGTCGCGCCGGTCGCGCTGAGCGCTGTCGCGGCGGCAACCGGTGGGGTGCTCGTCGGTTCTGACGACGCGGTGACGGGTGTCACACTCGCCTCGCTCGACGTGCGCCCGGGCGATCTGTTCGTCGGCATCCGCGGTGCGAAGCAGCACGGCGCGGCGTTCTCGGCCGACGCCGCCGAACGCGGCGCCATCGCGGTGCTGACGGATTCCGAGGGCGCCGCCTATGCGCAGGCCGCCGGTCTGCCGGCCATCGTCGTGGCATCCCCGCGCGAGGTCCTCGGCGCCGCCTCCGCACTGGTGTACGCCTTCGAGGAAGGGCACCCCGCGCTCTTCGCCGTGACGGGCACGAACGGCAAGACGAGCACCGTCCACCTCCTCGAGGGCATCGCCGCGGCGCTCGGCGAGACGACCGGCCTCAGCTCGACCGCAGAGCGCCGCATCGCGGGCTCGGTCGAGGTCTCGGGGCTGACTACGCCTGAGGCGTCCGATATGCACGCGCTCATCGCCGCGATGCGCGAGCAGAGCGTGACGGTCGCCGCGATCGAGGTGTCGGCGCAGGCGCTGAGCCGCCACCGCGTCGACGGCATCCGTTTCGATGTCGCAGGATTCACGAACCTCAGCCACGACCACTTCGACGACTACGGCGACTTCGAGGTCTACTTCGCGCAGAAGGCGCTGCTCTTCACCCCCGAACGTGCCCGCACGGGGGTCGTCTCGCTCGATTCGAAATGGGGTGCGCAGATCGTGGCCCGCGCCGGCGTCCCGACGACGACGATCGCCTCGCTTCCTGACGTCGGGGCCGACTGGCGGGTGACCACGCTCGAAGTCGCGCGCGAAGGCACCCGGTTCCGCCTCGTCGGCCCCGCCGGAGAGAGCCTGGAGACCGCCATCCCGGCGATCGGCGCGCACCACGCCGCCAACGCCGGTCTCGCCATCGTCATGCTCGTCGCGGGTGGCATCCCGTTCCCGCGCATCGCGGCGGCGATCGGCGGCGGCCGGGAGCTTCCGCCACTGCCGGGGCGCACCGAGAACGTCGCCGGCCCGGGTGCGCCCGCGGTCTTCGTCGACTTCGGCCACAGCCCGGATGCCTTCGCCAAGACGCTCGACGCGGTGCGCGAGGTCACCGCGGGCAAGGTCATCATGGTCTTCGGCGCCGACGGCGACCGCGACAAGACGAAGCGCGCCGACATGGCCGCCGAGGCGGTGCGCCGCAGCGACATCCTCGTCATCACCGACCACCATCCGCGCTTCGAGGATCCGGCGGCGATCCGCAAAGCCCTGGTTCTCGGCGCGATCGAAGCCCGACCGGATGCCGAGATCCACGTCGTCTCGCCGCCGCCCCGGGCGATCCGGGTCGCCGTGAGTCTCGCCGGTCCCGACGACTCGATCCTGTGGGCAGGCCCGGGCCATCAGAACTACCGCGAGATCGAGGGCGTGAAGACCGCCTACTCCGCCCGCGAGGAGGCCCGCCAGGCTCTGGAAGAGCACGGCTACATGGCCAAAAGATGACTCTGCGAACAACGACGCGGTTCGTGACTCGCTCCAGGTAATGGTGCGGCTTCGTCGCCTCACGGTGGTCACCGCCTGCCCAGGCAGACTGCGGTGCGCCGGGCAGGGGCCGACGCACACGACAACCGCCGACACGCCCGAGTTGCACGCACCCATTTCAGTCGCGTAGGCTTATACGGTTCAACACTCCGGCCTTCGAGTCGGATCACTGCCAGGCAGTGCATAGCCCTTCCTTCTTCGGAGTCAGGCTAGGCCGCAGGCAGCAGGACATCGCTCAAGCCGACATCAGATCGAGCGCAGGTGATCTGCGCCCGGTCTTCTGGCGTGAGTTGAAAACGAAACAGCGGCTACCTATGTGTAGTGCGGCATCGGCCGGTAGTCCGGCCGGTGCAGAACGCGTCCAATGCGACTCGTCCGAGAGGGCGGGGCGTACGACGCCCGACAAGAGAGCGAGACAGCGATGGCGGGGCAGAAGATCCGCATTCGACTGAAGTCGTATGACCACGAGGTCATCGACACCTCGGCGCGCAAGATCGTCGACACCGTGACCCGCGCGGGTGCAACGGTCGTTGGCCCCGTGCCGCTTCCGACGGAGAAGAACGTGGTGGTCGTCATCCGTTCGCCGCACAAGTACAAGGACAGCCGCGAGCAGTTCGAGAAGCGCACGCACAAGCGCCTCATCGACATCATCGACCCGACCCCCAAGGCCGTCGATTCGCTCATGCGCCTCGACCTCCCGGCCGAGGTCAACATCGAGATCAAGCTGTAGGGGGGCGGATCCGATGTCTGCGCACACCAAGAACGTCAAGGGCCTGCTCGGCAAGAAGCTCGGCATGACCCAGGTCTGGGACGAGAACAACAAGCTCGTCCCGGTGACCGTCGTCGAGATCACTCCGAACGTCGTCACGCAGATCCGCACGCCCGAGCGCGACGGCTACAGCGCCGTCCAGATCGCTTACGGCCAGATCGACCCGCGCAAGGTCAACAAGCCCGCCTCCGGCCACTTCGAGGCCGCCGGCGTGACTCCGCGCCGCCACCTGACCGAGGTCCGCACCGCCGACGCCGGCTCGTACGAGCCCGGCCAGGAGCTCACGGTCGACGCGACCTTCGCTGCGGGCCAGCTCGTCGACGTGGTCGGCACCTCCAAGGGCAAGGGCACCGCGGGCGTGATGAAGCGCCACAACTTCAAGGGTGTCTCGTCCTCGCACGGTTCGCACCGCAACCACCGCAAGCCGGGCTCGATCGGCGCGTCCTCGACCCCGTCGCGTGTCTTCAAGGGCATGCGGATGGCGGGCCGCATGGGCGCTGAGCGCGTCACGGTCCTCAACCTGACGGTCCACTCGGTCGACGCCGAGAAGGGCCTGCTGCTGGTCAAGGGCGCCGTTCCCGGCGCGCGCGGCCGCATCGTGTTCGTTCGCAACGCCGTGAAGGGGGCCTAGCCATGACCGCTCTCGATATCGTCGACGCCAAGGGCAAGAAGGCCGGCTCGGTCGAGTTGCCCGCCGAGTTCTTCGACGTCCAGACCAACGTCCCGCTCATCCACCAGGTCGTCGTCGCGCAGCTTGCTGCTGCCCGCCAGGGCACGCACAAGACCAAGAACCGCGGCGAGGTCTCGGGTGCGGGCCGCAAGCCCTTCAAGCAGAAGGGCACCGGCCGCAGCCGCCAGGGCTCGGTGCGTGCGCCGGAGCACACCGGCGGTGGCGTCGTCCACGGTCCGGTGCCGCGCAGCTACGCGCAGCGCACTCCCAAGAAGATGATCGCCGCCGCTCTCCTCGGCACGCTGTCCGACCGCGCCCGCGCCGGCCGTCTCTTCGTCGTCGAGGCCATCGTCGGCGAGACGCCGTCGACCAAGGCGGCCGTCGCGCTGCTGGGCAGCCTGACCGACGCCAAGAACGTCCTCGTCGTGCTCCACGCGGCCGACGAGG
>JAJYBG010000169.1 GCA_021779075.1 Actinomycetes bacterium | reverse complement strand
CGACGAGGTCGGCGCCTCTCTACTTCTGATCACCGGGCCTGCCGGGCTCAGCGCGGCTCCGCTCGACGCCGCGGTACTCCTCAACCACAGCCCGGCGCTCGACGCGCCGCTGTCGGCGCTGCGCTCGCGCGGGATGCCGGTCGTCGGCGTCGAGGCGGCGGCGCGCGTCGACGGGCTCGTGCGCATCGACCAGGACAACCGGGCTGCGACGGCCCTCGGCGCCCGACATCTCTACCAGCTCGGCCACCGGCGGGTCGCGGTCGCGGCGCTGGCGGTCGACAGTGCGCGCGAACCGGGGCCGGTCACCGCCGAGCGCCGTGCGGCGGCGACGTACTTGCCCTTCATCGAGCGCTACCAGGGCGTGCGCGACGTGTTCCCCGACGCTCCTGCCTACGCGGCCCGGTCGAGCGCGGTCGACGAGGGCAAGGCGGTGGGCCTGGCGTTGCTCGACGTGCCGAGCGCGGTGCGCCCGACGGCGATCATCGCGCAGAGCGACCTGCTCGCCTGGGGTGTGATCCGCGCCGCGGAATCCCTCGGGCTGCGCGTTCCGGCCGACGTGTCGGTTCTCGGCTTCGACGGCGTGCGCATCGAGGGGCCGGTGGGCCACGACCTCACGACCCTCGTCCAGCCTGCGGTGGAGAAGGGGCGCGCGGCCGGCCAGGCCATCATTCGCCTGCTGCGCGGCGAGCGGGTCGAGTCGCAGGTCTTCCCCAGCGAGTTCCACGAGGGCAACACGACCGGCCCCGTCGGCCCCGCCTAGGCTTGAGGCATGGCAGTCTCCGGCATCGAACTCGACCAGCTCGACCCCGCGGTCCGCGCACCGGACGACCTCTACCGCCACGTCAACGGCAGATGGCTGACCACCACCGAGATCCCCGCCGACAAGGCGCGCTGGGGGTCGTTCAACGTCCTCGCTGAGGAGGCCGAGAAGGCCGTCCGCGAGATCGTCGAGTCGACGACGGACGCCGCGCCCGGCAGCGACGAGCAGAAGTACGCCGACCTCTACGCGAGCTTCATGGCCGCCGACCGGGTCAATGCGCTCGGGGCCGCCCCGCTCGGCGGCGACCTTGCCGCGATCGCCGCGATCGAGTCGATGACCGGATTGCTGGAGACGATCGGCCGCCTCGAGCGCGCCGGGGTCGGCGGCTTCTACCAGACCTTCGTCGAGGGCGATCCGGGCCAGCCGGGCACCTACGTCGCCTTCCTCGAGCAGGGCGGGCTGGGGCTCCCCGACGAGGAGTACTACCGCGCGGAATCCTTCGCGGAGATCCGCACCGCCTACCTCGCCCACCTCGGGAGGATGCTCGCGCTCGCCGGTCTCGACGATGCCGCGGCCCGGGCGAAGCGCGTCTTCGACCTCGAGACCGCGATCGCCTCGCACCACTGGGACAAGGTGCGCAACCGCGACATGGTCGCGACCTACAACTCGTTCTCGTGGTCCGAGCTCACGGCGCTGGCGCCGGCACTCGACCTCGAGACCTGGCGAGCCGCCCTCGGGGCGCCGGAGGCCGCATTCGCGCAGGTCGTCGTGCGCCAGCCGAGCTTCAGCGAGGGCATCCAATCGCTCTTCGTCGACGAGCAGCTGCCCGCCTGGAAGGACTGGCTCGCCTGGCAGCTCGTCCACGCCCGCGCCGGCTACCTCAGCGACGAATTCGTCGGCGAGAACTTCGACTTCTACGGCAAGACCCTTTCCGGCACGCCGGAACTGCGCGAGCGCTGGAAGCGCGGCGTCAGCCTCGTCGAAGGCGCCCTCGGCGAGGCCGTCGGGCGCGACTACGTCACCCGCCACTACCCGCCCGCGGCCAAGGCCCAGATGGACGAGCTCGTCGGCCGACTCATCGAGGCGTACCGCCTGAGCATCGAGGCACTCGACTGGATGGGGCCCGAGACCCGCGCAAAGGCCCTCGACAAGCTCGCGAAGTTCACGCCGATGATCGGCCACCCCGTGAAGTGGCGCGACTACTCGGCCCTCCGGATCGACCCCGAAGACCTGCTCGGCAACGTCGCCGCGGTGACGCTCTTCGAGTTCAACCGGCAGCTCGGTCGCGTGGGCCGACCGGTCGACAAGGAGGAGTGGGAGATGACCCCGCAGACGGTCAACGCCTACTACCACCCGTTCTACAACGTCATCGTCTTCCCCGCGGCCATCCTGCAACCGCCGTTCTTCGACCCGAACCGCGACGCCGCGGCGAACTACGGCGCGATCGGCGCCGTCATCGGCCACGAGATCGGCCACGGCTTCGACGACCAGGGCTCGCAGTTCGACGGCGACGGCAAGCTCGAGAACTGGTGGACGGATGCCGACCGCGAGGCCTTCGAGGTGCGCACCCGCGCTCTCATCGCGCAGTACGACGCACTCGTTCCCGCGCAGCTCGTCGGCACCGAATACCACGTCAACGGCGCCATGACCATCGGCGAGAACATCGGCGACCTCGGCGGCCTCGGCATCGCCTGGCAGGCGTACCTGCTCTCGCTCGGCGGCGAGGAGCCGCCGGTGATCGACGGCCTCACCGGCGCGCAGCGCTTCTTCCTCTCGTGGGCGCAGGCGTGGCGCGAGAAGCGACGGGATGCCGAGCAGATCCGCCTGCTCACGATCGACCCGCACTCGCCGACCGAGTTCCGCTGCAACCAGATCGTGCGCAACATCGATGCGTACTACGACGCCTTCGAAGTGGCGGAGCGCGACGCGCTCTTCCTGCCCGCGCCCGACCGCGTCACCATCTGGTGAACCGGGCGCCGCGCTCGGCGGCGACCGCGCTGGCGACCAGGGCCCCTCGGTAGGATGGCCGATTATGGCTGAATCCCGCCTCGACTCCGTCATCGCGCTCGCTCAGAACCGTGGATTCGTCTTCCAGTCCGGCGAGATCTACGGCGGGACCCGCTCGGCGTGGGACTACGGTCCCCTCGGCGTGGAGCTCAAGGAGAACATCAAGCGCCAGTGGTGGCGGACGTTCGTCC
>JAJYBG010000168.1 GCA_021779075.1 Actinomycetes bacterium | reverse complement strand
CGACCCACTCGTCGCCGTCACGCTCGGCACGCGTGCGCGCCGCCGACACATCCGACCCGGCCCCGGGCTCGCTGAACAGCTGGCACCAGATGTCGTCACCGCGCAGCAGCCGAGGCAGCAGGCGGGCCTTGAGCTCGTCGGAGCCGTGCGTCATGACGGTCGGCCCGCCCATGCCGATGCCGATGCCGAAGACGCTGTCGGGGGCGTCGTAGTGGGCCGCTTCCTGACCCCAGATGATCTGCTGGATCGGGGTCCCGCCGCGGCCGCCGTACTCCTTCGGCCACGTGATGCCCGCCCAGCCGGCATCGAACTTCTTCGCCTGCCACTCCTGGGACCTGCGCTGATACTCCGCCTCGTCACCGGATTCCGACAGCATGCCGGCTTCCCCGCTGCTGGGCTGGGCGTTGGCCTTCAACCACTCGCGCACTTCGGCGCGGAAGGCCGCTTCTTCGGGTGAATCGTGAAAGTCCACGCTGACCTCTGCACTCTGAAATGAACTTACTGGTTCATAAAGATAACACGTTCGTGGGGGACCCCGCCCGGGCGCGATGGGACCCGCCGAGGACGTGTTGCTGAGGGTGCTGGTGAGCCGGTGGAGCGTTCGGTGAGGCAGAGTCCGGCGTGGCAGTTGCAGGCGAGTTCGTCAGTCGATTCGGCCGACCGGGCCGTTTCCGGCGCACTCCGCCTGCGAGCCGCGGATTCGCGCATCATGTCGAAGGAGACCGGGTGAGGAGATACTCCGGCGACGGATGCCCCCGCCATCGGTCCTGGATGCCATGATGCGTTTGGTCACGAGGTTCGGGTGGTCTTTCGCGGGCGCCGGCGCAACAGGACGAGCAGAAGCCCGAACGCCACGGCCTGGAGGATGCCGACGATGACGACCAGCGTGGTCGTCTGGCCGTACAGGGCGCCGGCGACGGTCCCGCCCAGGAAGGCACCCGCGCCCTGGAAGGCCGAAAACCAGCCGTAGGCGCTGCGACGGCCATCCCCAGCGCATAGACCAGCGGAACCGCGGCGACCGACGCAAGATTGGCCGCGGCGAGGTGGAAGGAGATCACCCCGAAGCTCAACAGGCCGAATTCGGTGAGGGCGGCGAAGACGGCGAAGAGCACGAAAGTTGCGCGCGAGGCGGGCACTACAGGGGCGGGGCTCGTCGGGTCGGCCGATGTCGGTGTGCCGACGAGCTCGGCGGCACGGTAGACCCGGACGTCCGGCACACGCGCGTGAAGCCAGGCGATCAGTGCCATCGCGAACCCGGCGGGCACGATGAGCACGAGAAACGCCGGCCACAGTGCTCCCGCGGCCGCGGTGATCGCGGAGACGATGAGCGGGCCTACGAAGGATCCCACCTGGTCGAGCACTTTGTGCACGCCGAAGCCCTTGCCCAGCCCCACCGCCTCGGCGGGCTCGGCGAGGAGCACCGTCTTCGCCGGCGCGCGCACCGCCTTGCCGGTGCGCTCCAGCAGGATCAGCACGCTCGCGACGACGAGTCCCGCGCCGCCGAGGAACGGGCTCAGCGCCAGCAGCGGCACGCTGATCGCCGACACGCTGTATCCCGCGATGGCGAAGCCCCAGTAGGCGCGGGTGCGATCGGCCCAGGGCCCGGTCACCAGCCGCAGCATGAGAGCGAGGGCCTCAGCCCCGCCGGTGACCAGCCCCACGAGCGTCGCGGTAGCCGCGAGCTGCTCCAGGAGTGCACCGCTGACGGAGATCGCGCCGTCGGAGACCATGTCGATCGCGAGGCTCACGAACCCGAAGCCGATGATCATCGACCACGGGGCAAGAGCAGGCAGTCGCGCCGGTTGCGTCATGACGGCTTCTGGATCAGGACGACGACCAGGCCGACGCGGGGTCCAGTCCCGTCACGCTGTGGAGCGTCAACCGCCGCTCTTGCGGCGGAACTCGCGCTTGCCGCCGATGCGGGTGTGGACGCCGTGCACGCCGGAATCCGCTCCGCCGGCGCCGCTGCGGCTCGCGCCCTGCTGCTTCTTCCGTTCGATGGCCTCGAGGAACTTGCGCTTCGATTCCTCGGAAGGGGTCGTCGGCTGCGTCTCGTCGGAGTCCATGCTGGCCAGTGTAGGTGGATCTACCGCGACCCGGCAGACGATTCGCGAGAACGCTGCTCCCGCACCACCAGCGCGTGCCGCACACACCGTGGCCCGTCTGATCGAGCCACGCCGCGACTGCGGCCGCGCGGCACGCGCCATCGCGAGGAGCACGGGCACGGCGTACGCGAGCCGGCCTTGGATACAGTGGCCGCTATGAAGCGGACGACGGTTCAACTCATCGACGATCTCGACGGCACGGTCATCGACGGCGACGACGGCGGAACCGTCGCCTTCGCCTTCGCCGGCGAGGCGTACGAGATCGACCTCACCGCCGCGAACCGCGCCGCGTTCGAGTCCGCTCTCGCTCCTTACCTCGCCGTCGCCCGCGCGGTCGGCGGCCGCCGGAGCGCCCGAGCGGCATCCGCGGTGCGCCCGAGCGGCGAGTCCGGCCCCGGCTACACCGTCGTGCGCGAGTGGGCCCAGGCCAACGGCATCGAGGTGTCCGAGCGCGGCAAGGTCGCCGCCGCGGTCATCGACGCGTACCGGCAGGCGCACTCCTAGGGCGAACCGGTCAGCTCTCCGCGGCGGGCGGGGTCTGTTTCGCCTGCTCGGCGGCGACGTGCGCGGTGACCTCCGCGAGGACCCGATCGCGGATCTCCCGGGACAGCTCGTGAATGATCCGCGTGAGATCGGTGTTCTCGACGAGCAGGGTCTCCTGCTCCTGGTAGTCGCGGTCGGCCTTGGCCTGCTGGAACGCGGCCTGCCGGTTCTGCCCGACCATGACGAAGGTCGAGAGGAAGATCGCCTCGAGCGACACGACGAGCGTGAGAGTCGGCCACGGGCTGTGCTCGAGGAAGAGCATCCACATCACGAAGAGCACGATGTGGATGTAGACGAACATCATCGAACCGGCGAACGCGGTGATCGCGTCGGCGATGC
>JAJYBG010000167.1 GCA_021779075.1 Actinomycetes bacterium | reverse complement strand
GCTCGCCGTCGCCGACGGCCGCATCGTCGCCGCCGGGGCTGCGGACCGGATCGGCGCCGACGCGCGTGAGATCGTCGATCTGCAGGGCGGGCTGCTCATCCCCTCGTTCCTCGACGCGCACGCCCACCCCGTCCTCGGCGGGGTCGAGATGCTGCAGTGCGATCTCACCGGGGCCGCCGACGCAGCCGCCGCCGTCGCACTCGTCGCGGTCTATGCCGCGGCCAACCCCGCCCAGCCCTGGATCCTCGGCGGCGGGTGGACGATGGCGCACTTCCCGGGCGGCCGCCCGACGCGCCAGATGCTCGACGCCGTCGTGTCCGACCGTCCCGCTGCGTTGCAGAGTCGTGACCACCACGGCACCTGGGCGAACTCCGCGGCACTCCACCGCGCCGGCATCACCGCATCGAGCCCCGACCCCGCCGACGGCATCGTCGAACGCGATGCGCACGGTGAGCCGACCGGATACCTCCACGAAGGCGCCTCGAACCTGCTCTACGACGTGCTGCCGCAGGTCGACCGCGACGTCGCCGTGCGCGGGCTTCTCGCGGCGCAGGACCACTATCTTTCGCTCGGCATCACCGGCTGGCAGGATGCCTGGGTCGGTTCCACGGCCAGCGTCAGCGACATCTTCGGCGCGTACGTCGACGCCGTCGAACGCGACGTGCTGCGCGCCCGTGTCACCGCCGCACTGTGGTGGGAGCGCGACCGCGGCGCCGAGCAGATCGCCGATCTCGTCGCGAGGCGCGACCGCCTGGAATCCCTCCGCCGGCCCGACGTGCTGCGCAGCGACCACGTCAAGATCATGATCGACGGCGTCGTCGAGAACTTCACGGCCGCGCTCTCGCACCCGTACCTCGACGGCCACGGCCACGCCACCGGCAACCTCGGCCTCACCTTCGTCGACCCTGCCGCGCTGCCCGACTCTGTGGCCGCCCTCGACGCCGCCGGGTTCAGCGTGCACTTCCACGCTCTCGGCGATCGTGCGGTCACCGCCGCGCTCGACGCGCTCGACGCGATTCCGGGCGGCCCGACCCAGCAGCGCCACCAGCTCGCCCACCTCCAGTTCGTCGCCGCGCAGGATGTCCCACGCTTCGCGCGCCTCGGTGCGATCGCCAACCTGCAGACCCTGTGGGCCGCCCTCGATGAGGGCGACCTGGAGCTGACCCGGCCGTTCGTCGACGACTACACCTTCGATCGGCAGTATCCGCTGCGCGAGCTGCGGGATTCCGGTGCCCGCCTCGCCCAGGGCAGCGACTGGCCGGTCACCCGGGCCGATCCGTTCGCTGCCATCCATGTCGCCGTCAACCGCGCCGAGATCGGCAGGACACCCGATCCGATCCTGCACCCCGAGCAGGCGATCGACCTTGCCACCTCGCTCGCGGCGTACACCGCCGGCTCGGCTGCTGCGCTCGGCTATGACGACTCCGGACGACTCGAAGTCGGTGCGCTCGCCGACCTCGCGGTCCTCGACCGGGACCCGTTCGGCGGCCCGGCCGACGAGATCGCGCGTACCGGGGTGCGGGAGACGTGGCTCGGCGGGGAACGCGTGTGGGCGCGCTGACGCCTGCGCTTACTGGAACGGCGTCGTCGTGGCGACCTTGACGGCGCGAGCCTTGTCGAAGGGCCAGGCCTGGTAGTCGAGCCACGGCCGGCCGAACCAGAGGAATCCGTCGACGTAGGTTGCCGCTTTGGTTTTCTGCGCCGCAGTGAGGTGTGCGGCCGCATAGTCGGCGACCCGGTATGTCGGCTTCGCCCCGAGCGTCACGCACGGCGGCGGCGAGGTCTTCGATGCGCACGCCTTCGCGTTGTCGAAGGAGGCGGCTCCGTACTTCGCGTTGTATCGGAGCCAGGTGAACGCCTTGCCGTTGTCCGCGGTGTCGACGACGAAGTGCTTGGAGGGGAAGCCGGCCTTCTTCAGAGCACCCGCGAGCGCCGTGCCGTAGGAGACGGCGTCGGCGATCGAGGCGTAGTGCGTCGCACCGAGCGCGAAGCCGCGCACGTACTGGATGCCGGCGGCCTTCAGCACCGGCACCTCCTTGCTCACGGCGAGCCAGTCCGAGTCGCCGGCGTCGAGGTAGATCGCTGCGTTCTTGTCGCCGGCGAGCTTCTGCGCCGCATACCGCACGAGCGCCTCGCGCGCGGCGGGGTCGGCGACCCTCTCGTCGCCCGCGTTGTTCGGTGGCGCGTCGAGCGCGAGGTCGGGTTCCAGGATGATCGCCGCTTTGGTCTGCCCGAGCGCCCTCGCGATCGCGTCGATCCAGGTGCGGTATGCGGTCTTCTGCCTGCTGGTGAGCGGCGTGTTGCGTCCGGCCTCGCCGCCCGCGGAATCCGGGAACTCCCCGAACACCGCGAATTGCACCAGGGCGCGCTTATCGCCCTTCTGCGTCGCCGCGATGTAGTGCTGGAGCGCGGCTGCGGTCCAGGCGGGGCTCTGCGCCGACGTGAACCACACCACTCGCGGCTGTGTGAGGATCTTCGCGAGCTGCTTCTTGTCGGCCCTCGACGACGACCGGTACGCGGCCGTCAGTCCGGCATCCCAGTTGGTGCCGTCATCCGCCGCCCACGGCCACGGGACGCCGTAGAGCGGGCTGGCGGATTGCACCCGCACGATCGCGCTCCTCACCGAGACGCTGCCGGTGTAGACACCGCTGCCGCTGCCGTGGACGGTGACCTTGATCGAGTGGCCGAGCCGAGACGATGTCGGCGAATACGTGCGAGCGGTACCGATCCTGGTGGTGCCGTCGTACCAGGCGTAGGTGAACCGTGTGCCGCTCGGCCAGCTCTTCGGGGTCGCAGTCCAGGTGCGCCCGAGCGTGGTGATGCCGGTGATGCTCACCGTGCCCGCCGGGAGCGCGGTGGCCAGCACCGCAGGCTTCGGGGCCGCGGATGCGGCGATCGGCGTCCCGAGCGCAGCAGCGCACACCAGCGCAACGGCCGCCATGATCCGCTTCATCGCCATCTCCCTCCGACCGGCTCGTCGCCAGCCCAT
>JAJYBG010000166.1 GCA_021779075.1 Actinomycetes bacterium | reverse complement strand
GTCGCCACGATCGTCGCCCTCGCGGCGCCGCCGCTCATCGGGGCCGGGTTGCGTCCGAGCGCGGAGGTCGCGCTCGCCGCGGTGACGCCCTCGCCCCTGGTCGCTTCCGTCGCGCTGACGGCCGAGCCGTGGGGCACCCGCATCGACATGGAGTGTTCCTACGCCGCGCAGCCCGCCGGCTACCCCGCGTCCGGCCGCTATGGCCTCTACGTCGTCGACGCGGCGGGCGCGGCGACGCTCGTGTCATCGTGGGCGGCCACGGCCGGGCAGACCGCCCGCACCGAGGGCTCGATCGGGCTGCCCGCCGGCCGGCTCGTCGCCGCGCAGGTGCGCGACCTCACCACCGGCGCGGTGCTGCTGGCATCGCCGCTCGGTTGAGCGGTTGAACCCGACCGGCGACTCGTTCGTGTATTCGGCATGAAGACGCAACGGATCATCGCCATTCTCGCCGCAGCGCTCGCGGCATCGGTTCTCGCCGGCTGCGCCGGAGCAGGTCCCGGCTACGGAGGCGGCGCGGCGTCGTCGTCGCAGACACCGAGCTCCTCGACATCCGTCGGCGCTGCCGACCTCTCGACGGCGTCGACCTCGCTCGGCACGATCGTCGTCGACGGCATCGGGATGACGGTCTACTTCTACGACCGCGATGTGAAGGGCGAGCGGGCGAGCGTCTGCACCGGGGCCTGCGCGAACGCGTGGCCGCCCGTGACGACGACGTCGGCCACGCCGACGGTGCATGGGGTGACCGGCACGGTCGGGACGATCCCGGCGGCGAGCGGCAAACAGCAGATCACCATCGACGGCCTCCCGGTCTACACCTACGCCGGTGACGGAGCGCCCGGCGACGTCTCCGGACAGGGTGCGCAGGGCATCTGGTGGGTGGTGGCCCCGAACGGCACCGAAATGAAGTCGGCCAGCAACGGAGGCGGCAGCTGGTGACGCCCCCGCACCCGGATCCGGCCTCGGCGCTCGCGTCGAGAAGGCATAGCGTGGTCTCCGTCGTCTTGGCGAGGAGGCCCGCATGCGCATCGACCCGGAGAGTCCCGTGCCTCCCTCCGAGCAGGTGCGCCAGCAGGTCGTGGACGGGGTGCGCGAGGGCCGGTTCGCTGCCGGTACACCGCTCCCGACGGTGCGCGCCCTCGCCGCCGATCTCGGCATCGCCGTGAACACTGCAGCCCGGGCCTACAAGCTCCTCGAGGTCGACGGCATCATCGAGACCTTCGGCAGGCGGGGCACGTTCGTGGCGGCGCAGGGCGATCCGGTGGCAAGGGCGCTGCAATCCGCCGCCGCCGAGTACGCCCGCCTCGCCGCCTCCCTCGGGGTCGACCAGGACACTGCGCTGAGCACCGTGGCGAGCGCGTTAGGCTCGCGACTATGACCTGGCACGACCCGTACGAAGAGCTGTCGGAGCTGCGCGAAGTGGGCGTGTTCTCGGTGACGAGCAGCTCTGCCGGGCACAATCGCCCGTGGCCGCTGAAGTACCGCAATGCGGGCGTCGGCGGGCAGGACGTCTCGCCGCAGTTGGCCTGGTCCGGCTTCCCCGCCGAGACGAAGAGCTTCGCCGTGACGATCTACGACCCGGACGCGCCGACGGGCTCGGGCTTCTGGCATTGGGCGGTCTACAACATCCCCGCCGAGGTCACCGAACTCAAGGAAGGCGTCGGCTCCCTCACCGGAGAGCTGCCGGTCGGCGCGCTGACGCTGAAGAACGAGATCCGCACCCGCGACTACACCGGCGCGGCACCGCCGGCCGGCACAGGGGTGCACCGCTACTTCACGGTCGTGCACGCGCTCGACGTCGACCGGCTCGACCTCGACCCCGAATCGACTCCGGCCGTGCTCGGCTTCACGCTGCACTTCCACACACTGGCGCGCGCGATCATCGTCCCGACGGCGTCAGCCGACGACTTCTGATTCCGGGTTCCGCGGGTCTCTGGCGGGCCCGGCTGCCGGACGGCGGCCGGAGACGAGGCGTTTGAACCCCCATCCCGTGACGCGCAGCATCGCCTCGACGACGATGCGGGTGCTCATCTTGGATGCGCCGTACTCGCGCTCGATGAAGGTGATGGGCACCTCGCGCACGGTGAACCCGGCGCGGATGAAGTGCCAGAGCATGTCGATCTGGAACGAGTAGCCCTGCGAGCGCACCTCGTCGAGGTCGATCCGGGCGAGCGCGGCGGTGCGGAAGGCACGATAGCCGCCGGTGACATCCTTGACGCGGATCCCGAGCGCGGTGCGCGCGTACCCGCTGCCGCCGCGCGAGATCATGCGACGGCTCAGCGGCCAGTTGACGACCTCGCCGCCGGAGACCCAGCGGGAGCCCTGCACGAGATCGGCCCCGGCCGCGATGGCGTCGAGCAGGCGGGGAAGCTGCTCGGGCTGGTGCGAGCCGTCGGCATCCATCTCGACCACGACGTCGTAGCCCTGTGCCATGGCCCAGCGCATCGCCTCGCGGTACGCGCCCCCGAGACCGTCCTTGACGAGGCGGTGGATGGCGTGCACCTGCGGATCCGCCGCGGCGAGCGCATCGGCCAGCGCCCCGGTGCCGTCCGGCGAGTTGTCATCGACGACGACGACATCGACCTCGGGGACCGCCGCACGAACCCTGGCGACGATGCGCTCGACATTCTCGCGCTCGTTGTAGGTGGGGATCATGACCAGGACAGACATAACGAGGCTCCACGCTACCGGCGATGCCTGTGCGGCGCCTGCCCGCCCGTGCGCAGAGCCCCCGCGACGAGGCGCGCTCGAGACCTCCGAACCCCCTCGGCTCGCGGCATGATCGTGATCGCCGCCTTCTTCGTGGGCCGAGCGCAGCGGGTCGAACCGCCTCCGATGTCTAGCCGCGAAGCGCCTCGACCAGCTCGGCGGCGACGTTCGTCGAGATGAGCACCCGCGAGAACCCCTCGGCGACCTCGGGGCCCGTGCCGGGCTGCTGGATCTCGATGACGACCGCCTCGCGCGACTTGCTCTTCACGAGCAGGAAGTCCTTGCCGCCGTGATATTT
>JAJYBG010000165.1 GCA_021779075.1 Actinomycetes bacterium | reverse complement strand
CCGGGCCCCCTGGCGGCGGCGCGCCTCGGTCTCGCTGGCGAGACGCTCCGCGCGGTACGCCTCGCTCATGCTCGCGATGCGCACGATCGTCTGCGGCACGATGCGGCCGATCCACACGGCGAGGACGACGCCGAAGAACCAGCCCGCCAACGAGAACGCGACCATACGCGTGATGAGGGAGGCATCGCCGCGCGCCGCGAAGCCGAGCCCGGCCATCGCGAAGACGAACGTCGTGGCGCAGAGCGCGATGCGCGGCGGGCTCGTGATGAGCACGATCGCCGGCGCCGCCATGACGCCCCCGACGATCCAGGGCACCGCGTAGGCCGTCGCCGTGTTGAGCGGGCCGAAGGCGAGCGCGACGACGACGAGGGCGCTGAAAGCCAGTGCGTCGATGAGCACGGCCCACAGCACCGTCGAGACGAACTCGAGTCGCCAGGCGAAGCCGACGCCCGCGGCGACGAGAAGCGCGACGGCGGCGATCTGGCCCGGAACGCTGACGCTCGCACCCGGCAGCGACAGACAGACGGCGGCGACGATCGCCGCGACGAGACCCAGAGCGCGGGCGCCCGTGGAGAGCAGGCGATCGCGCTCTAGGAGGATTCGGGGCATGACGCTCCTGGAGATCGGTGGGCACTCCACTCTATTCGCGTCCCGCGTCCCGCGTCCCGCGACCTGCGTCCCGCGACCTGCGTCCCGGGTGGCGGCGGGGCCGCGCCGCCCGCGCTCAGTCGTCGAGAAGACGGCGGAGCTGCGCGGTGACGCGCTCCTCCTCGATGAGGAATCCGTCATGGCCGAACGCCGAGGAGATGATCGCCGGCACATCGCCGTCGATATTGCCGGGCACGGCCCGGGCGATCTCGCGCTGGCCCTCGAGCGGGAACTGCCGGTCCGAGTCGATGCCGACGACGAGCGTCCTCGCAGTGACGCGGGCGAGCGCCTCGGCCACCGAACCGCGCCCGCGGCTCACGTCGTGCGAGTTCATCGCCTGGACGACGGTGATGTAGCTGTTCGCGTCGAAGCGCCGGGTGAAGCGATTGCCGTGGAAGTCGAGGTAGGACTCCACCGCGTACCGGCCGCCGGCGCCGAGCGGACTGATGCCGCTCTGCCAGGTGCGCTGGAAGCGCCCGTTGAGCTCGTCGGGGCTGCGGTAGTTGAGCAGCGCGATGCGGCGGGCGAGCGCCAGGCCGCGATGCGGGCCCTCGCCGTCGGGGGCGTCGTAGTAGTCGCCGCCACGGAAGCGCGGGTCGTTCTCGATCGCCTCGAGCTGCACCAGGTTGAGGCCGATCTGGTCGGCCATGGTGAGCGGGGGAGCGGCGATGATCGCGGCGCGCGCCACCCGCTCGGGGTAGGACACCGCCCACTCCAGCGCCTGCATCCCGCCCATCGAGCCGCCCACGACCGCCGCCCAGCGCGCGATGCCGAGCACGTCGGCGAAGCGCGCCTGCGCGTTCACCTGGTCGCGGATCGTCGTGAACGGGAAGCGCCCCCCCCAGGGCTCGCCGTCGGGCGCGGCGGACGCCGGGCCGGTGCTGCCCTGGCAGCCGCCGAGCATGTTGGGGGCGACGACGAACCAGCGCTCGGTGTCGATCGCGAGACCCGGCCCGACGATGCCCGGCCACCAGCCGTCGGTCGGGTGCCCGGGTCCGGCCGACCCGGTGACGTGGCTGTCGCCGGTGAGGGCGTGGAGGACGAGGACGGCGTTGGAGGCATCCGCGTTGAGCGCACCCCAGGTCTCGTAGGCGATACGTGCGAACGGCAGGCGCTGGCCGCTCTCGAACTCGAAGGCGCCGAGCGGCGCGAAGTGCCGGTCGCCGGCCGGATCGCTCTCGCGCCAGGCGCCGGTGGCGGGCGGCTTGCCGAGGACGGTGCGCGCGAGGGCGTCGGTGATGAACTCCGACGGTGCGCTGTCCTCGGCGGTCTGCCAATCCATGGATCGATTCTCGCGGACGCGGGGGCGGAGTCCGTCACATTACGAAGCGGCCGCCCCGTGAGGGACGGCCGCTTCGGTGCGCTTCGGGCGGCTACGCGCCGGCGCTCGCGGTCGAGACCGTGCGGGCGGCGGCGAGGCCGCGCTCGAGGTCGGCCTTGAGGTCCTCGACGTTCTCGATGCCGACCGAGAGGCGCACCAGGCCCGGCGTGACGCCGGTGGTGAGCTGCTGCTCGGGGGTGAGCTGCGAGTGGGTCGTCGAGGCGGGGTGGATGATGAGCGAGCGGACGTCGCCGATGTTCGCCAGGTGGCTGAACAGGGTGACGCTGTCGACGAGCGCGCGGCCGGCGTCGACGCCGCCCTTGAGTTCGAAGGACAGCACCGCGCCGACGCCCTTGGGGGCGTACTTGTTGGCGGCGGCGTACCAGGGGCTGGTCGGCAGGCCCGAGTAGTTCACCGAGGCGACGTCGGGGTGGTTCTCGAGGAACTCCGCGATCTCCTGGGTGTTCTGCACGTGGCGCTCGATGCGCAGGGACAGCGTCTCGATGCCCTGCAGCAGCAGCCAGGCCGAGAACGGCGCGATGGCCGAGCCGAGGTCGCGCAGCAGCTGCACGCGCGCCTTGATGATGTAGGCGAGGCCGTCGCCGACGGCGGTCGTGTAGCTCGCACCGTGATACGAGGGGTCGGGCTCGGTGAGGCCGGGGAACTTGTCAACGTTCTTCGACCACTCGAAACGGCCGCCGTCGACGATGATGCCGCCGATGGTGGTGCCGTGGCCGCCGAGGAACTTCGTCGCCGAATGGACGACGATGTCGGCGCCGTGCTCGAACGGGCGGATGAGGTACGGCGTCGCGATCGTGTTATCGACGATGAGCGGCAGGCTGCTGGCGTGCGCGACGCCCGCGACCTTCTCGATGTCGAGGATGTTGATCTTCGGGTTGCCGACCGTCTCGGCGAAGAACAGCTTCGTGTTGGGGCGCACGGCGCGCTGCCACTCGTCGGCGTCGTCCTGGTTCTCGACGAAGGTCACGTCGATGCCGAGCTTTCCGAGCGTGTACTTGAAGAGGTTGTACGTGCCTCCGTAGATCG
>JAJYBG010000164.1:522-3040 GCA_021779075.1 Actinomycetes bacterium | reverse complement strand
GAGAAGCGACGGGATGCCGAGCAGATCCGCCTGCTCACGATCGACCCGCACTCGCCGACCGAGTTCCGCTGCAACCAGATCGTGCGCAACATCGATGCGTACTACGACGCCTTCGAAGTGGCGGAGAGCGACGCGCTCTTCCTGCCCGCGCCCGACCGCGTCACCATCTGGTGAACCGGCCGCCGCGCTCGGCGGCGGCCGCGTTGGCGACCAGGGCCCCTCGGTAGGATTGCAGATTATGGCTGAATCCCGCCTCGACTCCGTCATCGCGCTCGCTCAGAACCGGGGATTCGTCTTCCAGTCCGGCGAGATCTACGGCGGGACCCGCTCGGCGTGGGACTACGGTCCCCTCGGCGTGGAGCTCAAGGAGAACATCAAGCGCCAGTGGTGGCGGACGTTCGTCCAGGGGCGCGGCGACATGGTCGGCCTCGACTCGGCCGTCATCCTGCCGACGCCGGTGTGGTCGGCATCCGGTCACGTCGCGACGTTCAATGACCCGCTCACCGAGTCGCTGACGACGCACAGGCGCTACCGCGCCGACCATCTCTTCGAGGAGTACGAGCGCGTCAACGGCCATCCGCCGGTGAACGGCCTCGACGACATCCCCGACCCCGAGAACCCCAAGATCGTCGGCAAGTGGACGCCGATCCGCCAGTTCTCGGGCATGCTCAAGACGTACCTCGGCGTCATCGAGGACGAATCCGGATTGCACTACCTGCGCCCCGAGACCGCACAGGGCATCTTCGTCAACTTCGCCAACGTGCTGCAGACGAGCCGCAAGAAGCCGCCCTTCGGCATCGGCCAGATCGGCAAGGCGTTCCGCAACGAGATCACGCCGGGCAACTTCATCTTCCGCACCCGCGAGTTCGAGCAGATGGAGATCGAGTTCTTCACCCCGCCCGCGGACGCCCCCGCCTGGTTCGAGCGCTGGGTCGACGACTGCGAGAGATGGTTCCTCGACCTGGGCCTGCGCGCGGAGGACCTGCGTCGCTACGAGGTGCCGGATGGCGACCGTGCGCACTACAGCGACCGCACCATCGACATCGAGTACCGGTTCGGATTCGCCGGCGACGAGTGGGGGGAGCTCATGGGCATCGCCAACCGCACCGACTTCGACCTCATCAACCACACCCGCGACTCGGGCAAAGACCTCTCGTACTTCGACCCCACGACGAACGAGCGCTGGGTGCCCTACGTCATCGAGCCGTCCTTCGGCCTCACCCGCTCGCTCATGGCCTTCCTCCTCTCGGCGTATGACGAGGAGGAGGTCACCACTGCCAAGGGCGAGACCGAGACCCGCACCGTGCTGCGCCTCGACGCACGTCTCGCGCCGTACAAGGTCGCCGTGCTGCCGCTGTCGAAGAAGGACACGCTCACGCCGCTCGCGGCCGAGATCGCGGATTCCCTCCGCGCGGTGTGGAGCATCGACTACGACGAGACGCAGGCCATCGGCCGCCGCTACCGCCGTCAGGACGAGATCGGGACCCCGTACTGCGTCACGGTCGACTTCGACTCGCTCGAGGACGGCGCGGTGACCGTGCGCGATCGCGACACCATGGCGCAGGACCGCGTCCCGATCACCGAGCTGCAGGCGTACCTCGCCGCCCGCCTCATCGGCGCGTAGGCGGCCGGTAGCCCGGGCACGCCGGCGAGGTCGGGCGATCGGCCGCCGCCCGCGCAGCGAACCTGCCGGGAGCTGACCCCTATGCGGCTCGGGCAGCCCATTCGCTTTCGGTAATGGCGTAGATCGCCACGTCATGCCATTCGTCGGCAACGAGTTCGCGCTCTTTGAGCACGGCCTCCTGCCGCATTCCGAGGACGCTGCAGAGCCGCCCGGACGCCTCGTTGCGGGTGTCGAGCTCGGCGTAGACGCGATGCGCGCCGAGCTTCGTGAACACGATCTCGAGCACCTTCTGCGCCGCCTCGGTCGCAAGACCGCGCCCGTGGATGGCGGGGTGGAACACCCAGCCGATCTCGAACTGCTTGTTGCGCAGGCTCTTGGCGAAGACGCTCACGTCGCCGATCTCCGCGCCCTGCTCGCCGTCGGGCGTTGCGAACTCGACGCGCCACACGAAGCCGTCGCCCTGCCGGGTGATGTGGCTGAGGGCGAGGCGCTTGCGCACGCTCCTGCTGTCGGCCTCGTCGTCGTGGTCGCGCACCTCCCAGCGGAGGTACTTCGTGACGGTGCGCGAGCGCGCGAGCGGGCTGTGCGCCTCCGTCACCTCGTCGAGGGTCATGGGCACGAGCGCGAGGCGTTCGGTCGAGAGGGTCTCGACCTCGTACGGGATCGGAATGGACTCGGTGATCGGCGCCGACATGACCTCGGTCTCCCCTCCGCGGCGCCAGGTGCGGCCCGCTTGGGGAAAGCATAGGCGGTCTAGGAGACGGCTTCCGCCGCGCCCGATTCCTCGCCGACCACGCCGTTTCGAGCGGCGGCCGGCTGCCCCCGGCTGGCGTGTCCTCAGGTCCATGCAACCCTCCCTTTTCAGGTGATATGTACTCTTGTTTGCCACGCCGC
>JAJYBG010000164.1:0-512 GCA_021779075.1 Actinomycetes bacterium | reverse complement strand
AGACGGCTTCCGCCGCGCCCGATTCCTCGCCGCCGGCGCCTCGATCGGCGCTCGCCGGGCCCTCTGGGGGCGTGACCCCGAACACCGCGCGCAGGCCGTCGACGAAGTCGTCGGCTCTTCCAGCGCGGGCGAGTTCGCGGGCCAGAACGCTCGGGTCGTGGAGCAGTACGCCCGCGAAATGGCGCAGTGCGCGCTCGATGTCTGCTGCGCTCTCACGATGCCGGTGGCGCTCGACCTCGGCATCCACCAGCGAGAGGATGCGCTCGCGCAACGCGACCAGCGCGGGCTCGACGTCGCGCTCGGCCGCCTTGGCGGCGAACTCGGTGGCGGCATCGCCGACGATCCCGCGGGCGTCGTCGGTGGCCTGGAGCTCGTCGAGCGGCGCGTGCAACGAGATCGTCGCGAGGTCGAGCAGGGTGACGCCGGCGAGCTCGTCGACGGCGGCGTCGACATTGCGCGGCAGGCCGAGGTCGATGACGAGCAGCGGCCGGGTGCGCCCGGCAATGGCCTCG
>JAJYBG010000163.1 GCA_021779075.1 Actinomycetes bacterium | reverse complement strand
TCGCGCAGGGTGCGCAGGAAGTACTGGGAAAGGCGGGTCGGCACGGCGTCAAGCCTATTGGCGACAATGTCGTACCGTTTTGGCACCATTGCGACGTGACCAGCAGCACACGAGGTGTTACGTCACCCCGCGGTCGTAGCCCGCTGCCCTGCCCGTCAGCATCCCCGTCGAGGATTCCGCCCGCTTTCGGGCGGGAAGGGGCGGAATCCTCGAAGCGATCGCCGCGGTCATCGGCGCACCTGGCGCCCCGTCGCTAGTCCGAGATCTCCTCGACCGGACGCGCGTGCCGCTCCGGCCTGGGGTACGCCTGTCGCAGCGGCGCGCTGAAGAGGATGACCGCGACCGCGACGAGCACGACGCAGACGGCGAGCTGCTCGACGGTCATCCACGTCGGATACAGCCCCGGGATCAGCGCCAGCACCGCAGTCACGACGGGGAAGACGATGCTGAACAGCCGCAGCCGGGAATACGCCCACCAATAGCCCGCCGAGGAGCGCCACACGAAGTAGAACAGCGACAGCGTGATGAGCAGCACGATGACGCTGCGCATCCGCGGCAGCCACGACACCTCGGGCAGGCTGAACGCCACGATCGCGGCGACGAAGTCGACTGCGGCGACGACGGCGAGCAGAACCATGACCGCGGCGAACGCGCGCCGCACCCGCCCGCTCTCGACCGCCTCCTCGTCGCCGCGACGCCGTGCCTGCCTCCCCGCCCCGACGACGTCGAGGAACTTGAGCAGCGGCTCCACCGGCTCGAGGACGCGGTCGGCCAGATCGAGGACGCGCGCAACGGCGTCGAGAGCGCTCATCGATCCACCGGGTGGCGAGCCGGTGCTCCGCCATGCGCCGGGATACCGCGGAACGCCGACACTCGGGCCTCAGTGCCCGACGGTGACGACAGGCTCGCCGAGCGCACCATCGGCGCCCATCTCGTCGGCGAGGCGGTTCGCCTCAGCGATGAGCGTCGCGACGATCTCGCTCTCGGGCACGGTCTTGACGACCTCGCCGCGCACGAAGATCTGCCCCTTGCCGTTGCCGGATGCCACGCCGAGATCGGCCTCGCGCGCCTCGCCGGGGCCGTTGACGACGCATCCCATCACGGCGACGCGCAGCGGCACGCTCATGCCCTGCAGTCCTTCGGTGACGCTGTTGGCGAGCGTGTAGACGTCGACCTGGGCGCGCCCGCAGGACGGGCATGACACGATCTCGAGCTTGCGCTCGCGCAGGTTGAGGGACTGCAGGATCTGCAGGCCGACCTTGACCTCCTCGACCGGCGGGGCCGAGAGCGAGACGCGGATGGTGTCGCCGATGCCCTCGGCGAGCAGGATGCCGAACGCCGTCGCGCTCTTGATCGTGCCCTGGAACGCGGGGCCGGCCTCGGTGACGCCGAGGTGCAGCGGCCAGTCGCCGCGCTCGGCGAGCAAGCGGTATGCCTTGACCATGACGACGGGGTCGTTGTGCTTGACCGAGATCTTGAAATCGTGGAAGTCGTGCTCCTCGAAGAGCGAGGCCTCCCACACCGCCGACTCGACGAGCGCCTCCGGAGTGGCCTTGCCGTACTTCTGCAGCAGGCTCGGCTCAAGCGATCCGGCGTTGACGCCGATGCGGAGGCTCACTCCGGCCGCCTTCGCACGGCGGGCGATCTCGCCGACCTGGCCGTCGAACTTGCGGATGTTGCCCGGGTTCACGCGCACGGCCGCACACCCCGCGTCGATGGCGGCGAAGACGTAGGCGGGCTGGAAGTGGATATCGGCGATGACCGGGATCTGGCTCTTCGCCGCGATGATGGGCAGCGCCTCGGCGTCGTCGCGGCTGGGCACCGCGACACGCACGATGTCGCAGCCGGCGGCGGTGAGCTCGGCGATCTGCTGCAGCGTCGCGTTGATGTTCGTCGTCGGTGTCGTCGTCATGGATTGCACGCTGACGGGGGCATCCCCGCCGACGAGCACCTTGCCGACCTTGATCTGGCGGGATGCCCGGCGCGGCGCGAGCACTTCAGGCGCCTTGGGCATGCCGAGGTTGATTGCGGGCACGGTGTCAATCCTAGGTTTCAAAGGCGTTCAGCGAGCCGCCGCGATTCGTGGCATGGCATGCGCAGGAACCACGAAATGAGGCGCCTCGGGTGTTAGCCGGCCGTCACCGGCTTGACGAGATCGGCGTACGCCAACAGCAGCTCCATCGCGATGAGCACGGTGACCACGACCGCGGTGAGCGGCATGAGCTTCGCCATGTCGACCGGCTTCGCCTTCGCTCCGCGGCGGAACACCGCGAAGAATCCGCGCTTCACCCATTCCCAGAGCGCGCCGAGCACGTGACCGCCGTCGAGCGGCAGCAGCGGGATGAGGTTGAAGACGAAGAGCGACAGGTTGAGGGTCGCGAGGATGTTGAGCAGCCACGACAGCCGGTCGACGACCGGCAGCGAGGTGTTCGCCGCCGTGTCGCCGGCGAAACGCCCGACGCCGATGAGCCCGACCGGCCCATTGGGGTCGCGCGGCGCGCTCGAGAACGCCGCGTTCCACACCTGAACCATGCGACTCGGCAGGTCGAGGACGACACCGGTGATCTGCTGCAGGGCGCGGCCGGTCATCGGCAGCACGGTCACGGGGCTCTGGCGCAGGTACATCTCGCCAGGGCTGATGCCGATGACGCCGGCCTCGATGGTGGTGAGGTTGCCGGATGCATCCGCGACCTGCTTCTGGGAGAGCTCCGGCGTGACGGTCAGCGGAACGGTCTGGCCGGCGCGGTCGACGGTGACCGACAGGGTCTTTCCAGGCGCGCCCTGGATGAGGGCGGAGAGCTGATCCCACGACGTGATCGGGGTGCCGTCCACCGAGACGATGCGGTCTCCGGCGCGCAGCCCCGCCTCGGCCGCGGGGGCGGCCGGGTCGCCCGAGGAGCATGTCGCCGAAGTCGACGCGGATGCCGGCTTGAGGCACTCGGCGACCGAGGCCAGCGTCGTCGACGCGCTCGGCACCCCGATGCCCACGCCGATGATGAAGATGAGGACGACGGCGATGAGCAGGTTCGCGACCGGGCCGCCG
>JAJYBG010000162.1 GCA_021779075.1 Actinomycetes bacterium | reverse complement strand
TCGGCCGGGCCGTATGGGATGTCGTAGGCCACAACGGGCGTGCCGGTGGCGAGCGCCTCGGCGACCACCAGCGGCTGGCCCTCGTGGCGACTCGACAGCACGAGCACGGCGGCCGAGGCGAGTTGATCGGATGCGCGCGGGACATACCCGTGCAGAGTGACAGCCTCGCGAAGACCGAGCTCGGCGATGAGCGTCTCGAGCGCGGCGCGCTCCGGCCCATCGCCATAGACCTCCAGCCGCGCTCCCGGATGCGACGCGAGCACGGCCGGCCAGGCGCGCACCGCGTCCGCGACCCGTTTCTGGGCGACGAGGCGCGCCACCATGACGGCGCGCAGCGGGTCGCGCCCGGGAGCGGCATCCGGTTGCGACGGCGGCGCAGGATGCGGGATGACGACCCACTCCGGGTGATCGCCGAACCGGCGCACGGCGTCGGAGCGCTGCCGCTCGGTGAGCCACGCGACCGCGTCGAAGCGGTCGGCGACGTCGAACCAGCCCTGCCAGAGCGCCTCGAGGGGGGAATCCCAGCGATACGGGTCGGCGGTGTGGACGTTGTGCACGGTGTGGAGGAGCGCGTAGTCGCGCTCGCCGGCCGCGAGCAGCTCGCCCACCTGCTTGGCCTCCGCGATGACGACGGCCGGGATGCCGCTCGCCGCCCCCTCGGCGACGACCGCGTCGACCCAGAGCCGGTACAGCTCGCCCCAGCCGCGCAGGGCGCCGAGCGCCACGCCGTCCGGTGCGAGCACGACGATGTCGGCATCGGCGCGGTGCCAGTCCGCCCGGGCCGTGAACGGCAGCCGCAGCAGCGGCGACCCGTCCTCGGCGTAGACCGTCGTGGCGCGGGCGGGGTCGGACTCGTCCGCGTCACGCCGCGGGTGAAGCGCGGCGCCGCGCACGAGGGCGGGCCGTGCCCGCACCTCGGCGAAGAGGTTCCGCATCGGCGTCTCAGGAGCGGCCAGTCCCAGTGCGGCGAAGCCCTCGAGCACGCCGTCCTGCGGCGCCGGCTCAAAGGTGAGCAAGGTCGGCTGGACTCCGCCTTCCGCGGCGAAGTGCCGTGCGCGATTCATCGTCGCGACGGTGTAGCCGCCGTCGAGGCCCGGCCGCAGCCGGCTCGCGGCGATGAAGTACCGCGCAGCAGGCAGCGTGGACGCGCCGGTCATCAGCCGATCAGCGGAGGCCGCCACACGACGACCTGATTGCGGCGCGCACGCTGGCCGGCGCGCATCGGCACGACCTCGCCGGAGGCATCCGACGCCCACACCCGACGACCCGAGCGGCCGAGCAGTTCGTCGGCGAGCGCCGCCTCGAGCTCGCGCACCCGCGAGCCGAGCTCGACGACGCGGTTCTCGAGTTCGAGGATGCGGCGGATGCCCTCGAGCGACACCCCTTCGCTGCCGAGACGCGCGATCTCGCGCAGCTGCACGACATCCCGCATCGAGTAGCGCCGCGACTGCCCGGCAGTGCGCTTCGGGCTGACGAGCCCGAGCCGGTCGTACTGCCGCAGCGTCTGCGGGTGCATCCCCGTGAGCCCGGCGGCCGCGGTGATCGCGAAGACCGGCGTGTTCTCGTCCATGTCCATAGGATGCCCTAGCCCCTGGATCGGGCCAGCAGATCGTCGCGCGGGTTCTCGTCCGGCAGTTTCGCCGCGAACTCCCTGAGAGCGGCCTCGGCATCGGCCGACATGCGCGTCGGCACCGCGACCTGGACGACGGCGAGCAGGTCGCCGACCTCTTTGCCGGTCGAGACGCCCCGACCCTTGACGCGCAGCACCCGGCCGCTCGGGGTGCCGGGTGCGACCTTGAGCTTCACCGGCTCGCCGCCGAAGGTCGGCACCTCGATGGTCGCGCCGAGGGCGGCCTCGGCGAACGTCACCGGCACGGTGACACGCAGGTTGAGTCCTTCGCGCTCGAAGACCGGATGCTTCTTGACCGCGACCGTGAGGATGAGGTCGCCCGCCTCGCCACCGTCGGGGCTGGGATGCCCGCGGCCGCGCAGCCGGATCTTCTGGCCGTCGGCGACCCCGGCGGGGATCTTCACCTTGATGGGCTTGCCATCGCTGGCCTTGAGGGTGATCTGCTCACCCTTCACCGCCGCGTCGAAGGCGATCGTCGCCGATGCCTCGACGTTCTCGCCGCGGGTCGGCCCGCCGAATCCGCGGAACCCGCCGCTGGTGCGGCCGAAGCGGCCCGTGCCGAAGAGCCCGCCCAGCAGGTCCTCGTACTCGGCGCCGCCGCGCGCACCCGCGGCCCGACCGCCGCCGAACATGCCGCCGAAGACGTCCTCGAAACCCCCGCCGCCGCCCGCGCCGCCCGCAGTGAACCGGGCACCGGAGCCCATGGCGCGGACCTGGTCGTACTCCTTGCGCTGCTCAGGATCGCTGAGGACGGAGTACGCCTCGCTGATCTCCTTGAAGCGCGCCTCGGCTTTGGCGTCCCCGGGGTTCGAGTCGGGGTGGTACTGCCGGGCGAGCTTGCGGTAGGTCTTCTTCAGCTCGGCTGCCGAGATGTCCTTGGCGACCCCGAGAACCTGGTAGAAATCCTTGTCGAACCAGTCCTGACTGGCCATCCGGGCCTCCCTTACTGCTCCGGCGTGGCGACGACGACCTTCGCTGGGCGCACCTGCGTCGAGCCGAGCGTGTAGCCGACCTCGACGACATCGATGACGGTCGTCTCGGTCGCGCCCGGCACCGGCTGCTGGAAGATCGCCTGGTGACGCTGGGGGTCGAAGACGTCGCCGACCTCGCCATAGGGGGTGAGGCCGAGCTTCGCGATCGCGTCGCGCAGCTTGGCGGCAATGGTCGAGAAGGCGCTGTCGCCGTCGAGGTCGCCGTGCTTCTGCGCCCGGTCGAGGTCGTCGACCACCGGGAGGATGACCGTGACGGCATCCTTCACCGCGCGCTCGCGCTCGACCTCGCGGTTCGCCTCGGTGCGCTTGCGGTAGTTGGCGTACTCGGCAGTGATGCGCTTGAGGTCCGCGAGGTGCTCCGACGACGGGTCGTCGGCCTCCTGCTCCGCGGCGGCGAGGATGTCGTCAACGAAGAGCTCCTCGTCGCCCTCG
>JAJYBG010000161.1 GCA_021779075.1 Actinomycetes bacterium | reverse complement strand
CGTCGTCGTCACCCGCAACGAGCCGGCGCCGGCGGTGCGCGCGCCGCGCACACGCACCACGACCGGCCACGTGCCCGCGCAGACGCCGAAGACGCCAGGAGGCGAGAAATGAGCGAGACCGCGCGCTCGTACTTCGAGCAGTTCGGCGGGCACGAGGCGTTCGCGACGCTCGCCCGGGTGTTCTACCAAGGCGTCGCCGCCGACACGGTGCTGCGCCCGCTGTACCCGGAAGAGGACCTCGCCGCGGCCGAGGAGCGGCTGCGGATGTTCCTCGAGCAGTACTGGGGAGGCCCCACCACCTACAGCGACCAGCGCGGCCACCCGCGGCTGCGGATGCGGCACGCGGCATTCAGGATCAACCCCGAGGCGCGCGATCACTGGCTCGTCCACATGCGCGCGGCCGTCGATGCGCTCGACCTGCCGCCCGCCGACGACGCGCTGCTCTGGGACTACCTCGAGCGCGCCGCGCACGCGATGGTGAACACTTTCGAGACGTGATGGGGCGGCGTGCGGGACGCTGACACCAGCGCCGTCAGGCGGGCCGCCGGCTAAGGCTTCGCGAGCACGTGGCCGCGCGCGGTGGTGAGCCGCAGCCACGCGCCGGAACGGTACAGCGCCACGGGCTCGAGGCCGAGGAATCCGAGATCGACGAGCGCCATCGCGGCGGCATCCGACCGGTTCGCCGCCGCCTCGGCGAGCTCGATCGCGTCACGATCGTCCTCGCGCTCCCAGCCGCCGCGCGGCGGGGCGACGCCGGCCCACGCGGCGGTCGCCACCTCGGCGGGCAACAGGATTCCGACGCCGGTGCCGATACCGGCCTCCAGCGCCCGCGCCAGCCGGTCGAGCAGCGCGCGCAGCGGCACCACCGCGTCGAGCGCGATCGCCGCATCGGTTTCGAAGGTGCGCAGGCCCAGCACCGTCGCGGTCGGGTCGAAGAGGCCGCGCGGGTGCTGCGTGGCGACGTAAACGGCGAGCACCCCGCCGCCCGCGATGAGCCGCGCCGCACCGGCGTCATCGAGGCGCGCGGCGCGCTTCAGGAAGGTCTGGAGATCGGCCGCAGCCACAGCGTCGACGAGCGAGAAGTGGGCTGGCATGGCGTGCATAGACTACCGAGGTGGATCCGCTCGCGACGATGCTCAAGGCGCTCCAGCTCAACAGCAGCGAGGCCCGCACCAGCGAGGACGTGTTCGTCGCCGAGAGCCAGTGGATGCCCACCGGGCGCGTGTTCGGCGGGCAGGTGCTGGGCCTCTCGATCGTGGCCGCCTCCCGCACGACGCCGACGGATCGGCTCATCCACTCGCTGCACGGTTATTTCCTCAGACCGGGCGACGTGACCTTCCCCATCACGATCAGCGTGGACCGCATCCACGACGGGCGGTCGTTTTCGACCCGGCGGACTCAGGCCTACCAGAACGGCCAGCCGATCTTCTCGTGCATCTGCTCGTTCCAGACGCACGACCCCGGCCTCGAGCACGAGACGCCGGCGCCCGAAGGGCTGCCCGGCCCCGACGAGCTGCCGAGCGACGCCGAACTGCTCGGATCGAGCGACCACCCGGGCGCAGAGGGGCGGACGCGCGACCCCGGTTTCGAGATCCGCCGCGTTCCCGGCCCCGTCTACTTCGACGTACCCGGCGAGCGCATCGGGCACCAGGCCGTCTGGGCTCGCGCCGCCGGACCGATGCCCGATGACGAGGTGCTGCACCGCGCGGCCATTGCCTACGCCAGCGACTTCACGATCCTCGAGCCGATCACGCGGCCACACGGGGTGCAGTGGACGACACCCGGCATCAAGCTGGCGAGCCTCGACCACGCCATGTGGTGGCACCGTCCGGCGCGCGCCGACGAGTGGCTGCTCTACGTCGAGGAATCCCCCAGCGCACAGGGCGGCCGCGGGCTGTCGACCGGGCGGATCTACCAGGACGGCCGCCTCGTGGCGTCCGTCGCCCAGGAGGGCATGATCCGCGTACCCCAGCATTGAGGTACGGTGGGCGTCGCCGTGCGGCGCAGTACAGCGCGGTGCAGTGCTTCCCCCTGCCCCGTGCTCGTGACGGCGACCGCGAAGGGGGCGGCCGCGAACGTGCTCTCCACGGCGACCGGGGCCGTCACGGCCGAGCAGCCGCCTCGTGCCCTGCCGCGAGCGCCCCGGCCGATGCACGGGTGTTTCCGTAGCGCAGCAGCGGACCTAGCGGCGGAACCGGATCGGCTCGCCGATGAACGGCTCCCACGCCGCACGCTCCTCCGCCGTGACGCGGCGCGGCTTGCCGGTCGCCGCATCCACCAGCACCAGGGTCGTCTCCGCGCGCGCGTAAGTGATGTCCTCGGGGCTGGAGACCGGCGAGTGCACCTCGTAGTAGGCCTTGAGGCTCGCGCCCCCGATGGGGCCGAACCACATCTGGACGTCGACCGGCGCGCGCATCGGCGGGATGGGCTGCAGGTATTCGATCTCCTGGTGGGCGAGCAGCGTCAGCGTGCCCTCGCCCGCCTTCGAGTCGAGCACCGCAGTCGGGTACGGTGCGACCGTATGGCCGCCGTCGTGGAAGGCGTCCCCGGTCCAGAAGACCTGAACGCGGGCATCCTCGAGGAAGCGCAGCACGGCGACGTTGTTGACATGGCCGTAGGCGTCCAGATCGCTGAAGCGCATCTGGATATCAACGTGAAGGCGTTCGGTCACGGGGCCCCCCTAATCTCGGGTCAACTTGCGGTAGGCGCTGCGGTGCGGCTTCGCCGCATCGGGGCCGAGGCGCTGGATCTTGTTCTCCTCATAGGCTTCGAAGTTGCCCTCGAACCAGTACCACCGCGCCGGATCGTCGTCCGTGCCCTCGTAAGCGAGGATGTGCGTCGCGATGCGGTCGAGGAACCAGCGGTCGTGAGTGATGACGACGGCGCAGCCGGGGAACTCGAGCAGCGCGTTCTCGAGACTGGAGAGCGTCTCGACATCGAGGTCGTTGGTCGGCTCGTCGAGAAGCAGCAGATTGCCGCCCTGCTTGAGGGTGAGCGCGAGGTTGAGCCGGTTGCGCTCGCCGCCGGAGAGCACGCCCGCCTTCTTCTGCTGGTCGGGGCCTTTGAAGCC
>JAJYBG010000160.1 GCA_021779075.1 Actinomycetes bacterium | reverse complement strand
CGGTCTGCCCAACCGCCTCACCACCGGGTCGAAGGCGGAACTCGCCGCCGTGTGGCGCGGGGCCTTCCTCGCCACCGGCTCGCTCACCGAACCCGGCCGCTCGGCCTCGCTCGAGATCACCGCGCCGACCAACGAGGCCGCGATGGCCCTGGTCGGTGCGGCCGGCCGCCTCGGCGTCACGGCGAAGGCCCGCGAGGTGCGCGGGGTGCACCGCGTCGTGGTGCGCGACGGCGAGTCCATCAGCCAGGTCCTGTCGCTCATCGGCGCGCACGACACGGTGACGAGTTGGGAGGAGCTGCGCCAGCGCCGCGAAACCCGCGCGACGGCGAACCGCCTCGTCAACTTCGATGACGCCAACCTGCGCCGCAGCGCGCAGGCGGCCGTCGCGGCATGCGCGCGCGTCGAGCGCGCGCTCGAGATCCTCGGCCCGGGCCTGCCCAAGCACCTCGCCTATGCGGGGGAGCTGCGGCTGCGCTTCCGGGATGCCTCCCTCGACGAACTCGGCCACCATGCCGAGCCGCCCATGACGAAGGACGCCGTCGCCGGACGCATCCGCCGCCTGCTCGCGATGGCCGACAAGAAGGCGATCGATCTCGGCATTCCCGGCACCGACGCGAACCTCCCCGACGACCTCGACTGAACTCATTGCCGCGCCGTACCCGCCGCCACGTCGCCTTTGCCGGGGAGCAAAGCAGGTTTCGGTGGTTTCACCGGGCGCAGTCCTCACTAGGCTGGAAACCGACCCAAAGAAGGAGTGAACCAATGGCCGACTACACGCTTCCGGACCTGCCCTACGACTACTCGGCTCTCGAGCCGCACATCTCGGGCAAGATCATGCAGATCCACCACGACAAGCACCATGCCGCCTACGTCACCGGTGCGAACGCCGCCCTCACCGCCCTCGCCGAGGCCCGCGACTCGGGCAGCCTCGCCAACGTCAACAAGCTCGAGAAGGACCTCGCCTTCAACCTCGGCGGCCACGTCAACCACTCGATCTTCTGGAACAACCTCTCGCCGGACGGCGGCGACAAGCCTGTCGGCGAGCTCGCCGCGGCGGTCGACGAGTTCTTCGGCTCGTTCGACAAGTTCGTCGCCCACTTCACCGCGGTCGCTCTCGGCGTCCAGGGCTCCGGCTGGGCGGTACTGAGCTACGAGCCGGTCGGCCAGAAGCTGCTCCTCCAGCAACTCTTCGACCAGCAGGGCAACACCGCGCAGGGCACCATTCCGCTCTTCCAGCTCGACGTCTGGGAGCACGCTTACTACCTCGACTACCTCAATGTCCGCGCCGACTACGTCAAGGCGATCTGGAACATCGTGAACTGGGCCGATGTGGCGAAGCGCTTCGAAGCGGCTCGCTCGTCGAGCGGCCTGCTGCTTCCGTGACACCCTGGGTGCCCTTGCCGATCGGCGGGGGCACCCGCTCTGTCTGCACCGCCACAAACCCCCGAAATCCCGCCGCAAGGCGCCTACCTCAGGAGCATCATCCGTGTCCGTCAAGATCGGCATCAACGGGTTCGGCCGCATCGGCCGCAACTACTTCCGCGCGGCGCTCGCCAAGGGCAGCGAACTCGAACTCGTTGCGGTTAACGACCTCACCGACCCGAAGACCCTCGCCCACCTGCTCAAGTACGACTCCATCGACGGCCGCATCGACGCCGAGGTGTCCGTCGAGGGCGACAGCATCGTCGTCAACGGCAAGCCCATCACGGTGCTCGCCGAGCGGGACCCCGCGAACCTGCCCTGGGGCGACCTCGGCGTCGAGATCGTCATCGAGTCGACCGGATTCTTCACGGATGCCCTCAAGGCCAAGGCGCACATCGACGCCGGCGCCAAGAAGGTGCTCATCTCGGCTCCGGCGAGCAATGAGGACGGCACGTTCGTCCTCGGCGTCAACGAGGGCACCTACGACCCGGCGAACCACCACATCATCTCGAACGCGTCGTGCACGACGAACTCGCTGGCTCCGCTGGCCAAGGTCTTCAACGACGCCTTCGGCATCGAGCGCGGCCTCATGACGACGATCCACGCGTACACCGCCGACCAGCGCCTGCAGGACGCGCCGCACGACGACCTGCGCCGCGCTCGCGCCGCCGCGCTCAGCATCATCCCGACGTCGACCGGCGCCGCCAAGGCAATCGGTCTCGTGCTCCCCGAGCTCAAAGGCAAGCTCGACGGCTACTCGCTGCGCGTGCCCGTTCCGACCGGCTCCATCACCGACCTCACGGTGCAGGCCTCGCGCGTCGTCACGATCGACGAGATCAACGACGCCTACAAGGCCGCCGCAGACGGCCCCCTCAAGGGCATCCTCAAGTACAACGAGGACCCGATCGTCTCGCGCGACATCGTCCACGACCCGCACTCGTCGATCTACGACGCGCCGCTGACCAAGGTCATCGGCGACCAGGTGAAGCTCTACGCCTGGTACGACAACGAGTGGGGCTACTCCAACCGCCTCGTCGACCTCGCCGAGTACGTCGCCGCGCGCCTCTAAGGGCCGTCCCGTGACGCTGCGCACCCTCGAATCGCTGGGGAGTCTGGCGGGCAGGCGGGTCATCGTCCGCTGCGACCTCAACGTTCCGTTGAACGGCTCCGAGATCACCGACGACGGCCGCGTGCGCGCCTCGATCCCGACGCTCAAGGCATTGCTGTCGCAGGGCGCCGGGGTGGTCGTCATCAGCCACCTCGGCCGCCCCGACGGCGCCCCTGACCCGGAATACTCCCTGGCACCGGTCGCGGTCCGTCTCGCCGAGCTGCTCGGCCAGGAGGTGCCCTTCGCGACCGACACCGTCGGAGCGTCGGCGGCCGCGGTCGCGGCGGCGGTGGGCGACGGCGATGTGGCCCTGCTCGAGAACCTCCGCTTCAACCCGGGGGAGACGAGCAAGGATTCCGCGGCGCGCGAGGCGTTCGCAGCGCAGCTCGCGCAGTTCGGCGACGTGTTCGTCAGCGACGGCTTCGGCGTCGTGCACCGCAAGCAGGCCTCGGTGTACGAGCTCGCGATGGCGCTGCCGAGCGCCGCAGGCCTGCTCATCGCCGAGGAGCTCAGCGTGCTCGATCGCCTCACCGAGAAGCCCGAGCGCCCCTACACG
>JAJYBG010000159.1 GCA_021779075.1 Actinomycetes bacterium | reverse complement strand
TCCGATCTATCGACTTCTGGTCGGCGGTGAAACTGTCGTTCCTCGCCTCGCTGGTCATCGCGATCGTCGGCATCGTCGTCTCGTTCATCCTCTGGACGATCCTCAACAACTTCGGCGTCTTCGACTCGCTCTCCGGCCTCGTCGCCGGATTCGCCAACACCGGCGGCAAGAGCGTGACGCAGACGTTCAGCCTCGGCACCGTCATGGCCGGGTCGGTCGTGATCGGCATCCTCGACGTCATCATCTACACGGCGCTCGGCGCGATCATCGCGCTGCTCTACAACCTCAGCGTGAAGATCACCGGCGGCCTGCTCGTCGGATTCACCAACAACTGATCGCCATCGCGGCCTCGCCGCAGCCGATCACGCGCGGATTCGCGTCGAGGACACGCCTCGGGTAGGCTCGACTCTCGTTGTTCGGGGCTATAGCTCAGGCGGTTAGAGCGCTTCGCTGATAACGAAGAGGTCCCAGGTTCAAGTCCTGGTAGCCCCACTCCGAACGGCCACGGGGCCTTAGCTCAGTTGGTAGAGCGCTTGCTTTGCAAGCAAGATGTCAGGGGTTCGAATCCCCTAGGCTCCACTTTTCCGGAGACCCTCCCTCTCCGCCGTCGGAACGGCGTAGTTTCCGATGCATGACGGTCTCGCGAGCGGACGGGCGAGCCGTACGGATCTCGAATCCCGGTAAGCCGCTCTTCGAGAACGGCTTCACCAAGGGCGACATCGTCGAGTACTACCGTGCGGTCGCCACGGCGATCCTGCCTCAGCTGGCTGAGCGGCCGGTCACGCGCATCCGATTCCCGGAAGGGGTCGATCAGGGCGGGTTCTTCGAGAAGAACACTCCGCGCTACGCGCCCGCGTGGCTTCGCCGCCAGCCGCTGACGGCGAACCCGGGCAGCACGAAGCCGGCGAAGACGGTCGTCTACCCCTTCGTCGTCGACGTCGCCGGCTTGGAGTGGATGGCCAATCAGGCCGTCATCGAATTTCACACCCCGCAGTGGCGGATCGGCTCCCGCGGCGGCATCCGCAACCCGGATCGGCTCGTCGTCGATCTCGATCCCGGCGAAGGTGCCGGGCTCGACGAATGCGTGGCAGCCGCCCGGCTGGTCCGGGCTCGGCTTGGCGATGCGGGGCTCGAGGCCTATCCCGTCACGAGTGGCGGCAAAGGCCTTCACCTCTACGCGCGACTTCCCGGTCGCCGCACCGCGCGCGCGGTGCACGCCTGGACTCGGGACCTGGCGCAACAACTCGCCGCGGAGCATCCGGACACGCTCGTCGCGACGGTCGGCAAGGAGCATCGCCTCGGCCGCGTCTTCATCGACTGGAGTCAGAACCACCCGGCCCGCTCGACGGCGACGCCCTACACGCTGCGCGGCAAAGGCGCGGCCCCGACCGTGGCCGCGCCCCGCGACTGGGATGAGCTGGTCCCCGGAGTGGAGCAGCTCGGCCCCGAGGAGGTGCTGGCGCGGCTGCGAGCAGACGGCGATCCGACATCAGCATGGGGGTCTCTGCCCTGAGCGCCGTCGAGGTCGCCTTTCAGACGGTCTCCGTCGAGAAGGGGTAGCGCAGGATCGCGACGGCGCGACTCGACCCCGGCAGGCGCGCGGCGCCGACCGGCACCACCGTCGTTCGCGATCGCAGAGCCCCGCGCAGTGCCTCTTCGACGAGGTCGCGCTCGCCGGCGCTCTCTGCCCCGCCCTGATCGACATCGCCGTCGAGGGCCGGCTGGTCGGGGTCCACGAACACGGTGTCGACCGCGCCGGCAGCGGCCGCGGCGGCGATCTGCGGAAGGTCGGTCACGACGAGCTCATGATCCGGCAATTCCTCCATGCGGTGAATGGCGCGATCCAACTCGGCGTCCCGCCACCGCAGCAGGATAGGCGCGGCCGCGACAGCGAGCTCATGCGGCGAGGCTTCGTCGGGGTTGCCGGCGATCGTCTCGTCCAGCAGTTTCGGGTAGGCGGACGCCTCCCGGTAGATGTCGACGATCGGCTCGGCTGCGGCGAGGATGAGCAAGGGCCGTTCTGGCGCAAGCGCCGGCTCGATCGCGTGGTCCACCGCCCGGCTGAACTCGAGGAGACGCTCCTTGGGATCCTCGGAGTTGCGCAGATGGGCGAGCGTATCGCGGTCGCCGCTGAGATCGAGCAGCACGGTCGACTTCAGGTCGCGCGGCAGGTGCGCGACGTGCACCGCGGCGGGGGGCTGCGGCGCAACCCGCACGAGGCGCACGTCGTTCGGTGACAGCGCGAGCACCATCGCAGGAGGTGCGGGCTGTACCGCCCAGAGCAAGGGCGCGACGAGAAAGCGGTCGCCGACGTAGATCTCGCGCCGCTGCTGGACTCCGACGCGGAACACGCTGACCCCGTCCGACGTCGCGAACAGCGCGACGCCCTTCGCCTCCGGATCGTTCGCACTGCCGGAGGAGACGACACCGCGGAGGACGTCCTCGATGGCCCGGACCTCGTCGGCATCGGCCGCGCGGTCGTTGAGGAGATCGACGACGAGGCGAATGCTCTCCGCCGCCCGGCCCGGGGTGTGCATGCTCTCGCCGCTCCACTCCTCGGGATTCGCGTACACCGTCACGCAGTTGCGATCGCGGATCTCGGCCAGCCTCTTCAGGTCGTCGTCGTCGGGTTTGGGCAGCATCGGGACTCCTCCGGTCGGTAATCGGACGCTTCACGATTGCACCGTCGCTCGGGTGGGCGGCAGGGGCGAAGGTCCTGCCTCGCAGACGGTGCCCGGCTGTCGTCAGGCGATGGCGAGCCTGCGGAACAGGAGCACCTTCATGCCGTCGAGTGCGAACGCGAGGCCGACGGCCGCGACGGCGATGACCGCGATGACGGCGATCGGCATGGGCGTCATGAGGACGCCCGCCACGGCGAGCACGACGATGAGGCCCACCTCGGTGACCGACGAGAGCACGACCCAGCGGCTGGGGCGCGAGCTCCAGAGATGGCGTCGCTCGCGGGCGATGTAGAACACCGCCTGCTCGCTGAACATGAGCGTCACGATCGCGAGCGTCTGCAGTGAATCGATATCGAGCCCGAGCGCGAAGCGGCCGACGAGGAGCGACGCGAGGCAGAAGGCCAGGTCGCA
>JAJYBG010000158.1 GCA_021779075.1 Actinomycetes bacterium | reverse complement strand
GCGAACCGCCGCCGACGAGAGCGGCCGCGCTCGCGGTGTGGTGCGGCGCCTCGAAGGGCGGCCGCGTCACCAGCGCCCGGACGCCCGACAGGTCGTGCAGGGAGCGGATCGAGGTCGCGAGAAGCGATTCGGCCTCGCCGAGGTCGGGCAGGATGGCGGGCAGCCGCTCGGCCAGCATCGTCTTGCCGGAGCCGGGCGGACCCACGAAGAGCAGGTGATGGCCGCCGGCCGCCGCCGCGATGAGCGCGCGCACCGCCTCGGCGTGGCCGATGACGTCAGCGAGCTCGAGGTCGTCGCCCGGCGCCGCTGCGGGCGCCGGCGGCAGCACCGGCTCGACCTCGATCGGCTCGAGGTCGGCGCCGTGCCTGATCGCCGCCTCGCGCAGGGACGCGACGGGGATGACCTCGATGCCGGGCACGAGCCCGGCTTCGGCGGCATTGCCGACGGGAACCATGATGCGCGGCACGCCGGCTGCGGCCGCCGCATGCACGGCGGGCAGCACCCCGAGCACCGGCCGGACCCGGCCGTCGAGACCGACCTCGCCGAGGTGCGCGATCTGGGCAACGGACCGCTGCGACACCTGCCCCGACGCCGCGAAGCACGCCAGGGCGATGGCGAGGTCGAAGCCGGCACCCTGCTTGGGCAGCGCCGCGGGTGAGAGATTGACGACGATGTTGTACTGGCTGATCGAGCATCCCGAGTTCTTCGCCGCGGCGTGGACCCGGGACGCCGACTGCGCGAGCGCGGCGTCCGGCAGGCCCACGAGCTTGAACCCGGGCAACCCGCCGCTGCTCGAAGCCTCGACGTCGACGAGCGCGCCGACGAGGCCCTGCAGCGCGATCGCGGTCGTGCGCCCGACCGCCATCAGCTCACCCCTCGGACATGCGTGATCCGCGCCGGTGCGCGCAGCCCTCCGACGATGCCGACGACGTCGAGCCGGATGCGCACCGCACCCGGATTGCCCGCGCACCACTCCCCTGCGAGACGTCGGATACGGCGCAGCTTCGCCGCCGTCACCGCCTCGAGCGGATCGCCGAAGCGCAGCCCGGACCGGGTTTTCACCTCGACGAAGACGGTGGCATCGCCCTCGAGGGCGATGATGTCGAGCTCGCCGCGCGTGCCGCGCCAGTTGCGCGCGATGATGCGGAATCCGTTGCGTTCGAGATAGCGCACGGCGAGGTCCTCGCCGGCCTTTCCGAGATCGTCTTTGCGTGCCATGCGGGCAGAGTCGGGGATGCCGCAGCCAGCGGCCGCCGGAACCGGCCCGGCAGCCTCGTCCCCAGCTCGGTCGCACTCACTGTGGAGGAAGACTGGCTGCCGCTACTCGTCGAGCGCGAGCTCCTTGGGCAGCTCGAACTCCTTGGTGGAGAGCTCCTCGATGTTGACGTCCTTGAAGGTGAGGATGCGCACCGACTTCACGAAGCGATCCGCGCGGTAGACGTCCCACACCCACACATCGTGGAGGGTGAGCTCGAAGTAGAAGTCGTGCTCGGTGTCGCGCCGCACGAACTCGACCTCGTTGGCGAGATAGAAGCGCCGCTCGGTCTCGACCACGTACTTGAACTGGCTGACGACATCGCGGTACTCGCGGTAGAGTGCCAGTTCGACCTCGCGGTCGTAGTCGTCGAATTCGTCCTCGTCCATCGCGTGAAGTCTATGCCGAGTGCAGCCAGGTCAGCCGGTGCTGATCGCTCGGCCCGTGCGCGGCGATCGCCTCGAAATGCGCCGCGGCACCATAGCCCTTGTTGCCGGCCCAACCATAGTGCGGCGCGGCGTCGTGCAGCGCTGTCATGAGGGAATCCCGGTGCACCTTCGCGATGACGGATGCCGCAGCCACCGCCGCACAGGTCTGATCGGCCTTCACGCGCGCAGTCACCGGCACCGCACCCGCGATGGCGGCCGTCAGCCAGTCGTGCGCCCCGTCGAGCAGCACCACCGCGGCCCCGACCGCCGCGCCTGATGCGTGCAGCGTCCCGAGCGCTCGCGAGCCTGCAAGACCCAGCGCCGCGACGATCCCCAGCGCGTCGACCTCGGCGGCGGATGCCTCCCCGACGGCACTGTGCCGTGCCCAGCGGCGGCAGGCGGGCTCCAGCCGCTCGCGGGCCTTCGCGGTGAGCAGCTTCGAGTCGCGCAATCCCGCCGGGAACGGCCCGACCCCGGAATCCACCACGGTCATGCCGACGACGACAGGCCCCGCGATGGCGCCGCGACCGACCTCGTCGCATCCGATGACGACCGGGAACCGCCTCAGCAGCTCCGCCTCGAGCGCGAAATCGGGGACGATCACTTCTGCTTCGCGTCGGGAACGTCGGCGAAAACCTCGGGGTAGTCGCCGAGGACCGTCCAGCGGCCCAGCGGCCACGAGATCACGACGGCGCGTCCGACGACGGCGGACTCCGGCACGAACCCCTTGCCCGGCAGGTCCTGGTTGAGACTCGAGTCGCGGGAGTTGTAGCGGTTGTCGCCCATCACCCAGAGCTCGCCGGCCGGCACCGTGACGTTGAAGCGCACGGTCGCCGCGTCGACCTCGCCGGGTGGGATCGTGATGTACGGCTCCTTGATGGGCACGCCGTTGACCGCAATCTGGCCGAGCGCGGTGCAGCACACCACATGGTCGCCGGGCAGGCCGATGACGCGCTTGACGAGGTGGTTGTCGCTGTCGGCCGCCGAGAGCCCGATGAAGGTGAGGAAGTCGTCCAACGGAGTCGACGTGCGCTTCTGCAGCGACGGGTCGCCGTGCAGCCAGCCGCCCGGGTCGGTGAACACGACGACGTCCCCGCGATGCAGCGGCACCGCCGTGGGCGCCAGTTCGTTGACGATGATCCGGTCGTTGATCTGCAGCGTCGTCTCCATCGATCCGGACGGGATGTAGAACGACCGGATGAGGAACGTCTTGATGAGGAACGAGACCAGCAGCGCGACGACGAAGATGACGAGGATGTCGAGCAGGAACCGCCCGACGCTCCGGCCGCGTCGGCGGGCCGAGACGCTCGGCGCCTCGCTCTCAGGAGGCGGGACGGACCCGGTGTCGGTCATGCACTCAGCGTAGGAAGACGAAGCAGCGGACGGCCTACGCCTCGCGCTTCTCCTTGATCTTCGCCTTCTT
>JAJYBG010000157.1 GCA_021779075.1 Actinomycetes bacterium | reverse complement strand
CGCGCACAGCGAGCGCATCGTCGATCGCCTCAGCGGTGAACGCCGGGCGCGGATGGTCGTGGGCGAGGCGCGCGGCATCCGCCGGCACCTCGTCGGCGACGAAGGTGCCGCCGTAGCGTCCGCGCCGCGACACGAGGTAGGCGGCGTCGGCGAGCGACGCGATCGCGTCGCGCAGGGTGTCGCGGCTCACCCCGAGGCGGATGGCGAGCTCGCGCTCGCTGGGCAGCCGCTCGCCCGGCGCGACCGCGCCGAGGCGGATCATCTGCAGCAGCCGCTGCACTGTCTCCTCGAAGGCGTTGCCGCCGCGCAGCGGCCGCAGCAGGGATTCGCCGGCGGAATCCGTCATAGCGGAGTGACATAGGCCGCCGAGATGCCGCCGTCCACCAGGAACGTCGACCCGGTGATGAAGGACGCGTCATCGCTCGCGAGGAACGCCACCGCCGCAGCCAGCTCCTCGGCGTGCGCGAAGCGGCCGACGGGGATGTGGACGAGCCGGCGGGCGGCGCGCTCCGGGTCCTTCGCGAAGAGCTCCTGCAGCAGCGGCGTGTTCACCGGCCCCGGGCACAGCGCGTTGACGCGGATGCCCTGACGCGCGAACTGCACCCCGAGCTCGCGGCTCATGGCGAGCACGCCGCCCTTCGAGGCGGTGTACGAGATCTGCGAGGTGGCCGAGCCGAGCACCGCGACGAACGAAGCGGTGTTGATGATCGAGCCGCGCTGCTGCTTCACCATGTGGCGCAGCGCCGCCCGCGAGCAGAGGTAGACCGATGTGAGGTTGACGTCCTGCACCCGCTGCCAGGCGGGCAGCTCGGTCGTCTCGATGGAATCGTCATCGGGCGGCGAGATGCCCGCGTTGTTGAAGGCCACGTCGACGCTGCCGTAGGTGTCGGCGGCGAGGTCGAAGAGGTGGTCGACCTGCTCTTCGTCGGTGACGTCGGTGGCGCAGAACAGCCCGTCGACGAGGTCGGCGGCCGCCTGGCCGGCGGCCCGGTCGACGTCGGCGACGACGACCTTCGCGCCTTCGGCGGCCAGCCGTCTGGCCGTCGCGAGGCCGATGCCGCTGCCGCCGCCGGTGATGACGGCGACCCGCCCGGCGAGGCGCTGCGTGAGGTCGATGGGGGTGATGCTCATTGCGCTCCGATCGCGATGAAGACGTTCTTGGTCTCGGTGAACGACAGCGGCGCGTCGGGGCCGAGCTCGCGGCCGAGACCCGATTGCTTGACGCCGCCGAACGGCGCCGTGTAGCGCACCGACGAGTGAGAGTTCACGCTCAGCGTCCCCGCCTCGACGGCGCGCGAGACGCGGAGGGCGCGGTCGAGGCTCTGCGTCCAGATCGAGCCGCTGAGGCCATAGGCGGACGAGTTGGCCAGGCGGATGGCATCCGCCTCGTCGTCGAACGGCAGCACGGCGACGACCGGCCCGAAGATCTCGTCGACGACGGTGCGATCGGTCTCCGACCGCGGCGTGAGCACGGTCGGCGGGAACCAGAAGCCGGGTCCGCTCGGCGCCGAGCCGCGGAAGGCGACGTCGGTGTCGTCGGGCACGTAGGAGGCGACCTTGTCGAAGTGCGGCTTCGAGACGAGCGGGCCCATCTCGGTCGCGGAATCCGCCGGGTCGCCGACGACGAACCGCTTCACGGCGGGCTCGAGCAGCTCCATGAACCGGTCGTAGGCCGAGCGCTCGACGAGCAGGCGGGTGCGGGCGCAGCAGTCCTGGCCCGAGTTGTCGAACACGGCGTACGGCGCGGTCGCCGCCGCCTTCTCGAGGTCGCTGTCGGCGAAGACGATGTTCGCGCTCTTGCCGCCGAGCTCGAGCGTGACGTGCTTCACCTGGGCGGCGGCCTTCGCCATGATCGAGCGGCCGGTGAGCGTCGAGCCGGTGAAGACGATCTTGCGCACCTCCGGATGCGTCACGAGCCGGTCGCCGGCGACCCGGCCCTCGCCCGGCAGCACCTGGAACAGGCCCTCCGGCAGGCCGGACTGCAGGCCGAGCTCGGCAAGGCGCAGCGAGGTGAGCGGCGTCCACTCGGCCGGCTTGAGCACCACGGCGTTGCCCGCCGCCAGCGCCGGCGCGAAGCCCCACGAGGCGATCGTCATGGGGAAGTTCCACGGCGTGATGACGCCGACGACCCCGATGGGCTCGAGGAAGGTGACGTCGAGACCGCCCGCTACCGGGATCTGCTTTCCGATGAGGCGCTCCGGCGCCGCCGAGTAGTACTGCAGCACCTGCGCGACGTGCGCGGCCTCGCCGCGCGCGTTGCCGATGGGATGCCCCGAGTTGCGCACCTCGAGCAGGGCGAGGTTCTCGACGTCGGCCTCGACCGCTGCGGCGAAGCGCCGCAGCGCTGCCGCGCGGTCGGCGGGGGTCCACGCCGCCCAGAGCTTCTGCGCGGTGACGGCGCGCTCGATCGCGGCATCCGTCTGCTCGACGTCGAAGGCCTCGATCTCGGAGATCACGGTCTCGTCGGAGGGGTTGACGATGGTCAGCGTCGTCACGCGGGCACCTCTCTCTGCGCGGTTCTTCCCGCCGCGAACTCCTGCGCGGCGGCGATGAGCGAGTCGAAGAGCCTGACGTCCTCGCTGTTCTGCTCGGGATGCCACTGCACGGCGATGCCGAACGGGACCCCGTCGAGCTCGACGGCCTCGACCACGCCGTCGTCCGAGCGGGCGGTCACGCGCAATCCGGTGCCGACCTCGTCGATCGCCTGGTGGTGATAGACGTCGCCGACGAGGGAATCGCCGACGATGGTGTGCAGTGCGGAATCCGGCTCGACCGCGACGGCGACCTGGGCGAACTCGCCGCCGCCGGGCTGGTACCTGACCGACCCGACGACGTCCGGCAGGTGCTGGTGCAGCGTGCCGCCGCGCAGCACGTTGAGCACCTGGGCGCCGCGGCAGATCGCGAGGAACGGGGTGCCCGTCTCGATCGCGGCCTCGAGCAGCGCGGAATCCCAGTCGTCGCGCAGCGGCTGCGGCCGGTCGGTCTCGACGTGCGCCTCCTGGCCGTAACGTGCCGGGTCGACGTCGACCCCACCGGCGATGAGCAGGCCGTCGAGGCGCGCGATCACCGCGCGCGCCACGCCGTCGTGCAGCGGCTGCGGTGCGAGCAGCACGGGGATGCCGCCGCCCGCGGTGACCCCGTCGAGGTAGACCCGGGGGAG
>JAJYBG010000003.1 GCA_021779075.1 Actinomycetes bacterium | reverse complement strand
GTAGCCGGTGTCGTTCCGGTCGACGGCGGCGTGCAGGGCGGAGGCGATGGCCGGGGCGAGCGGGTAGTCCGTCTCGGCGACCCAGAGGGGCAGGACATCCGGCGGGTACGTTGTCCACTTGGAGCTGCGGCGCTGCCGCAGCTTCTCCAAAGGCTCCGCCTGCGCCTTCTCAATCGCCATGTCCACGACTCTACGTGCGCTCCTGCTTGGTCCGAGTAGCGTGGAGCATGCACCGTGACGCGCGCTCAGACCCGGCCGTAGCGCGGCCGACACAACTCAGCACGACAATAGGCTAGGCGCATGGAGATCGAGATCGGCAGCTCCAAGCGGGCTCGTCGGGCATACGCATTCGACGACATCGCGATCGTCCCGAGCCGCCGCACGCGCGACCCGGAGAACGTCTCCGTGACATGGACGATCGACGCCTACACGTTCGAGATCCCGTTCCTTGCGGCCCCGATGGACTCCGTCGTCTCGCCCGCGACGGCGATCGCGATCGGCCGCCTCGGCGGCCTCGGCGTGCTCGACCTCGAGGGCCTCTGGGGCCGCTATGACGACCCCGAGCCGCTGCTCGAGGAGATCCGCGACCTTCCGCAAGAATCCGCAACGCGGCGTCTTCAGGAGATCTACTCGGCGCCCATCAAGGCCGAGCTCATCCGCGACCGCCTCGCCGAGATCCGCGCCGCAGGCGTCACCGTCGCCGGCGCCCTCTCGCCGCAGCGCACGCAGGAGTTCTACGAGACCGTGGTCGCCGCAGGCGTCGACCTCTTCGTCATCCGCGGCACGACCGTCTCGGCCGAGCACGTCGCCAAGAACCGCGAGCCGCTCAACCTCAAGAAGTTCATCTACGAGCTCGACGTGCCCGTCATCGTCGGCGGGGCCGCCACCTACACCGCGGCCCTGCACCTCATGCGCACGGGGGCGGCGGGAGTGCTCGTGGGCTTCGGCGGCGGCGCAGCCTCGACGACGCGCGCGACCTTGGGCATTCACGCACCGATGGCGACCGCGATCGCCGACGTCGCGGGCGCGCGCCGCGACTACCTGGACGAGTCGGGCGGCCGCTACGTCCATGTCATCGCCGACGGCGGCCTCGGCACCTCCGGCGACATCGTCAAGGCGATCGCGTGCGGGGCGGATGCCGTCATGCTCGGCACCACCCTCGCCCGCTCCACCGAGGCGCCCGGCGGCGGCTGGCACTGGGGCGCCGAGGCGCGCCACAGCGAACTGCCGCGCGGGCGGCGGATGCCGGTCGGCCAGGTCGGCACGTTCGAGGAGATCCTCTACGGCCCGGCGACGGTGAGCGACGGCACGGCGAACCTCGTCGGTGCGCTGCGCCGCTCGATGGCGACGACGGGCTACTCGGATCTCAAGGAGTTCCAGCGCGTCGAGGTCGTCGTCGCGCCGTACACCCCCCGCTGAACCATGCTGACCTACTCCTCGAAGCTGGGCCCGGACGAGCGCGACGCCGCGATCGCCGCGCTCCAGGCGGATGAGCTCGACGTCCTCGTCGTGGGCGGCGGCATCGTCGGGGCCGGTGCCGCGCTGGACGCTGCGACCCGCGGCCTCACCGTCGGCCTCGTCGAGCAGCGGGACTGGGCGAGCGGCACGTCGAGCCGATCGTCGAAGCTCATCCACGGCGGCATCCGCTATCTCGAGCAGTTCGACTTCCGCCTGGTGCGCGAAGCGCTCGTCGAGCGCGGGCTGCTGCTGGAGCGCATCGCCCCGCACCTCGTGAAGCCGGTGCGCTTCCTCTACCCGCTGACGAAGCCCATTCTCGAACGGGCATACGTCGGCGCCGGGATGCTGCTCTACGACGCGTTCTCGTACACCGGCCTGCGCCCGCCGGGTGTTCCGCACCATCGGCATCTCAGCCGCGGGCAGCTGCGCCGTCTTGCGCCCGGGCTCAGGCCCGATGCGTTCATCGGCGGCCTCGTCTACTACGACGCCCAGGTGGACGACGCCCGCTACGTCGCCACCCTCGTCCGGACGGCGGCGTCCTACGGCGCGCAGGTCGCGAGCCGCGTCGCGGTGGAGGGCTTCCTCAAGGTCGGCGAGCGGGTCGTCGGCGTGCACGCGCGCGACCTGCAGACGGACACCGCCTTCGAGATCCGCGCCCGGCAGGTCATCAACGCGACCGGGGTGTGGACCGACGAGACGCAGTCGCTCGTCGGGGCGCGCGGGCAGTTCCACGTCCGGGCGTCCAAGGGCGTGCACCTCGTCGTGCCGCGCGACCGCTTCCAGTCGAACACGGGGCTGCTGCTGCGCACCGAGAAGAGCGTGCTCTTCGTCATCCCCTGGGGCCGCCACTGGCTCATCGGCACGACCGACACCGACTGGCGCCTCGACAAGGCCCATCCCGCCGCCACTGCGGCCGACATCGACTACCTCCTCGCGCACGTCAACGAGGTACTCGCCGTGAAGCTCACCCGCGAGGACGTCGAGGGCGTCTACGCCGGGCTGCGCCCGCTGCTCGCCGGCGAGAGCGAGGAGACGAGCAAGCTCAGCCGCGAGCACCTCGTCGCCCACTCGGTGCCGGGCCTCGTCGTCATCGCCGGCGGCAAGTTCACCACATACCGGGTGATGGCGAAGGATGCCGTCGACGCCGCCGTCGCCGCGCTCGACTTCCGGTACCGCGTCCCCGCCTCGGCCACGGCCGAGATCGCGCTGGTGGGCGCGGAGGGGTACCCGGCGGCATGGAACTCGCGCGCGCGGATCGCCAAGCGCGCCGGAATCCACGTCAGCCGCGTCGAGCACCTGCTCGACCGCTACGGCGTGCTCGCCGAGGACCTCGTCGAACTCATCGCCGAGCGTCCCGAGCTCGCCGAGCCGCTTCCCGGCGCCGACGACTACCTCGGCGCCGAGATCGTCTACGCGGCGACGCACGAAGGGGCGCTGCACCTCGACGACGTGCTCGCGCGCCGCACCCGCATCTCCATCGAGGCATGGGACCGCGGCGTGAGCGCCGCACCCGTCGCGGCGAAGCTCATGGGTGCCGAGCTCGGCTGGAATCCATCCCGCGTCAAGAAGGAAGTCGACCTCTACCTCAAGCGCGTCGAGGCCGAAATCGCCTCGCAGCAGCAACCTGACGACGCTTCAGCCGACCGGGTGAGGCTCTCCGCCCCCGACTCGTAGACTGGCCGCGAGAGGAGCGCCATGGTCGAGGTCAAACGGGTCAAGCTGCCCGGCGTCGGTGTGCTGCACACCTTTGTCACCGCCGACGGCGGCAAGGTGGGCGTCATCGCGCACCGCAGCGGCCACAGCGATCTCATCAGCTTCAGCGACGACTCCGACAGTGCCGACGTCGCCAAGGTGAGCCTGCGTCTCAGCGAGGACGAGGCGCACACCCTCGCCGAACTGCTCGGCGGCACGCACATCACCGAGACGCTCACCGCCCTCGACCAGATCCCCGGCCTGTCGATCGACTGGTTCACCGTCGACTACGACGACCACATCGCCGGGCAGGCGCTCGGCAGCCCGGCCGACCACGGCCTCGCCGGCCTCACGGTCGTCGCCGTCGTCCGGGGCGAGTCGGCGAACCCGGCCCCGTCCAGCGACTTCAAGGTCTTCCCCGGCGACACGCTCGTCGTCGCCGGAAGTCCCGAGAAGGTCGCCAAGGCATTCAGTTTCTTCCGCACCGGCGAAGTGGTCGCACCCGCGCATCATGTCTGACGACCTGCTCGTACTGGGCGCGCTCTTCGTCATCGCCTACGTCCTGGGTCGTCTCGGCAAACGCATCGGTCTGCCCGCGGTGCCGATCTACATGATCGTCGGCGTCCTTGCGAGCCCGCACACCGAGATCTTCCCCCTGAGCTTCCCGGCGGCCGACGTCGAGCTCGTGGCCGTGTTCGGCCTCATCCTGCTGCTGTTCAACCTCGGGCTCGAGTTCGACCAGGACGCCTTCATCTCGGGTGCCGGCCGCATGCTGCTCTCGGGCGGCGCCTACATCGTGCTCAACGTCGGCCTCGGTCTGCTCTTCGGATTCCTCGTCGGGTGGGGGCCGCGCGAGGCGCTCATCATCGCGGGCATGGTGGGCACCTCGTCGAGCGCCATCATCACGAAGCTGCTCATCGAGCTGCGGCGCCTCGCGAACGCCGAAACCCCGGTGATCCTCGGCGCGACGGTGGTGGGCGACGTCTTCATCGCCGTGTATCTCGCGGTCGTCGCCGTCGTGCTCTCCGGGCGCAGCAACGTGTGGGGGATCGTGCTGCAGCTCGGCATCGCCATCGGATTCCTCGCCGCCATGACGCTGCTCGCCCGCTTCGCCGCCCGCCCGGTGAACTGGCTCTTCACGACGCACGACGACGAGCTCGTCACCGTGCTCTTCTTCGGCCTCGCCGTGCTCTTCGCAGGGCTCGGCGAGGTCACCAGCGTCACCGACGCGATCGGGGCGTTCCTCATCGGCCTCGTCCTCGGCGCGACCCGGAACGCCGCCCGCATCCAGCGCCTGTCCGAGCCGCTGCGCGACGTGTTCGGCGCCTTCTTCTTCCTCAACTTCGGTCTCGCGCTCGACATCGGCAAGTTCGGCTCGGTGGTCGGCGAGGTGGCCATCGCGGTCGTCGGCACTCTGCTGCTCAACGTCGTCTCGGGTCTCGTCATCGCACGGCTCAACGGGCTGCACCGGCGCGAGGGCATCAACATCGCCGCCATCCTCACCAGCCGCGGCGAGTTCACGCTCATTCTTGCCACGCTCGCCGTCGGCGCGGGTCTCGACCCCCGCCTCACCCCGTTCGCCGGCCTCTACGTGCTCGTCATGGCGATCGCGGGTCCGCTGTTCGCGGCGAACTCCGAGCGCATCGGCCACCTCGCCGGGCCGCGCACGTCGACGGCGCAGCGCACCGCCGAGGAACTCCGAGCAACCCGTGCCACTATCGCCCTGGACCCCATCATCGAACAGGCGATGCGGGGCGAGGCTGAAGAGGAGCGCGAATGAGCCCGAGGCATCCCGGCGACCTCCGCCTCGTCAGCGTCATGGTGCGGCCGCGGTGGATCATCGCGCTCCTGCTCGCGCTCGCCGTGGCCGGCATCTTCGCCTGGCTCGGCCAGTGGCAGCTCGGGCGCGCCATCGCGTCGGGCCAGGCCGGGCCGACTGTCACCGAGGCGACCGTCCCGCTGGACTCCGCGCTGCAGCCCGGCGTCGCGATCGCCGACAACCGGGTGGGTCAACTCGTCACGGTATCCGATGTGACCTGGGCGGCCGGTGACTTCGTCGTCTCGACGGGCCGCAACAACAACGGCTCCGACACCGGCTACTGGATTCTCGGGCATGCGATCGTGCCCGACGGGAGCGGCGGCGCGACGGCATCTCTCGCCGTCGCGCTCGGATTCACGAGCGATGCGGCCACGGCGAAGAGCGTGCAGCAGCGGCTCGACGCGGAGCTCGCGTCGCCGAATCCGTCGGGACGGAATCTTCCACTCACCCTCACCGGCCGGCTGCTGCCCACCGACCCGCCCGAGCAGCCTCAGGACTCCCTCGTCGGCGACCCGCCGCGCATGGACGACGTCGCCGTCGCGCTGCTCGTCAACGTGTGGAAGCAGCCCGCGGTGCCGGTCTACGAGGCCTACCTCGTGGCCCGCGACAACATTCCGGCCGGCCTCGATGCGATCTACTCGCCGCCGCCCTACGCGCAGACCGCGATCGACTGGCTCAACGCCTTCTACGCGGCCGAGTGGGCGCTCTTCGCGGGCTTCGCGCTCTACCTCTGGTATCGCGTCACCCGCGATGTGTACGAGCGCGAGCTCGAGGACATGAAACTAAACTCGGAGGGTGACGCAGTTGAGTGATGAGGGCACGTATTTCAGCCGCCTCCTCGAGCAGCTGCGGAGCGTCAAAGGCGCGCGCCCGCGCGACGTCGACCTGCCCAAGATGCCAGCGGCGCTGCGGCTCTACCAGGTCACCGCGTACATCACCGGCATCATGCTGCTGCTGCTCGTGATCGAGATGATCGTCAGGTACGGCTTCGGCTACTGGGTGTACGCCTTCGCGCCCCACGAGCCGCTCGTCGCGCTCCTGCCGGTAGGCCCGAACGACATCTACTACCACGGCGTCAACGTCTCCATCGGGGTGCTCATCGCCCACGGCTGGCTCTACGTGCTCTACCTCTTCGCCGACTTCCGGCTCTGGAGCCTGATGCGGATGCCCTTCACGAAGTTCGTGCAGGTCGCCCTCGGCGGCGTCATCCCGTTCATGTCGTTCATCGTCGAGGCCATCATCAGCAGGCAGGTGCGCGGCTACCTCGCCGAGCACGAGGCAGCGCGGACCGCCGCGGAAGGCGGCGTGTGAGCGAGCGGCACCCCGTCCTCGTCGTCGACTTCGGCGCCCAGTACGCCCAGCTCATCGCGCGGCGGGTGCGCGAGGCGGGGGTCTATTCGGAGATCGTGCCCCACTCGGCTACCGCCGAGGAGATTGCCGCGAAGCAGCCGGCGGGCATCATCCTCTCGGGCGGGCCGTCGAGCGTGTACGAGGAGGGGGCGCCCGCCTTCGACGCGCGGGTGTTCGACCTCGGCATCCCGACGCTCGGCATCTGCTACGGCTTCCAGGTCATGGCGCAGGCGCTCGGCGGCGAGGTCGCGCAGACCGGCGCGCGCGAGTACGGCTCGACCGAAGTGACCGTCACCGAGGGTGGCACGATCCTCGACGGTCAGCCCGGCGATCAGATCGCCTGGATGAGCCATGGCGACTCGGTCGCCAAGGCCCCCGCGGGCTTCTCGGTGCTCGCCTCGACCGCGTCGACGCCCGTCGCGGCGTTCGCCAACGACGCGCGGCGCTGCTACGGCGTGCAGTGGCATCCCGAGGTCAAGCACTCGCAGTACGGCCAGCGGGTGATCGAGAACTTCCTGCACCGCGCGGCGGGCATCCCCGCCGATTGGAACAGCGAGAACGTCATCGAGACCCAGGTCGCGCGCATCCGCGAGCAGGTCGGGTCGGCGCGCGTCATCGCCGGCCTGTCGGGCGGGGTGGATTCCGCCGTCGCCGCCGCGCTCGTCCACCGGGCCGTCGGCGACCAGCTCACCTGCGTCTTCGTCGACCACGGCCTGCTGCGGGGCGGCGAGCGCGAGCAGGTCGAGCGCGACTACGTCGCGGCGACGGGAATCCGCCTCGTCACCGTCGACGCGTCCGAGGTGTTCCTCGCCGAGCTCGCCGGCGTCACCGACCCCGAGGCGAAGCGCAAGATCATCGGCCGCGAGTTCATCCGCGCCTTCGAGCGCGCCCAGGCCGACCTGGTCGCCGAGGCCGCGGCCGAGGGCGGCGATCCGGTGCGGTTCCTCGTGCAGGGCACCCTCTACCCCGATGTCGTCGAGTCGGGCGGCGGGGCCGGCACGGCGAACATCAAGAGCCACCACAACGTCGGCGGATTGCCCGAGGACCTGCGGTTCGAGCTCGTCGAGCCGCTGCGCGCCCTCTTCAAGGACGAGGTGCGCGCCATCGGCCGCGAGCTTGGCCTGCCCGAGGTGATCGTCGCCCGCCAGCCGTTCCCCGGCCCCGGCCTCGGCATCCGCATCGTCGGCGAGGTGACGCGCGACCGGCTCGACCTGCTGCGCGAGGCGGACGCCATCGTGCGCGCCGAATTGACCGCGGCGGGCCTCGACGATGAGATCTGGCAGTGCCCCGTCGTGCTGCTCGCCGACGTGCGCTCGGTGGGCGTGCAGGGCGACGGCCGCAGCTACGGGCACCCCATCGTGCTGCGTCCGGTGTCGAGCGAGGACGCCATGACGGCCGACTGGACGCGCCTGCCCTACGACGTGCTCGCCAAGGTGTCGACCCGCATCACCAACGAGGTCGCCGGGGTCAACCGCGTCGTGCTCGACGTGACCTCGAAGCCGCCGGGCACCATCGAGTGGGAGTGACCGGATCAGGCGAAGGCCGCGCTATCGCCACGCAACGAAGCACGGCTGGTTCAACGAGGTCTTCAGCGATCAGCAGCGGGTCGGCGGCAGCCGGTTTGCCGGGCATTCGCCGTCTTGCGCCTCGCTGAAGCGCGGCTGAGCCGCAGCGAAAGGCGCCGAAAGGCGCGGGATCCGCTCTTCGGCGCCTTTCGCGTGCCGCTTCGCCCTTCTCCGTGCTTCCCCCTGTAACACTCCGTCGCTAGCATCGGCGACATGCGCGGGCACCCCTCACCGATCGTCATCGGACACCGGGGCGCGTCCGGCTACCGCCCTGAGCACACCCGCAGCGCCTACGAGCTCGCCTTCCAGCTCGGCGCCGATGCGGTGGAGCCGGACATCGTCGCGACGAAGGACGGCGTGCTCGTCATCCGCCACGACATCGAACTCTCCGAGACGACCGACGTGGCCGCCCACTCCGAGTTCGCACGCCGCCGCACCACCAAGGAAGTGGACGGCGTGACGCTCACCGGATGGTTCGTCGAGGACTTCAGCTGGCCCGAGCTGGCGCTGCTGCGGGCGAGGGAGCGCCTCGGCGCGCTGCGCCAGGCGAGCTCGAGCTTCGATGGCCAGTTCCCCATCCTCAAGCTGTCCAGCCTCTTCGACATCGTCGACGCCGCCGCCGAGAGGGAGGACCGCCCCTTCGGCCTCGTCGCCGAGCTCAAGCACCCGGCCTACTTCGAGGATCTCGGGCTGCCCCTCGACGACCTCTTCGCCCAGGCCGTGCAGGACGCCGGCTGGAGCGCCGAGACCTCGCGCCTCGTCATCGAGTCCTTCGAGCGACCTGTGCTCGCGAAGGTGAGAAAGCGCGGCGTGCGGGGCACCCGGGTGCTCCTCACCGAGACAGCCGAGGCCCTCGTCGACCTCACCGCAGGCGATCTCGAGGGTGTCAGCGTCGAGAGGGCGTTGCTGCTCGACGCCGAGGGGCACGCGCGTCCCGAACTCGTCGACCTCGCTCACGCGGACGGGCTCGCCGTGTTCGCCTGGACGCTGCGGCCCGAGAACGCCTTCCTCGCCCCGGCCCACCGTCGCGGCGACGCGGATGCCGCGTTCGGCGCGTGGCAGCAGGAGTTCCGGGCCATCCTGACAACGGGCGTCGACGGGGTCTTCGCCGACCACCCCGACCTCGCGGCCGCGGTGCGCGACACCCTTTCGGTCACCGCGTCCTAGGGCCCGGCCGTGGCGTCGGCGCGCAGAACTAGGCTGAAGTGGCAATGTCGACGCCCGCGTTCTTCTCGCCCGATGCCGTGCTCGACGGTCTCAACCCCGAGCAGCGCGAGGCGGTCGAGTACCGCGGCCGGGCACTGCTCATCGTGGCGGGTGCAGGATCGGGCAAGACCAACGTCCTGACTCGCCGCATCGCGAGCCTCATCGGCTCGCGCGAGGCGTGGCCGAGCCAGATCCTCGCCATCACCTTCACCAACAAGGCCGCCGCCGAGATGCGCGAGCGCGTCGAGGGACTGCTCGGCGAGGCTGCAGACGGTATGTGGATCTCGACGTTCCACTCCGCCTGCGTGCGCATCCTGCGCCGCGAGGCGCAGCACTTCGGCTTCACCCAGTCGTTCACCATCTACGACTCCGGCGACACCCGCGCGCTGCTCAAGCGCATCATCCGCGAGCGCGAGGCCGACACCTTCGGCTTCACCCCCGGCAACGTCGCCGCCAAGATCTCGAAGCTCAAGAACGATCTCATGGACTACGAGAGCTACGCGCGCTCGGTGAACACCGACGACCCCAAGGAGGCGCTCTTCCTCGAGCTCTTCCGTGACTACTCGCGCGAGCTCGTCCGCGCCAACGCCTTCGACTTCGACGACCTCATCGGCCAGACGGTGTACCTGTTCCGCGCGTTCCCGCGCGTCGCCGCCCTCTACCAGCGCCGTTTCCGGCACATCCTCGTCGACGAGTACCAGGACACCAACCACGCCCAGTACGCCCTCGTCCGCGAGCTCACCCGGCCGGTCGAGCCGCACATCGTCGCCGAGCTGAAGACCGACGGAGTGCATGTCGACTCGCTCGTCGACGCGTCCGGCGGCATCCCTGGCGCCTCGGTCACCGTCGTCGGCGACTCGGATCAGTCGATCTACGCGTTCCGCGGCGCCGACATCCGCAACATCACCGAGTTCGAGCACGACTACCCGGGCGCCAAGGTCGTCCTCCTCGAGCAGAACTACCGCTCGAGCCAGAACATCCTCTCCGCTGCCAACTCCGTCATCGCCCACAACTTCGACCGCAAGGCGAAGAACCTCTGGAGCGCCGGCGGCCCCGGCGAGAAGATCGCCGGCTACACCGGGTTCAGCGCCCACGACGAGGCGCAGTTCGTCGCCGACGAGATCGAGGCGCTGCACCGCGGCGGCATCCCCTACGACGAGATGGCCGTGTTCTACCGGACGAACTCTCAGACCCGCGCGCTGGAGGAGATCTTCATCCGCGCCGCGGTGCCGTACCGCATCCTCGGCGGCACGAAGTTCTACGAGCGCGCCGAGATCAAGGACGCCCTCGCCTACCTCACGAGCGTGGCGAACCCCGCCGACGACCTCGCGCTCAGGCGCATCGTCAACACCCCCAAGCGCGGCATCGGCGAGGCGACGGTGACGCAGCTCGCCCGTTTCGCCGAGGACAACGACCTCAGCTTCCGCGACGCCCTGCGTGCGGCATCCGATCTCGGCCTCGGCGCCAAGGCGACGGCGTCGATCACCGCCCTCTCCGAGCTGCTCGACGAGGGCGCGCGCCTGATCGACCCCGCGCTGCCGCAGGGGCGGAAGTCGGTCGCCGACCTGCTCGTGCACCTCCTCGAGGGCTCGGGGCTGCTCGCCTCGCTGCGCGCCACTCGCGACGCGCAGGACGAGGCGCGCGCCGAGAACGTCGAGGAGCTCGTCTCCGTCACCCGCGAGTTCGCGCGGGCGAACGCTGGCGGCACGCTCGTCGACTTCCTCACCGAGGTGCAGCTCGTCGCCGCGGCGGACGAGCTGGATTCCGAGGACGGCACCGTCTCGCTCATGACGCTGCACACCGCCAAAGGCCTCGAGTTCGACGCCGTCTTCATCACCGGCGTCGAGGAGGACCTGCTGCCCCACCGCATCTCGGCCGGCGAGCCCGGCGGGCTCGCCGAGGAGCGCCGGCTGTTCTACGTCGGCATCACGCGCGCGCGCCAGCGGCTCTACCTCACCCTCGCGATGACGCGCTCCCAGTTCGGCGACACCGCGGTCGCGATGCCGAGCCGCTACCTTCAGGAGATCCCCGCCGACCTCATCGACTGGCGCCAGTCGCCCGGCCAGGCGAACGGCCGCGGCGGCGCGCAATCCCGTGCCCTCAACGCTCGGCGCCCGGGCGCCGATCAGGGCGCCTCCCTCGCCTCTCCGGCGCTTCCGCCGCGCCCCAAAGCGCAGTGGCCCAATCCGGTCAGCGGGGCGGTGCGCGACAACGGCGACCTCGAGTTGAACCCCGGCGATCGCATCCGGCACGTCGACTTCGGCGACGGCCAGGTGACCGAGGTGACCGGCGCAGGGGCGAAACGCATTGCGCACGTGGTCTTCGATGCCGTCGGTGCGAAGAAACTCCTCATTAGGATCGCTCCAATAGAGAAAATCTGAGAGGTCCTGTGGTTCGGGTCGCTGTCGTCGAAGATCAGCCGCTGTACCGCGACATGATCGTCACGCTGCTGCGTGCGCAGGAGGGGGTCGAGGTCGTGCTCATCGCCGACGGCGCGTCCTCGGCACGGGCCGAGTTCCAGCCCGGCACCATCGACGTCGCCGTCCTCGACGTGCACCTCTCCGATGGCAACGGTCTCGCTCTCGGCGTCTCGCTGTGCCGCAAGGATCCGAACCTCGGCGTGCTGCTGCTCTCGAGCCATGACGTCATGGAGCTCCTCCTCGACCTTCCCGAAGACGTGCGGGCGGGGTGGAGCTACCTTTCGAAGAATTCCACCACGTCGGTCGACGTTCTCATGCGCGCGATCCAGTCGACCGCCCGCGGCATCACCGTCATCGACCCCGCGCTCGCCGAGGGCGCCTTCCCGCGCGCGGGGTCGAGCCTGTCGGTGCTCAGCGATCGGCAGTACGAGGTGCTGCGCCACGTGGCGGCCGGTCTCACCAACGAAGGCATCGGCGAGAAGCTCGGCATCTCGTCGCGCTCCGTCGAGAACCACATCAACGCGATCTACGCCTCGCTGGGCCTTCCGCGGGGGCGCAACCAGCGGGTCTCCGCGGTGCTGCGGTTCATCGAGGAGACCTCGAGGCATGACTTCTGACGCCCAGCGGCGGGATGCGAGGGCGGCGAAAGAGCGGCTGAGCTTCGCCCGTACACTCCGTGCGGCTTCCGCCATCATCGCGGCGTTCTTCGTCCTCGGCGACGCCCTGCAGAGCACGCTCGTCCACTTCAGCGACTTCCCGGCACCCCTCTCCGTCATCGGGTGGTATCTCCTGAGGCGCCTGATCGCCGGCATCGCGGGCCTCGTCGCGCTCATGCTCGTCTTCGCGATCCCGCGCCTCGTCTTCCTGCGCGGCCCGAGCGCCATCCTGCGCAACATCGGCCTCGGCGTGGTCGGCAGCAGCGTCTGGATCCTGCTCGAGTACGCGCTCGGAGTGCTCATCGTCGCGCCGCCGACCGCGCCGGTCATCGAGTTCCTGCTCGGCGTGTTCGCCGACGCCCTCGCCGTCACGTTCGCCGGGATGCTGTCCACGACGGGTCGCAGGCTGCGCGAAGAGCGGGTGCGCAGCGTCTCGCACGAGGCGCGCGCGACGGCGGCGCTCGCTGCCATGCAGTCGGAGGAGCTCCGGGTGCGCCGGGATGTCGCGGAAGGTCTCCACGGCAGCGTGCAGCAGCGCCTCGTGCTCGTCGGCGCCCGCATCGACCAGGTCGTCCGCCAGATCACCGAGGGCGGCTCGCGCAACGGGGCGGTCGCCGACCTCTTCGCGTTGCGCGGCGACCTCGATCAGCTCCGCCAGGTCGATGTGCGCGAGATGAGCCAGATGCTCTACCCCGACGGCCTCGAGGTCGGGCTCGTGCAGGCGGTGCGCATCATGGTCCGGCGAGTGCCGTCGACGATCCTCGTCGACCTCTCGATCGCGCCGGCCGTCAACGAGATCGACACCTACGCGCGCGTCATGACAGAGCCCCAGCGTCTCAACCTCATCCGCATCATCGAGGAGGGGGTCTCCAACGCGCTCCGGCACGGGCACGCCTCGAAGCTGCGGGTCGCCCTGGGCTACGCGGACGGCGCGGTGACCATCGAGGTCGAAGACGACGGCACGGGCCTGCCCGCCGAGCCGCACCTCAACGGACTGGGTCTGCTGGGGCACCGTCTCGACATGCTCGGCGGCCACCTCGAACTGCGCCAGGGCGAGACTCTCGGAGGTGCGCTGCTCACCGCCGAGCTGCCTCTGGACGCGGCGAAAACGGATCAGTCGGAGGGGTAGAGTCGATCGCTGGAAATATCTCGATATCAAGAGAGTGGACAGCCGTGGATCTTTACGAGTATCAGGCCCGTGACCTGTTCGAGAAGTACGGGGTCCCCGTCCTTCCCGGCATCGTCGCCGACACGCCCGACGAGGTGCGTGCGGCCGCGGAGAAGCTGGGAGGCGTCACCGTCGTCAAAGCCCAGGTCAAGGTGGGCGGTCGCGGCAAGGCCGGCGGCGTCAAGGTCGCCAAGACCCCCGACGACGCCTTCACGGCGGCGCAAGCCATCCTCGGCCTCGACATCAAGGGCCACGTCGTCAAGCGCGTCATGGTGGCCGGCGGTGCGGACATCCAGCGCGAGTTCTACTTCTCGGTGCTCCTCGACCGCGCGAACCGCTCCTACCTCTCGCTGAGCAGCGTCGAGGGCGGCATGGAGATCGAGCAGCTCGCCGTCGAGAAGCCCGAGGCGCTCGCCCGCATCGAGGTCGACCCGCTCGTCGGCATCGACGCCGCCAAGGCCGCCGAGATCGCGAAGGCCGCCGGCTTCCCCGACGACCTCGTCGCCAAGGTCGTGCCCGTCTTCGAGAAGCTCTACGACGTCTACCACGGCGAGGACGCCACACTCGTCGAGGTCAACCCGCTCGTCCTCACCGGCTCGGGCGACATCATCGCCCTCGACGGCAAGGTCACCCTCGACGACAACGCCGAGTTCCGCCACCCCGACCACGAGGCGCTCGTCGATGCGGCCTCCGCGGACCCGCTCGAGGCGAAGGCCAAGGAGCACAGCCTCAACTACGTCAAGCTCGACGGAAGCGTCGGCATCATCGGCAACGGCGCGGGCCTGGTCATGTCCACCCTCGACGTCGTCGCCTACGCGGGCGAGAACCACGGCGGCGTGAAGCCGGCGAACTTCCTCGACATCGGCGGCGGCGCCTCGGCCGAGGTCATGGCCGCCGGCCTCGACGTCATCCTCGGCGACCCGCAGGTCAAGAGCGTGTTCGTCAACGTCTTCGGCGGCATCACCTCGTGCGTGGCCGTCGCCAACGGCATCGTCAAGGCCCTCGAGATCCTCGGGTCCGAGGCCAACAAGCCTCTCGTCGTACGCCTCGACGGCAACCAGGTCGAGGAAGGCCGCGCCATCCTCACCGCCGCCGCGCACCCGCTTGTCACTCTGGCTCTCACCATGGACGACGGCGCCGACAAGGCCGCCGCTCTGGCCAACGCATAAGGACGGAAAGAGATATGTCGATCTTCCTCAACAAGGATTCCAAGGTCATCGTCCAGGGCATCACCGGCGGTGAGGGCACAAAGCACACCGCCCTCATGCTCAAGGCCGGCACCCAGATCGTCGGTGGCGTGAACGCCCGCAAGGCCGGAACGACCGTCGCGCACACCGCGAAGGACGGCTCGGCCGTCGAGCTGCCCGTGTTCGGCCGCGTCACCGAGGCCATCGCGGAGACCGGCGCCGACGTGTCGATCGCCTTCGTGCCCCCGGCATTCGCCAAGGACGCGATGATCGAGGCCATCGACGCAGGCATCTCGCTGCTCGTCGTCATCACCGAGGGCATCCCGGTCGGCGACTCGGCCGAGGCCTGGGCGTACGCGAAGGCGAAGGGCGGCAAGACCCGCATCATCGGCCCAAACTGCCCCGGGATCATCACCCCGGGCGAGTCGCTCGTCGGGATCACCCCGGCGAACATCACGGGCAAGGGTCCGATCGGTCTCGTCTCGAAGTCGGGCACGCTGACCTACCAGATGATGTTCGAGCTGCGCGATCTCGGCTTCTCGACCGCCATCGGCATCGGCGGCGACCCGATCATCGGCACGACGCACATCGACGCGCTCAAGGCGTTCCAGGATGACCCCGAGACCGAGGCGATCGTCATGATCGGCGAGATCGGCGGCGACGCCGAGGAGCGCGCCGCGGCGTTTATCACGGAGTACGTGACCAAGCCGGTCGTCGGCTACGTCGCGGGCTTCACCGCCCCCGAGGGCAAGACGATGGGCCACGCCGGCGCCATCGTCTCCGGCTCGGCGGGTACGGCCCAGGCCAAGAAGGAGGCCCTCGAGGCCGCCGGCGTCAAGGTCGGCAAGACGCCGTCCGAGACGGCCGCCCTCCTCCGCGAGATCCTCGCCGCCGCCGCATAGGCGGCGAGGCACCGTTTCGGGCAGCGGTCGCGCGGATACGCTCAGGGCGTGAACCGTGCGACCGTTGCCTCTCTCGCCGGATTCGAAGCGCTCATCGCCGCCGCCATCGGCATCGGCGTCGCACTCGCCCCGCTGAGCATCGTCTGGGCCGTCCAGTTCCACATGGCCGCCGACTGGACCGAATTCTGGCGGGCGTCGGTGGATGCCTGGCTGCTCGGCCACGGCGTCGACCTCACCGTCTCACTCGACAAGACGACCGCGGTCGCCCTCGGCCTCGGGGGGGCGATCCCGCCCTTCACGGCCGGCTTCGCGGCGCTCGGCATCGCCTTCCTCACCTTCGCGATGGGAACGCGCACCGGCCAGCGGGCGGCGGAGGCGGGCCAGGTGCTCGCCGGCGGGATCTCCGCCGTCGCCGTGTTCTTCGTCGTCGCCCAGTTCGTCGGGCTCAGCGCGATCGCACCGCTCGCGGCTCCGGTGTGGTGGCAGGCCGGAATCCTGCCCGCGCTCGTCATGGCGCTCGGCATCGCGTTCGGCGTCGGGCTGGACCGCGCGCGGGGCGCGGGACTGCCCGGCCGCATCCCGTTGCCGGTGCTGGCCCGGACCGTCGTCGGGCAGTCCCTCCGGGCCGGAACCGCGGCGCTCGCCATCGCCGTCTTCGTCGCGGCGTTCACCGTCGCGATGCTGCTCTTCACGCACTTCGGCCAGGTCGTCGCGCTCTACGAGGCCCTCCAGTCCGGCTATCTCGGCGGCACGACGCTGACGCTCGCCCAGCTCGCGCTGCTGCCCAACGCCGTCGTCTGGCAGCTCGCCTGGTTCGCCGGCCCCGGGTTCTCGGTCGGCGCGATGACGGTGACGCCGGGCGCGGTGCACCCGGCGACCCTGCCGGCGTTCCCGCTCTTCGGCATCCTGCCCGACCACGGCTCGGCAGGGCAGTACGCCGGCGTGCTGGTGATCGTGCTCGCCGGGGTGCTGGCGGGAGTGCTGCTGCGCTCGACGGAAGCCCTCTCGACGAGGGCGCTGGCCGCGGTCGGCTCGGGCATCGCCGTCGGCATCGCGGCCGGATTGCTCTCGTGGTGGTCCGGCGGCACGGTCGCGCCCGGCGTGCTCGAGCGCATGGGGCCGGACGGCCTCGTCGTGGGCCTCTTCGCCGCGCTCGAGTCGGCCATCGGCGTCTTCCTCGGCGAACTCGTGCCGCCGGTAGTCTGGGCGGGTGCTTTCCGTCGTGGCGCTCGTGTCGGGGGGCGGGTCCAACCTCCGCGCGCTGCTGGAAGCGGCGGCGACGGCTGACTACCCCGCGCGGGTCGTCGCGGTGGGCTCCGATCGGCCCGACGCGGGCGGCCTGGACGTGGCCGCCGAGTTCGGCATCCCGACCTTCACCGTCGCCCTGGAGGACTTCGGCAACCGCGCGGACTGGGGCGACGAGCTGCTCAGCCAGATCGAGCAGTGGCGGCCCGACCTCACCGTGCTCAGCGGGTTCATGCGCCTGCTGCCGCCTGCGGTCGTCGGCGCGCTCTCTCCGGACCTCATCAACACGCACCCCGCCTACCTGCCTGAGTTCCCCGGCGCGCGCGGCGTGCGCGACGCGCTCGCCGCGGGGGCGACCGAGACCGGGGCATCCCTCATCGTCGTCGACAACGGCGTCGACTCCGGCCCCGTCATCGCCCAGGAGCGCGTCGCCGTGCTGCCGGGCGACACCGAGACCACTCTCCACGACCGCATCAAGCCCGTCGAACGCCGCCTGCTCATCGACGCGGTGCGTGCGATCGCCCTCGGCACCCTCGACCTGAAGGAGCTCGCCCGCTCATGAGCGCTCACGCCGCCGATCCCGCCCTCTACCGCGAGCGCGACCTCGTCCCGGTCACGCGCGCCCTCGTCTCCGTCAGCGACAAGACGGGTCTCGTCGACTTCGCCCGCGAGCTCGCCGGGCTCGACATCGAGATCGTCTCGACCGGCTCGACGGCCGCGACCATCCGCCAGGCGGGCTTCGCCGTCACCGACGTCGCCGCGGTGACCGGATTCCCCGAGTCGCTCGGCGGCCGGGTGAAGACCCTGCACCCCGCCGTGCACGCCGGCCTGCTCGCCGACCTGCGCCTCGAGGCGCACGAGGAGCAGCTCGCCGAGCTCGGCATCGAGCCGTTCCAGCTCGTCGTCGTCAACCTCTACCCGTTCCAGCAGACCGTCGCCGCCGGTGCGGTCGGGAACGACGTCATCGAGCAGATCGACATCGGCGGGCCAGCCATGGTGCGGGCATCCGCGAAGAACTACGCCAATGTCGCGATCGTCGTCTCGCCGGATTCCTACGAGGAGGTGCTCGAGGCCATCCACTTCGGCGGCACCAACCTCGCCCTGCGCGGCCGCCTCGCGGCGAAGGCGTTCCGCCACACGGCGTCTTATGACGCGGCCGTGTCGGCGTGGTTCGAAGAGACCGGCCTCGCCGGCGGCGATTACGCAGAATACGCATTTTGCGATTCCGTCGCGATCGCGGGCGATCTCGGGGCGGTGCTGCGCTACGGCGAGAACGCCCATCAGGCCGCCGCGCTCTACCGCGACGGCGCTGTCGGCCCGCTGCAATCGGGCACGGGCATCGCCCAGGCGATGCAGCTGGGCGGCAAGGAGATGTCGTACAACAACTACACCGACGCGGATGCCGCACTGCGAGCCGCGTACGACTTCGAGACGCCCGCCGTCGCCATCATCAAGCACGCCAACCCCTGCGGCATAGCGACGGCCCCCGACATCGCGGACGCACACCGCAAGGCCCACGAGTGCGACCCGGTGAGCGCGTACGGCGGCGTCATCGCCGCCAATCGCGAGGTCACGCTCGCCCTCGCCGAGACGGTGAAGGGCATCTTCACCGAGGTCATCGTCGCGCCCTCGTACCAGCCCGCGGCGCTCGAGCTGCTGCAGACAAAGAAGAACCTGCGCATCCTGCAGCTGCCTGCGGGCTACGCCCGTGCGCCTTACGAGTTCAAGCAGATCTCCGGCGGCGTGCTCGTGCAGCAGGCGGATGTCCTCCCCGCGGGGTCGATCTCGGCGGGCTGGCAGCTCGTCTCGGGCGACCCGGCCGACGGACAGGCCCTCGCCGACCTCGAGTTCGCCTGGCGCGCGGTGCGCGCCGCGAAGTCGAACGCGATCCTGCTCGCCAAGGACGGCGCCTCCGTCGGCGTCGGCATGGGGCAGGTCAACCGGGTGGATTCCTGCCATCTCGCGGTCGAGCGCGCCAACACCCTCGCCGACGGCGTCGAGCGCGCCCGCGGCGCGGTCGCGGCCTCCGATGCGTTCTTCCCCTTCGCCGACGGCGCGCAGATCCTCATCGACGCCGGCGTCGCCGCGATCGTGCAGCCCGGCGGCTCGATCCGCGACGAGGACGTCATAGCCGCCGCACAGGCCGCCGGGGTAACCATGTACTTCACCGGCGAACGCCACTTCTTCCACTGAGAGTTGAGATGACCCCCCTCTGGATCCGCCGCCTCACCGCCGCCGTCTCCGCCGCATTCGCGGTCGCCGCCGCCTCGCTGGCCGCCGGGGCGATCGCCTGGCTTCCGGCGAGCCAGTTCGAGTTCACGGTCACGGCCAACGCGCTGTCGCTGTACTGGACCGCCGCGCTCTACGGCGCGGTCGTGCTGCTGCTCGCGGGGCTGTTCGGCGCCTACCGGCGGCGCTGGGTCGCCGCCGTCGCCGGGGTCGTCGCGGCGGCGATCGCCTTCGTCCTCGCCGTGGTGCAGCAGGCCGGCAGCCTCAGTGGGTTCCAGTTCACCGTCGAATACCTCGGCTATTACTTCTTCGTGCTCGCCGGGCTCATCGTCGCCACCCCGACGCTCGGCATCCTCGTGCACCGTTGGGTCCTCGGGCTCTTCCGCGGCCAGGGCGGCCGCGTCGTGCTCGTGCGCGCCCCGTCGAGCGTTCTCGGCGAGGGCATCGTCACGAACATCGCGCGCACCGAGGTCGACATCGAGAAGGCCGATGAGCAGTGGGATGCCTACGTCGCTGCCTTCACCATCGCCGGCTGGCAGACCGTCGAGGTCGAGAGCGCCGACCGGCTGCCCGACGGCGTCTTCGTCGAGGACGCCGCCGTGGTCATCAGCCCCGGCATCGCCCTCATCACGCGGCCCGGCGCCCCCGAGCGGCGTGCTGAGACGGCATCCGTCGCCGACAGGCTGCGTTCGCTCGGCCTCACGCTCTATGACGTCGAGGAACCGGCCACACTCGACGGCGGCGATGTCCTCAGGGTCGGCGACGTCTTCTACGTCGGCCGGTCCAGTCGTACCAACGCCGCCGGTGTGCGCGAGCTGCGCGAGCTCGTCGACGATCTCGGCGCGGGCACCGTCGTCGCGGTCCCGGTGGCCGGTGCGCTGCACCTCAAGTCGGTGGCAACCGCGCTGCCGGACGGCACCGTGCTCGTCGCACCGGGCACGATCGACCCGACGTTCTTCGCCGGCGCGCTCGTCGTGCCTGAGGCGGCCGGCGCCAACCTCGTCATCCTCGACGAGTCCACGGTGCTGCTGCCCGCCTCGGCGCCGGGTACCAAAGCGCTTGTCGAGGACCTCGGCTACGCCGTCGTCACGGTCGATCTCTCGGAATTCGAGAAGGTCGAAGGCTCGACGACCTGCCTCTCGATCCGGCTCGGCTGACGCGCGACAGGGGTTTGACGGCGGGATGACGCCGACATAGCCTGTAGGGCTCTGTCTTTTTCCGCTGCCCCACCAGGGCGCCGGATTCCTGTCACCGCACGACGACGACTGCACCACGGATTTTCGCATGCTTACCGAAGACGACTCTCGAACGCGCCCGAACGGCGAGCGGCTCAGCACCTTCCGCTCCCTCGTCCGGCTCTACCCCTACGGCCGCCGGGCGCTGCCGCGCATCGTGTTCGGCATGGTCGCGGCGCTTGCGGCGTCGGTCGTGGCGCTCGTCATCCCACTCGTGCTGCAGACGCTCGTCGACGGCTCGATCAGCAAGGGCCTCACCACCCAGGTGCTTCCGTCGGCGCTGACCATCCTCGGGCTCGGCATCGCCGAGGCCGTCCTCATCTCGCTGCGCCGCTGGTTCGTCCTCACGCCGGGCACCAGGGTCGAGGCGACGCTGCGAGGCGCGCTCTACGCGAAGCTGCAGTCGCTGCCGGTGAGCTTCCACGACCGGTGGCCGAGCGGCCAGTTGCTGTCGCGCTCGATGAGCGATCTCAGCCTCATCCGCCGCTGGCTGTCGTTCGGCCTCGTGCTGCTCGTCGTGAACATGGTCACGATCGTCGTGGGATTCTTCCTGCTCGCCTACTGGCACTGGCTGCTGGCGCTGGTGTTCCTCGCCGTCTCGGCGCCGATGTGGTGGGTGGGGTTCGCGTTCGAGAAGCGGTACCACGTCGTCGCCCGGCGCAGCCAGGACCAGGCGGGCGATCTCGCCACCGCCGTCGAGGAGTCGGTGCACGGCATCCGCGTCCTCAAGGCGTTCGGACGCGGCAGACACGCGCTGGGCCGGTTCCGCGAGCAGGCCGAGGAGCTGCGCGGCACCGAGCTCGAGAAGGCGCGCGCGGTCGCGCAGCTGTGGCTGTGGCTCAACCTCATCCCGAACCTCGCCTTCGCGATCTGCCTCGTCATCGGCGTCTGGCTCGTCTCCGACGGGCAGATGTCGGTCGGCCGCCTGGTGGCGTTCTTCGCGACGGCCACGGCGCTGAGGTTCCCGCTCGACTCCATCGGATTCCTGCTGTCGATGACCGTCGACACCCGCACCGCGGTCGACCGGTTCTTCGAGGTCATGGACACGCCCGTCGACATCCGCGATGCGGAGCAGCCGGCGACGATCGTCGACCCCCGGGGCGAGCTCGCCTTCGCGGGCGTGCACTTCCGCTATGAGGATGCCCCGCAGAACGCCCCCGACATCCTCGACGGGATCGACCTCACGGTGCGCCCCGGCGAGACGATGGCGCTCGTCGGGCTCACCGGTTCGGGCAAATCCACGCTCACGAGCCTCGCCGCGCGCCTCTACGACGTCACGGGCGGCAGCGTCATGATCGACGGTGTCGACGTCCGCGACCTCACGCTCGGCGAGCTGCGCACGCATGTCGCCATGGCCTTCGAGGACGCCACGCTCTTCTCGGCCTCGGTGCGCGACAACGTGCTGCTCGGCCGGGCTGATCTCGAGGCCGACGACGAGGCGACGCGGAAGGCGACGGAGGCCCAGCTCGCCGAGGCGCTGCGCGTCGCGCAGGCGCAGTTCGCCTACGACCTGCCCGACGGGGTCGACACCAAGGTGGGCGAGGAGGGCCTCAGTCTCTCCGGCGGTCAACGGCAGCGCCTCGCGCTCGCCCGCGCCGTGGCGGCGAAGCCCGCGATCCTCGTCCTCGACGACCCGCTGTCGGCGCTCGACGTCGACACCGAGGCTCTGGTGACGGAGGGCCTGCGCACCGTCCTCACCAGGACGACCGCGCTCATCGTCGCCCACCGGCCGTCGACGGTGGCGCTCGCCGACCGCGTCGCGGTGCTCAAGGACGGCCGCATCGACGCCGTCGGCACCCACGGCGAGCTGCTCGCCGTCAGCGATCACTACCGCTTCGTCATCTCGAGCCTGGAGGAGGAGGAGGAGGAGGAGACATGACCACCGCCACTGTCACCGGCGTGCGCGGCGAGGACCGCGCCGACCTCTCGAAGACCGAGTCCCGCTCCATCCGCCAGCGCTCGCTGCGCCTGCTCGGCTCGCTCGTCAGACCGCTGCGGCTCAAACTCTGGCTCACCCTGGGCGTCGTCGTGGTCTCGACGCTGCTCGAGGTCGCGGGCCCCGCGCTGGTCGGCATCGGCATCGACCAGGGCCTCGCGGCGCTGACGAGCGGCGACTGGTGGCCGATCGCGGCCACCGGCGGCGCCTACGTCGTCACCGCGATCGGTGGCGCGCTGCTCATCGGCTACTACCAGGTCGCGTCGGCGCGGATCAGCCAGGCGATCCTCATCGACCTGCGCACCCGGGTCTTCCAGCACACCCAGCGCCTCAGCCTGGAGTTCCACGAGACCTACACCTCGGGGCGGGTCATCGCCCGGCAGACGAGCGACCTCGACGCGATCCGCGAGCTGCTCGACTCGGGCATCAACCAGCTCGTGCAGGGCATCCTCTACTCGGGATTCATCCTCATCGCGGTCTTCGTCGTCGACTGGGTCTCCGGAGTCGTCGTCGTGTGCTCGCTCGTGCCGCTGTACTTCCTGGTGCGCTGGTTCCAGAACCGGTCGCAGCTGCTCTTCCGCCGCTCGCGCACGGCGTCCGCCAAGCTCATCGTCCATTTCGTCGAGACGATGACGGGCATCCGCGCCGTCAAGGCGTTCCGCAGGGAGCGGCGGGGTGAGAAGCAGTACGGCGACCTCGTCGAGGACTACCGCGACGTCAACGCGAAGACCGTGCAGCTCTTCGGGATCTTCGACCCGGCGCTCGTGCTCATCGGCAATGTCACCGTCGTCGTCGCGCTGCTCGTCGGCGGATTCCGCGTCGCCGAGGGCTCTCTCGCCCTCGGCGCGCTGCTCGCGGTCCTGCTCTACGTCCGGCGCTTCTTCGACCCGATGGAGGAGATGGCGATGTTCTACAATTCCTACCAGTCGGCAGCCGCGGCGCTGGAGAAGATCTCCGGCGTGCTCGAGGAGAAGCCGGGCGTGCCCGAGCCGGAGGAAGCGGTGGCGCTCCGCCGAGCATCCGGTCACGTCGATTTCGACGACGTGCAGTTCGCCTACCAGGAGGGCCGCGAGGTGCTGCCGCACTTCGACCTCGACATTCCGGCCGGGCAGACGATCGCGCTGGTCGGGTCGACGGGCGCGGGCAAGTCGACGTTCGCGAAGCTCATCGCGCGCTTCTACGACCCCACGCACGGTCGCGTCGCACTCGACGGCGTCGACCTGCGCTCGCTGAGCAACGACGACCTGCGCCGCGCGATCGTCATGGTCACGCAGGAGGCGTACCTGTTCTCGGGTTCGGTCGCCGACAACATCGCGCTCGGCAAGCCGGAGGCGAGCCGCGCCGAGATCGAGGCGGCCGCGCGGGCCGTCGGCGCGCACGAGTTCATCGAGCGGCTGCCCGACGGCTACGACACCGACGTCAACAAACGCGGCGGCCGCCTCTCGGCCGGGCAGCGCCAGCTCGTGTCGTTCGCGCGCGCCTTCCTCGCCGATCCGGCCGTCCTCATCCTCGACGAGGCGACCTCGTCGCTCGACATCCCGAGCGAACGGCTCGTGCAGCGGGCGCTGCAGACACTGCTCGCCGACCGCACCGCGGTCATCATCGCGCACCGGCTGTCGACGGTGGCGATCGCCGACCGGGTGCTCGTGCTCGAGCACGGCCGCATCGTCGAAGACGGGTCGCCCGCCGACCTCATCGGCGGCACCGGGCGCTTCGCCCAGCTGCACGCCGCCTGGCGCGACTCGCTGGTCTGAGCGGCCGGCGAGGGGCCAAACTATCTCGACGTCAAGATAAATCTCGGGGTGACGTTAGGCTGGTAGAGGCACGAGCGAAGGAGCCGATTTGTCCACGATCATCTATACCCGCACCGACGAGGCGCCCCTGCTGGCGACGTATTCGCTGCTGCCGATCATCTCCGCATACGCGGCGAAGGCCGGGGTCGAGTTCGACACCATGGATATCTCACTGGCCTCGCGCATCCTCGGCCAGTTCCCTGAGCGGCTCACCGATGAGCAGCGCGTGCCCGACACCCTGGGGGCCTTGGCCGCCCTCACCGCCGACCCGTCGGCGAACATCATCAAGCTGCCGAACATCTCAGCGTCAGTGCCCCAGCTCAAGGCCGCGATCGCCGAGCTGCAGGCACTCGGATTCGACCTCCCCGACTACCCCGAGGCACCGGCGAGCCCGGAGGAGAAGGACGTCGCGAGCCGCTACGACCGCGTCAAGGGCTCGGCGGTCAACCCGTTGCTGCGCCAGGGCAACTCCGACCGCCGCGCGCCCGGCGCCGTCAAGGCCTACGCCCGCTCGCACCCGCACTCGATGGGCGCGTGGAGCCCCGCCTCGAAGACGGATGTTGCGACCATGGGCCACAACGACTTCTTCTCCAATGAGAAGTCGGTCGTGCTGCCGTCCGCCGACACGCTGCGCATCGAGCACGTCGCCGCTGACGGCACCGTGACCGTCCTCAAGGAGAGCCTGCCGGTGCTCGAGGGCGAGGTCGTCGACGGCACGTTCCTGTCGGCATCCGCCCTGGACGCGTTCCTCGCCGAGCAGATCGCGGCGGCGAAGGCGGCCGGAGTGCTGTTCTCGGTGCACCTCAAGGCGACGATGATGAAGGTCTCCGATCCGATCATCTTCGGCCACGCGGTGAAGGTGTTCTTCGCGCCGGTGTTCGAGGAGTACGGCGCCGATCTGGCCGCAGCGGGCCTGTCGGCCAATGACGGCCTGGGCGCGATCTTCGCCGGTCTCGAGTCACTGCCGAACGGTGCCGAGATCCACGCCGCCTTCGACCGGGGGATCGCCGAGGGCCCCGCGCTCGCGATGGTGAACTCCGACAGGGGCATCACCAACCTGCACGTTCCGAGCGACGTCATCGTCGACGCGTCGATGCCGGCCATGATCCGCATCGGCGGCCACATGTGGGGTGCCGATGGCAAGGAAGCCGACACCATCGCCGTCATTCCGGACGCCTCGTATGCGACCGTCTACCAGACCGTCGTCGACGACTGCAAGGCGCACGGCGCGCTCGACCCGGCGACGATGGGCACGGTGCCCAACGTCGGCCTGATGGCCCAGGCCGCCGAGGAGTACGGCTCGCATGACAAGACCTTCGAGATCACGGCGGCCGGTACGGTGCGCGTGGTGAACTCGGCGGGCGCGACGCTCATCGAGCACCAGGTGGAGGCCGGCGACATCTGGCGCGCCTGCCAGACCAAGGACGCCCCCATCAAGAACTGGATCGAGCTCGCGGTGAGCCGGGCCCGCCTCTCGGGCATGCCGGCGATCTTCTGGCTCGACGAGAGGCGCGCGCACGACGCGCAGCTCATCGCGAAGATCGACGCCTATCTGCCGACCCTCGACACCGCAGGCCTCGACATCAGCATCCTCGCGCCGGCGGCGGCGACCCAGAAGTCGCTCGACCGCATCCGCCAGGGCCTCGACACCATCTCCGTCACCGGCAACGTGCTGCGAGACTACCTCACCGACCTGTTCCCGATCCTCGAGCTCGGCACCTCGGCGAAGATGCTGTCGATCGTCCCGCTGATGGCGGGCGGCGGATTGTTCGAGACCGGCGCCGGCGGCTCAGCGCCTAAGCACGTGCAACAGTTCCTCGAGGAGGACTACCTGCGCTGGGATTCGCTCGGCGAGTTCTTCGCGATCGCGGCGTCGTTCGAGTACCTCGCGCAGCACGGCAGCAATGCCCAGGCGCAGGTGCTCGCCGACACCCTCGACCGCGCCGCCGGCATGTTCCTCTCCAATGACCGCTCGCCGGGCCGCAGGCTCGGCACGATCGACAACCGCGGCTCGCATTTCTACCTCGCCCTCTACTGGGCGCAGGAGCTCGCAGCGCAGAGCGTCGACGCGGAGCTCGCCGCGGTGTTCGCCCCGCTGGCCGTCGCGCTCGCGGCCGACGAGGGCGCGATCGTCGCCGAGCTGCTCGCCGTGCAGGGGCATCCGGTCGACCTCGGCGGCTACTACCGCCCGGACGAGGCCAAGACCACCGCCGCGATGCGCCCGTCGGCGACCCTGAACGCCCTCATCGACACCTTCTGAGCCTCACCGGCCCCGAGGTCCCCCGAATCGACCTTTCTCCGCGTGGGAAGGGTCGATTCGGGGGACCTCGAGCGCGGGATGTCAGCGCGCGGCCTCGGCGGGTCGCCGCGAGTGGCGGCTCGGGCGCCCGAGCACCGGGGTCTCTCAGCGCAGGCGCGCGCCGGCGGCCCAGACGGCGAGCACGTCGCATTCGCCGGTGAGCAGCACGGCATCGGCGGCGTAGCCCGGCGCGAGACGGCCGAGCCGGTGTTCGAGGCCGAGCACGCGCGCCGGAGTCGCCGTCAGCGCCGCGACCGCGACCGGCACGCTCTGACGCGCGCTCGTCGTGGCGATGCGCAGGGCACGGTCGAGCGTGAGCGTCGAGCCGGCGATGGCACCGGTCGTGCCATCGGCGTTCGCGAGCAGGGCGCGGCCATCCGACACGACGACCTCCAAGGACCCCAGCGCATAGCGGCCATCGGATGTGCCCGCCGCCGCCATCGAGTCGGTGACGAGCGCGACGCGGCCGGGCGCGGCATCGAAGAGCAGCCGGGCGACGTGCGGATGCACGTGCACCCCATCGAGGACGAGTTCGAGGGTCACCCGGTCGTCCTGCAGCGCCGCGACGACCGGCCCCGGCGCGCGGTGGCCGATGCCGGGCATGGCGTTGAAGGCGTGGGTGAGCAGGCGGGCGCCGGCGTGGAAGGCATCCTGGGTCTGCGCCTCTGTCGCGTCGGTGTGGCCCACGGCGACGATGACGCCCGCCTCGACGAGAATCTCGATCGCCTCCAGCGCGTTGGGCAACTCGGGCGCGATCGTCACCTGGCGCAGGTGCCCGCGCGCGGCGTCGAGCAGGCGGTCGATCACGGCGGGCGACGGGTCGATGAGGAACTCGGGGTTGTGGGCGCCCCGGCGGCTCGGTGCGAGGAACGGCCCCTCGAGGTGCGCGCCGAGCACGAGCGGGTCGGATTCCGCGAGATCGGCGATCTGCGACAGCGAGGCCGCCAGCGTCTCGACCGGACCCGCGACGAGCGAGACGACCGAGCGCGTCGTGCCGTGTGCGCGGTGCGTCGCCAGCGCGCTCGCGATCGCGGCGGCTCCGTCATCGAACGAGAAGCCGCCCGCGCCGTGGCCGTGCAGGTCGATGAATCCGGGGGCGAGGCAATTGCCGCCGGCATCCACCACGTCCGCCACATCGGCGATGCCGAGTTGCTCCCAGCCGATGCCGGTGCCGGTCGCGGCGATCGAATCGCCTTCGAACGCCACCCAGAAGTCGTCGACCTCGCCGTCGGCGTCGATCGTGCGCGCTGAGTGGATGACGGTCGACGTGGTCACTGGAATTCGCGCCGCCCATTGATGACACCCGAGATCAGCGCGACCACGGCGAACGCGCCGGCAACGACGGGCTGGCCGAGGTTCCACCAGGCGAGCGCCGCACTCGCCATGACGATGATCTCGACGGTGGCCTTGCCATAGGCATCCGCCCGGATCACGGCCCGCGGCGAGCGGAACAGCGCCCAGAGCAGGAGGGCGACGACGCTCGCGCCGATGCCGACCACCCAGTTCCACGGCAGGTCGAACCTCGCGAACCCCCACACCGCGAGTGACACGATCGCAAAGATCTCCAGCAGGAAGCGGACCGCGTCATTCCAGGCGAACGTGTACTGCTCGGGGTTCTGCGCCACATCGTCAAGAGTATCGAGGCGTGGGTTGCGGGACGTTCGCCGGGTGCGGCGGGCGTGTGCCGCATCCGCGAAGCGCATACGGCATGGGCGGGCGAACGCCCCGCAACCCACCCCGATCAGGCCTATTTGAAGATGATGGTGCGTCGCCCGTCGAGAAGGACGCGGTCCTCCGAGAACCACTTGACCGCTTGACGCAGCGTGCGGCTCTCCTCGTCCTGCCCGATCGCGGTGAGCTGCGCGACCGAGTCCGCGTGGTCGACGCGCACGACGTTCTGCTCGATGATCGGCCCTTCGTCGAGGTCCCTCGTGACGAAGTGGGCGGTGGCCCCGACGAGCTTGACGCCGCGCTGGTGGGCCTGCCTGTAAGGGTTCGCGCCCGTGAAGCCGGGCAGGAACGAGTGGTGGATGTTGATCATGCGGCCCTCGAGCCGCTCGCACAGCCCGGGCGACAGGATCTGCATGTAGCGGGCGAGGACGACGAGCTCGATGTCGTGCTCCTCGACGGCGTCGAGCACGCGCGCCTCGAGCGCCGCCTTCGACTCCGGTGACGTCACCGGCAGGTGCTCGAAGGGAACGCCGTAGAACGCGGCGAGATCGCCGAGCGCCTCGTGGTTCGCGAGCACGAGCGGCACGTCGATCGCGAGCTGCCCGGCGCGCTGGCGGAAGAGCAGGTCGGCGAGGCAGTGCGCTGCGGTCGAGACGAGGATCAGCGTGCGGATCGGCCGGCCGACGACGTCGAGGTGCCACTCCATGTCGAAGCGTTCGACGACGGGTGCCAACGCGGCGATGAACCTCTCGCGTGAGGCATCCGACTCGACCTGCAGCCGCATGAAGAAGCGCCCGGTGTCGTCGGAGGCGAACTGCTGCGACTCGGTGATGTTGCCGCGGGCCGCGACGATCGCGCCGCTGACAGCGTGCACGATGCCGGGTCTGTCGGCGCACACCAGTGTGAGCACCCAATGGGTCGAGGTCACTCGCTCAGGCTAGCGGCTTCGATGCGCCGGAGCTGCGGGTGGTCGAAGGCGACGATGACCAGCCGGATCGCGTTGCCGATCCAGGCCGGCGCGATGGGCTCGAGCACGGGATGCGCGTTGAGAAGGGGAGGCGGGCCGCGGCATCCAGTATTCTGGACGCGTCGCGACTGGCGCATGAGGTGGCCACCACCGGGGAGCGGCTCCTACAGGGTCAATCGGTCGAACGCCTGGGCCGATCCAGATTCATCCACACCGTTGTGCCGACAGGCACGAAGACCCTGAGGAGCCCGTCATGGCCGACACCTTCAACGCATCGCTGGCCGAGGTGGACCCCGAGATCGCCGAGGTCCTCCGGCTCGAGCTCGGCCGCCAACGCGACTTCCTCGAGATGATCGCGTCCGAGAACTTCGTCCCGCGCTCCGTGCTCGAGTCGCAGGGATCGGTGCTCACCAACAAGTACGCCGAGGGGTACCCCGGCCGGCGCTACTACGGCGGCTGCGAGTTCGTCGACGTCGCGGAATCCCTCGCCATCGAGCGCGCCAAGGCGCTGTTCGGCGCAGGCTTCGCCAACGTGCAGCCCCACTCGGGCGCCTCGGCGAACGCCGCCGTGCTCGCCTCGCTCGCCGAGCCTGGCGACACGATCCTCGGCCTGGAGCTCTCGCACGGCGGCCACCTCACCCACGGCATGAAGCTCAACTTCTCGGGCAGGCTCTACCACGCGACGTCCTACGGCGTCGACCCCGAGACCTTCCTCGTCGACATGGACGTCGTGCGCGAGAAGGCACTCGAGCACCGGCCGAAGGTGCTCATCGCCGGCTGGTCGGCGTATCCCCGCCAGCTCGACTTCGCCGCGTTCCGCGCCATCGCCGACGAGGTCGGCGCGTACCTCTGGGTCGACATGGCGCACTTCGCCGGGCTCGTCGCGGCCGGAGTGCACCCTTCGCCCGTGCCCTACGCACACGTGACCTCGTCGACCGTGCACAAGACGATGGGCGGCCCGCGGTCGGGGTTCATCCTCACCGACGATGAGGCGCTCGCCAAGAAGATCAACTCCAGCGTCTTCCCCGGTCAGCAGGGCGGCCCGCTCATGAACGTCATCGCCGCCAAGGCGACGGCGTTCAAGCTCGCCGGCACTCCCGAGTTCGCGGACCGCCAGGAGCGCACCATCCGCGGCGCGAAACTGCTCGCCGCGGCGCTGACGTCGGATGCCTCGCGCGCGGCCGGCGTCAACGTGCTCACCGGGGGCACCGACGTCCACCTCGTGCTCGCGGACCTGCGCGAGAGCGAGTTCACCGGCAAGGACGCCGAGAACCGGCTCCACGAGGTCGGCATCACAGTGAACAAGAACGCGGTGCCGTTCGATCCGCGCCCGCCGATGGTGACCTCGGGCCTGCGCATCGGCACCCCGGCGCTCGCGACCCGCGGCTTCGACGACGCCGCGTTCGCCGAGGTCTCCGACGTCATCGCGCTCGCACTGCGGCCGGATGCCGACATTCCGGCACTGCGCGCGCGGGTGGCCGCGCTCACCGTGGCCTTCCCGCTCTACCCGGGGCTCTAGGCCGATGACGGCGATCCGCCTCGACGGCGTGGAGACCGCCGCGGCCATCAAGTCGGAGCTGGCTCTACGGGTGGCGGCGCTGCGGGCGCGTGGCGTTGTCCCGGGCCTGGCGACCCTGCTCGTCGGCGCGGACCCCGCCTCGGTCTCATACGTCTCAGGCAAGCACCGCGACTCGGTCGAGGTCGGCATCGAGTCGATCCGCGTCGACCTGCCGGCGACCGCGTCCCAGGCCGATGTCGACGCCGCCATCGCCGATCTCAACGCGGCCCCCGAGGTCACCGGCTTCATCGTGCAGCTGCCGCTGCCGACGGGTCTCGACGAGCATCGCGCCTTGGAGCTCGTCGACCCCGCCAAGGACGCCGACGGCCTGCACCCGATGAACCTCGGCAAGCTCGTGCTCGGAGTCGAGGGCGAGCTGGATTCCCCGCTGCCCTGCACCCCCGCCGGCGTCGTCGAACTGCTGCGTCGCTACGACATCCCGATCGCCGGCCGTCGTGTGACGGTGATCGGCCGCGGGCTCACGGTCGGCCGGCCGCTGGGCCTGCTGCTCACCCGCAAGGGCATCGACGCCACGGTGACGCTGACCCATTCGCGCACCCCGGACATCGCCGCGGAGGTGCGCCGCGCCGACATCGTCATCGCCGCCGTCGGCGTACCCGGCCTCGTCAAGGCCGACTGGGTGAAGCCGGGCGCTGCGGTCGTCGACGTCGGCGTCTCGCGGGTCGGTACGACGGAATCCGGTCGCGCGAAACTCGCGGGCGACGTCGACCCGGGCGTCTGGGACGTCGCAGGATGGCTCTCGCCGGTGCCCGGCGGAGTCGGCCTGCTCACCCGGGCGATGCTGCTCGCCAACGTGGTCGACGCCGCAGAGCGCCGCTGAACTTGTTTCCGCGCCGGTCCTGGCCAGGCGTGGGTCTGCCTTCGGCGGCGGCCGGCGCGCGACGGCCCACTGGCCCGTCGCCTTTGAGCGCCATCCGCGCGAATCGGCGCGCAGGCCGCCGGTTCGCTGATGGCTGATTAGCGGGGCGTGTTACCTCGCTACCGTTGGTCACATGACCCGTCTGACTCTTCCCATCGGCTCGCCCGCGGTCGACCCCACTGCCTATGTCGCGCCGGGCGCCGTCCTCATCGGCGCCGTGCGGCTCGCCGCGGACTCGAGCGTCTGGTTCAACGCGGTGCTGCGCGCCGACGACGAGTCCATCATCCTCGGCGAGAGATCGAACCTGCAGGACCTCGTCGCATGCCACGCCGACGACGGCATCCCGCTCACGGTCGGCGCGGGCGTCTCGGTGGGCCACAGCGCGGTGCTGCACGGCTGCACCATCGAGGACGATGTCCTCGTCGGCATGCACGCGACGATCATGAACCGCGCGGTGATCGGGCACGAATCCCTCATCGCCGCGGGCGCGCTCGTCAGCGAGGGCAAGGTCATCCCGCCGCGCTCGCTCGTCGCGGGGGTGCCCGGCAAGGTGATCCGCGAGCTGACGGATGCCGAGGTCGAGAGCATCCACGAGAACGCGCGCCACTACGTCGAGCGGGGCCGCCTCTTTGCGTCGTCGGCAGGCGACTGAGTTGAGCAGCCGCGTGCGCTCGGGCTGAGATCCGGGCAACACGCCGGACCTCCGCGCGGACACGTCGAACCGCGCACCGGATCTCAGTCCGAGCGCACGCGAGGTCACACCGCCGGCTCGACGTCGACCTCGGTGCCGGCCGTGACGAGCAGCAGCTCGTCGTAGCTGAGCGGGACCGACGTGTGCGGGTGGCCCGCGGCGGCCCACACCGTGCCGTACCGTGCGAGCGAGCGGTCGACGAAGGTGCGCACGGGCGCGGGATGCCCTGTCGGCGCGACCCCGCCGATCGTCTGGCCGGTGGCCTCCTTCACCGCCTCCTTTGAGGCGCGCTCGAGCGTGCCGCCGAGCGCACGGCCGAGGAACTCGGTGTCGACCCGGTGACCGCCGCTCGTCATGACGAGGACCGGCTCGCCGTCGAGGGTGAAGACGAGGGAGTTCGCGATGGCGCCGACGTCGATGCCGAGCGCCTCCGCCGCGGCGGCGGCCGACGGCGTGGATTCCTCGTGCCAGATGATCTCGGGGTGCAGGCCGTGCGCGGCCAGCGCCGCGGCGAACCGGTCGACCGCCGGGTGCGACCCTGCCGTCACGCCGACTCCGTCGGCTGCACCGTGTACATCTCGGGTTGGGCGTAGCCGTGCTCGGCGAAGGCACTGTCGACCGAGACCTGCACCTGCGAGACGAGCCCGACCGGCACCAGCGCGATGACGGCGAGCTGGTCGCCGCTGCCGGTGAGACGGGCGCCGAGCGCGCCGTAGTTCTGGGACACTTCGGCCGCGAGGTCGAGCTCCGGGCGTGAGATCTGCACGTCGTCGCGCAGGGAGCGGTGCGACTCGTAGAGCAGGTCTCCGATGCCCTGCGGCCCTTCGTCACGCAGCATCCTGAGCGTGTCGCGCACCCGCTGGTTCTCGGTGACGACGTGGCGCACGACGCGGTAGGTGGGGCCGTCGAGCCGGTCGCGGACACGCGCGAGGTCGGTGACCGAGACATCCCGCAGCGAGGCGACGCCGAGGGTCGCCGTCGCCGAGGTCAGGGCATCCTCCTTGGCGGTGACCTCGTCGCCGAACACCTTCGGCGGCGTGGCGGGCTCGATGACGAGGAGAGTCAGCCCGGCTTCGCGCAGCCCCAGCGGAACGGTCCGAGCTGAGGCGTCGCGGTGGTCGAACAGCACGGCTGGCTCGTCGACGGCGAACGAGAGCGTCAGACCGTCGGTGCCGATCGGCGAACCGAGCAGCGTGATGAGCTCCACGTTCTGAGCGTACCGGCGTGTCGTCACTAGGCTGGCGGGGTGCGGCACCCCACCGGAGAGCAGTACGAGATCGTCCTCGACACCTCGGCGGGGGTGCTGCGGGCCGTCGTCACCGAGGTCGCGGCGGGATTGCGCGAGCTCTCCCTCGCCGGAGTCGACATCGCCGTGCCCTTCCCGGTCGACGCCGCGCCGCCTGGCGCCTCGGGCATCGCGCTGGCGCCGTGGCCGAACCGGGTGCGGGATGCCCGCTGGTCGGCGGTGTCGCCCGACGGGGTGCGCTATGACGAGGCGCTCGCCGTCACCGAGCCTGACAAGGCGAACGCCCTGCACGGGCTGCTGCGGTACACCCCGTACGCGCTCGTCGAGCAGGGCATGGCTTCGGTGGCGCTGGCGGCGACGATCTTCCCGCAGACGGGATGGCCGTTCACCCTCGACACGAGCGTGTCCTACGCGCTCGTCGACGACGGGCTCGTCGTCGAGCACTCCGCGACCAACGTCGGCGCGGCGTCGGCGCCCGTCGCCTTCGGAGCGCATCCGTACCTCGGCATCGGCGATGTGCCGACCGAGACCCTGTCGCTCGCCGTCGCCGCGCAGCCCCATTTCAACGTCGACGCCCGGCTCGACCCCGTCGCCGAGGTGCCGGTGGAGGGCACGCGCTTCGATCTGCGCTCGCCGCGGCTCGTCGGCGACCTCGTGCTCGACGATGGCTTCGGCTCGGCCGGGCCCGGCGTGCTGGCGGCGCTGAGTGCGCCGGACGGCCGCAGTGTCGAGCTCTGGGGCGACGAGGCGACGACGTATCTGCAGGTGTTCACGCACCGCAGGCATCCGCCGCTGCCGGAGGGCGCGGTCGCGCTCGCCCTCGAGCCGATGACCGCACCGGCCGACGCGCTGAACTCCGGCACGGGGTTGCGCTGGCTCGCGCCCGGCGAGTCGTGGTCGGCGCGGTGGGGGATCCGTCTCGCCGGCTTCTGAGCGCCGCTGCTGCCGCGCAGCGCGCCGCTGCCAGGCTCCGTGGTTCGGCTGAGCGCAACGTTCGGTTCAGGTGCGTATGGCTGCATTATGCGGCCGACGGCCGTCCTGTCCGAAGCCAGCGGCCCGGTCAGTCGAGCGAGCCGACCCGCCAGAGCCGCGCTGCGCTCGTCAGCTCCCGCGCCGTCGTCGAGAACCGCAGGGCGCGCGTGGTGAGTTCGGTCGCCCGCTCCGGCTCGGTGGCCTCGGCCTCGTCGGCGACGATTGCGCACCCCGACGACTCGATGCGGCAGAACGCGGCGGCCCGGTCGAGCGCGTCGGCGAAATCCCCCACGAACGCCCCGCGGAGGATCCGGTCGGCGAGCTCGGTGATCTCGGCCGGACCTGTCGGCATCTCGGCGCCGGCGATGACAGGGTCGATCGTTGCGTTCGCCTCGGCACCGCGCTCGAAGAGGTAGGCCGTGCCCTCGGGGTCCTGGCGGATGAGCACCCGCACGAGGTAGATGCGCCACAGCGCGCCGGGCAGGCTGCGCGGCAGCGAGCGCGCCCAGAGCTCCGCGATGGCGTCGATGCCGTGGTTGTCGGTGTAGGCGACGAGCCGGTCGACGATCTCGGGCTCGGGGGACTGCCGCACTCGGGCCAGCAGCGCGTGCGCCGTCTCGTGCGCGACGCGGCTGGCCTCTGCGGGGTCGTCGCCCCCGCGGAAGGCCTCGAACACTCGCCCGGGGAACTTCACGGGGCGATCGAACTCGTCGCTCATCGCTCCTACTCTCGCATCGGGGTGCTGCTTTCGCGTCCGGATTCCGTGCGGTTTCACCCGATAGCCTGGATGCCACCGCCCCTGTAGCTCAGTTGGTAGAGCATCGGACTTTTAATCCGCGGGTCGCCAGTTCGAGCCTGGCCGGGGGCACCGCTGGAAGACTGGACCGGTGAGCCGAACCGAACCGACCCGCATGCCCGAGCGCATGTCCCGTGACCGAGCGGACCTCGACGCCCTGTTCGAGAGCACCGTCCTCGCGCACATCGCCTTCATCGACGAGGACGGCTCTCCCGCCGTCGTCCCGACCGCCGTGGCGCGCCTCGGCGACACCGTCGTCGCGCACGGCTCGACGGGCTCGCGCTGGATGCGCCTGATCGCGAGCGGAATCCCGACCGCCGTCTCGCTCGCCGCGGTCGACGGCGTCGTCGTCGCGCGCTCGGCGTTCGAGTCGTCGCTCGTCTACACCAGCGGCGTGCTGTTCGGGTCGTGGGCGGCGCTCGAGGGGGACGCCAAGGAACAGGCGCTCCGGGCCATGACCGATCGCCTCATCCCGGGTCGCACCGCGGAGGTGCGCGCGTCGACCAAGCGCGAGCTCGCGGCGACGACGGTGCTCGGGATGCCGATCGGCGAATGGTCGCTGCGCTCCTCCGACCACTGGCCGGAGGACCCGGACGAGGATATCGCAGGCGATGCCTGGGCGGGCGTGCTGCGCTACGGCCCGTCGGCCGCGACCGTGCGCGTGCACCCGGCGCCTGACCTGCGCTCCGGCATCCCGGAGCCGGCCTCGATCGGCCGAGTTCGCGGCGTCCGCTGAGGCGGAGGAGTCTGCGACGCCGATGCCCGCCGGCGAAGACGGCGGAACCGGGCCGCAGAACGCCTCTCGGCGGAAGGCCGCTCGCGGCGGCGAAAGTTGGAGCCCGGGGTTACTGCGGCCCGGCGCCCACCAGTCTAAACGAGCTGCAGCGTCGCGGATCCCGTGGTTGCCTGATGGGCGAGCCGGGGAACGGGAAACCGGCGGGATCCGCGGACCAGGCGACCGGGATCATCCGAACCGGCCCGACACGTAGTCCTCGGTGGCCTTCACCTTCGGGTTCGAGAAGATCGTCGTGGTGTCGTCGAACTCGATGAGGTGGCCGGGCTTGCCGGTGCCGGCGATGTTGAAGAACGCCGTCTTGTCCGAGACGCGCGTCGCCTGCTGCATGTTGTGGGTCACGATCACGATGGTGTACTCGCTCTTCAGTTCGTGGATGAGGTCCTCGATGGCGAGAGTCGAGATCGGGTCGAGCGCGGAGCACGGTTCGTCCATGAGCAGCACGTCGGGCTGCACGGCGATGGCGCGCGCGATGCAGAGGCGCTGCTGCTGACCGCCCGAGAGGCTCGAGCCGGGTGCACCGAGCCGATCCTTGACCTCGTTCCAGAGGTTCGCGTTGACCAGTGACTTCTCGACCAGATCGTCGGCATCCCGCTTCGGCAGTCGTACGTTGTTGAGCTTCACGCCCGCCAGCACGTTGTCGCGGACCGACATCGTCGGGAACGGGTTCGCGCGCTGGAATACCATGCCCACCTCGCGCCGCACCAGCACCGGGTCGACGCCCGGGGCGTAGAGGTCGTCGCCGTCGATGAACACGTGGCCGGTGACGTGGGCTCCGGGGATGACCTCGTGCATCCGGTTGAGGGTGCGCAGGAATGTCGATTTGCCGCAGCCGGACGGGCCGATGAACGCGGTGACGCTGCGCGGCTCGATCTCGATGGAAACGCCCTCGACGGCGAGGAACTTGTCGTAATAGACGTTGAGGTCGTTGACTTCGATGCGCTTCGACACGGGATTCCTTTGACGAGCTGGGGCGACGCCTGCGGCTACTGCAGACCCTTGGGTTTGAACGCCCAGGCGATGAGCCGGGCGATGAGGTTGAGGATGACGACGAGGATGACGAGCAGCAGCGCCGCGCCCCAGGCGGACTGCAACGATGCGGGGATGTCGCTGCTCGGGAACTTGTAGCCGGTGTAGGCCATGACGGGCAGGGTCTGCATCGCTCCTGAGAACAGGTCGCCGTTGAAGTTGTTGGTGAAGCTCGCCGCGATGAAGATGGGTGCCGTCTCGCCGATGACGCGGGCGATGGCGAGCATGACGCCGGTGATGAGGCCGGCGATCGCGGTGCGCAGCACGATGCGCACGATCGTCGTGAATTTCGTCACGCCGAGCGCGTAGGACGCCTCGCGCAGCTCGGGCGAGACGAGTTTGAGCATCTCCTCGCTCGAGCGCACCACGGTCGGGATCATGAGCACGCACAGCGCGATCGACGCGGAGAAGCCGCTGAACGCCTTCGGCCCGACGACGAGCGTGAAGAGCGCGAACGCGAAGAGGCCGGCGACGATCGACGGGATGCCGGTCATGACGTCGACGAGGAAGGTCACCGTGCGCGACATCCAGTGGCCGGGCGGGCTGTACTCGACGAGGAAGACCGCGGTGAGGATGCCGATCGGCACCGAGATGAGCGTCGCCATGCCGGTGATCTCAAGGGTGCCGATGACGGCCTGCCAGGCGCCGATCGTGTTGGTGATCTTCATCGTCGCCGGGTCGATGATCGTGCCGCCGGTGGTGAAGATGAAGTTCCAGTCGAGCGCCTGCCAGCCCCGGACGATGACCTCGTACAGCGTCGAGACGAGCGGGGCGAGCGCGAGCAGGAAAGCGACGGTGACGAGGCCGCGGACCAGCCGGTCGACGGCTTTGCGGCGGTTCTCGACCACGCCCGAGACCACGCCGGTGAGCATCAGGTAGAGCGCGGCGGCGAGCACGAGGAACCCGGTTGTCGTCCAGCCGATCAGGGCGATGACGATGCCGGAGACCGCGAGTGCGCCGAGAGCGGTGTAGAGCTCGATCAGGCGCGGCAGCCGGGTTGCCGTGAACGAGTTGCTGGCGGTGCGGGCGGTATCGGCGCTCATCAGTCTCGCAGCTCCGGGATGGATGGCTCCTGGCCTTCAGGATGTGCCGAGGAGCCCCGCGGCTCGAGGGCTTCGAGCGGGCTCGCGGCGACGTCGAGGGTCAGAATGCTGGCGGCGTCCGACGGCGGCGCGATCTTCCTGCTGCGGCGCTCCTTCGCGCTGCCGCCGGTGCGTCCCACGATCCAGCGCGCGGCGAAGTTCACTGCGAATGAGATGACGAAGAGCATGAGGCCGGTGCCGATGAGGCCGGCGCGCGGGAGGTCGTTGGACTCGGGGAAGTTCACCGCGATGTTCGCGGCGATCGTCTGCGAGTTCTGGTTCTCGGTGAGCAGCGCGACCGAGAAGACGATCGAGGGCGAGATGATGAGCGCGATCGCCATCGTCTCGCCGAGCGCGCGGCCGAGGCCGAGCAGGATGGCGCTGACCATGCCCGAGCGCGCGTAGGGGAACACGGCGAGGCGGACGGTCTCCCACTTCGTCGCCCCGAGGGCGAGGGCGGCCTCCTCGTGGAGGCGCGGGGTCTGCAGGAAGATCTCGCGCGTGATCGAGGTGATGATGGGCAGCACCATGACCCCGAGGACCACGGCGCCGGCGAGCACGGTCGAGCCGGTCGTCGAGACCTGGCCGCCGAAGGGAGGGAACCAGCCGAGGTATTCGGTGAGGAAGTGGGAGAACGGCAGCAGGTAGGGGCGGATCACCGCGATGCCCCACAGGCCGAAGATGATGGACGGCACCGCGGCGAGGAGGTCGACGAGGTAGCCGAGGATGCCGGCGAGCGAGCGCGGCGCGTAGTGCGAGATGAAGAGCGCGATGCCCACCGCGACGGGTGCGCCGATGAGCAGGCCGATGAAGGACATCCAGAGCGTGCCCCAGATGAGCGGCCCCGAGTAGGCCCAGAAGTTCGCGTACCCCGCGGTCGTGCCCGAGGCGAGGTCGCCGGTCGACCAGCTCGCCGCGATCGCGGGAGCGGCTTTGATGATGAGGAACACGGCGACCCCCGCGAGGATCACCATGATGAGCGCGGCCGAGCCGTAGCTCAATCCGCGGAAGATGCGGTCGGAGGGCCGCGGTCCGCCGACGAGGCGCCGCGCCCCGGAAGAACCGGGGCGCGGCGCGACGTACTGCGTCATGATCGCGAGACTACTTGACCTCGGCGAGGCTCGCCGCGATCTTCGTGAGGGTGCTGTCGGGCAGCGGGGCCGCGCCGGCGTTCGCCGCCGCGAGCTGCTGACCGGCGGAGCTGGTCACGTAGGTGAGGTAGGCCTTCGTCAGCGCGCCCTGGGCGGCGTTCTTGAAGGTCTTGCAGACGACGTCGTACGAGAGCAGTGGGATCGGGTATGCCGAGGTTGCCATGATCTTCGTGTAGTCGAGGCTCACCGTGAGGTCGCCGGCGCCCTGTGAGGCGTCCTGTGCGGCGGCGTCGAACGCGGCGGTCGCACCGGAGGCGCTGTAGTCGACGAAGGTGCCCGAGGTGCCGACCTCGATCTGCGCCGCGGTGGCGGTGCCGATGGCGCTCTGGTCGGCGTAGCCGATCGTGCCGCTGCCCGCGGTCACGGCACCGACCACGCCGGAGCCGCCCTGCTGGCCCGAACTCTTGTCACCGGGGATCGTCGGCCACGCGGTGCCTGCGGCCCAGCTCCAGTCGGTCGGGTCCTGCTGGTGGAGGTAGGTGGTGAAGTTGGCCGTGGTGCCCGAACCGTCCGAGCGGCGCACGACGGTGATCGCGGTGCCCGGCAGGGTCGCGCCCGAGTTGAGCGCGGCGATGGCCGGGTCGTTCCACGTGGTGATCTTTCCGGCGAAGATCTTCGCGATGGTCGTCGCGTCGAGCTTGAGACCGGTCACGCCGGGAAGGTTGTAGATGATCGCGACGCCGGAGAGGTACACCGGGATGTCGAGTGCGCCGTCGGCGCCGCAGGTGGTCTTCGCCTTCGTGAACTGGTCCGGCTTGAGGGAGGCGTCGGTGCCGGCGAAGTCGTAGCTGCCGGCGAGGAAGTTGGTGACGCCGCCGCCGGAGCCCTGCGACTTGTCGTAGTTGACCTTGACGCCGGCGTTTGCGGCGGTGAATCCGGTCGTCCACGCGGTCTGGACGTTGGCCTGCGCGCTCGAGCCGCCGGCGGTGATGGTGCCGCTCAGGGCGGCGCCCGAGCCGGACGTGGAGGTGCCGGACCCCGACGGGCTCGACGATGCGCCGCTGGAGGCGCAGGCGGAGAGGCCGATAGCCGCTGCCGCGATCAGCGCCGCGGTGGCGGCGATGCGAGTGGTCTTCACGTGATATTCCCTTTCAAGGACGTGGTGCTGGGATCAGGGGTGACCCGCGTACGAGCGTAGGTTCGGGGCCTGACCTGCTGCCGACCTCGGGGTAAACAGAAGGTTAACAACCCGGTCCGGTTCAGATGAGCGCCCGGTGCGTCTCGATCGCCAGGATGCCTGTGAACGGGTCCTCGACGCGCAGGTGCGCGATCGAGAAGGCGGCCGGCTCGAGCGCGGCGGCGTCGCGGATGTAGTCGCCCATCGTCGTGTTCGTGGCGAGCGCGAGCTCGAGCAGGAGGTCGGGCAGCACCGGCCGGTGCGAGCACAGCACCGCGGTCTTGCGCCGCTCCAGGCGCTTTGCGACGATGTCGGCCGCCGCCGACTTGCCCTCGTCCCAGGCATCCTGGCTCAGTTCCTCGACGAGCTTCGGCCGACGGCCCAGCGCCCGCGCCAGCGGCTTCACGGTCGAGACGCACCGCACCGCGTTCGAGGTGATGATCCGCTTCGGACTCCACGCCCGCACGGTCGGCACGATGGAGCGCGCCTGGAACTGCCCGCGCGCGGCGAGTGGCCGCTTCCAGTCGGCGCCGGACCATTCCGAGCGCGCCAGCGCCTTGGCGTGCCGGAGCACGATGAGGGCGAAAGTGGGGTGGGCGAGCTCGCCGTGCAGCCTGACGAACTCGTCGACGATGTCGAGATCGTGGGGATACGACAGTGCGGAGCGGGCCTCGTCGAGCGTCACCCACTCGAAGTGCGAGACCTCGTCGTTGGGACGGAACACCGACTTGTCGAGCGCTCGGTCGGTGACCTCGGCCGCCCAGTAGTGCACGAGCTTCTCGCGGCCGCTGCCGATGCGGTAGTGCGTCTGGCCGAGCGGAGTTCCGAGCGCGAGGGTGAGGCCGGTCTCCTCGGCCACCTCGCGCACGGCCGCCTGCGGCAGCGTCTCGCCGACGTCGACCTTGCCCTTGGGCAGAGTCACGTCGCCGTAGCGCGGGCGGTGGATGACGAGAATGCGCGTCACGCCGTCGACGTTGCGCCAGCACACCGCTCCGGCGGCGTACACGGCCTCCGTCACCGGCGCACCGCCAGGCGCGGTCTCGACTGGATGATCTGCATGAGGCGGTCCTGCATGTCGGCCAGCGGTGCGCCGTCCTCGGCGATGCTGCGGCGCAGCCAGGTGCCGTCGGATTCGAGCGCCCACGACGCGGTGGTGTCGCTCATCGCCAGGTCGAACATCTCGTCGATGTCGGCGATGTGCTCGGGCCGGGTGAGGCGCACGAGCGCCTCGATGCGCCGGTCGAGGTTGCGGTGCATCATGTCAGCGCTGCCGATGTAGACGAGAGGCTCGCCGTCGCCCACGAAGCGGAAGATGCGCGAGTGCTCGAGGTAGCGTCCGAGGGTCGAGCGCACCCGGATGTTCTGCGAGTAGTCCTCCTGGCCCGGCCTGATCGCGCAGATCCCGCGCACCCAGATGTCGATCGGAACGCCGGCGCGGCTCGCGTGGTAGAGGGCGTCGATGATTGCCTCGTCGACCAGGGAGTTGGCCTTGATCCGGATCCCGCTGGGCTTGCCCGCCTCGGCGTTGCTCTGCTCGGCGAGGATCGCCTTGAGCAATCCCTTGCGCAGGTGCAGCGGGGCGACGAGCAGGCGCTTGAACTTCCTCTCGATGGCGTACCCGGAGAGCTCGTTGAAGAGCCGAGTGAGATCCTTGCCGACCTGGTCGTCGGCGGTGAAGAGGCCGAGGTCCTCGTAGATGCGGCTCGTCTTGGGGTTGTAGTTGCCGGTGCCGATATGGCTGTAGTGGCGCAGCTGCCCCTTCTCCTGACGGATGACGAGGGCCAGCTTGCAGTGCGTCTTGAGGCCCACGAGACCGTAGACGACGTGGACGCCGGCGCGCTCGAGCTTGCGGGCCCACTCGATGTTGTTCTGCTCGTCGAAGCGCGCCTTGATCTCGACGAGGGCGAGCACCTGCTTGCCCGCCTCCGCGGCGGCGATAAGCGCCTCGACGACCGGGCTGTCGCCGCTGGTGCGGTAGAGCGTCTGCTTGATGGCGAGGACATCGGGATCGCGCGCCGCCTGCTCGAGGAACGCCTGCACGCTCGTCGCGAAGGACTCGTAGGGGTGGTGCACGAGCACGTCCTGGCGGCGGAGGGCGGCGAAGATGTCGGCGGGCTGGTTGGGCTCGCTCGTCTGGAACGCGACCGGCGTCGTCGGCACATAGGGCGCGTACTTGAGCTCGGGGCGGTCGAGGCGGCCGAGGTCGAACAGCCCGCGCAGGTCGAGGGGACCGGGCAGCCGGTAGATCTCCTGCTCGGTGATGTCGAGCTCGCGCACGAGCAGGTCGAGGGTGACCTGGTCGATGCCGTCCTGCACCTCGAGGCGGACGGGCGGCCCGAAGCGGCGGCGCAGCAGCTCCTTCTCGAGCGCCTGCAGCAGGTTTTCGGTCTCGTCCTCGTCGATCTCGACGTCCTCGTTGCGGGTGACACGGAAGAGGTGGTGATCGAGCACCTCCATGCCGGGGAACAGGTCGCCGAGGTGGTTGGCGATGAGGTCCTCGAGGAGGACGTATCTCACGCTGCGCGCGCTCCCCGCACCGACGCGCACGAAGCGCGGCAGCACGTTCGTCGGAACCTTGAGGCGCGCGAACTGCTCCTTGAGGGTCTTGGGGTGCCGCACCCGCACTGCGAGGTTGAGCGACAGGCCCGAGATGTAGGGGAACGGGTGCGCCGGGTCGACGGCGAGCGGCATGAGCACGGGGAAGATCTGTTTGCTGAAGACATCGCGCAGCTGGGCGCGCTCGGCCGCGTCGAGGCTCGCGAACTCGACGAGCGTGATGCCGGCCCTCGCGAGCTCCGGGTAGACGAGCTCGCGGAACGCCGTGGCATGCCTCAGTTGCAGGGCGTGCGCGCGCTCGGCGACGTCGGCGAGGACGTCGAGCGGCGCCTTGCCGACGTTCGTCGGAACCGCGATGCCGGTGATGATGCGCCGCTTGAGACCGGCGACGCGCACCATGAAGAACTCGTCGAGGTTGCTTGCGAAAATCGCGAGGAAGTTGGTGCGCTCGAGGACGGGCAGCGTCTGATCTTCGGCGAGCTCCAGCACGCGCTGGTTGAAGGACAGCCAGCTCAGCTCGCGGTCGATGTAGCGGTCGTGCGGGAGCGTCGCGTCGGCATTCGCCGCCCACGGCTCGAAGTCGTCGTCGATGTCGTAGGCGGGCGTCTCGTCCACGAGGTTCTCGGCGTCCATGCGTTTCATCATGTCATCCCGCCCCGACCGGGCACTGTGGCGCGGGTGAACTGGCGGTGACGCCGGATTCCGGGCTACAGGCTACGGGCGGGCGTACTGCACGTGGGTCTCGGCGACCTCGAAACCCCACCGCCGGTACAGCCGGATGGCGTTGTCGTTATCGCCGTCGACGTAGAGGAACCAGCCGGCCGGCGGCGTCCGCAGCGCGGCGGCGGCGGCGAGCAGGCGGCCGGCGAGGCCTGTTCCGCGGACGCGGCCCTCGACGCCGAGGACGTAGATCTCGCCGGCGTCATCGCCGGGCTCGAACTTGGTCCAGCAGTAGCCGACCATGGCGCCATCCGGGTCGCGGGCGACGAGGAAGTCGCCGGCCTGGAACCACGGCTCGGCCATCCGCTCCTGGAGGTCGGCGAGCGTGACGCCACCCTGCTCGGGATGGTCTGCGAAGACCTGGGCGTTGAGGGCCAGCCACCCCGCGTCGTCGGCGCCGGGGCGGAACGCAGCGATCTCGGCGGCAGGCCCGCTCGGCGCGGCGCGCGGGTCGAGACGAGTGGCCGTCATCCGGTACAGGGTGCGCGCCGCGCGGAATCCGAATCGTGCGGCGAGGGTGCGCGCGGCCGGGTGGTCGCCGTGCGACCAGGCCGTCAGGGCGCCGGCGCCGGCGAGGGCGAGCAGCGACTCGGCAGCGGTCCTGCCGAGTCCGAGGCCGCGCCAGCGGGGCGCAAGCTCCAGGTCGAGCTGGCCGCGGCCGAGCACCCCGTACCCGACGACCTCGCCGTCGATGGCGTGGATCTCGTACGCGAGTCGGCGGCCGGCGGCCACATCGAGCCGGGTCTGCTCGTCGAAAGGGAGGACGGGCGCGATCGCGGCATCCGCCGCGACGAGCCCCTCCCGGGTCACTGGCCGTCTTCGAAGACGTTGAAGCGGTAGCCGACGTTGCGCACCGTGCCGATGAGCGACTCGGAGTCGCCGAGCTTGGCACGCAGGCGCCGCACGTGCACGTCGACCGTGCGGGTGCCGCCGAAGTAGTCGTAGCCCCATACCTCGCTGAGCAGCTGTTCGCGGGTGAAGACGCGCGAGGGATGCGTCGCCAGGAAGCGCAGCAGCTCGAACTCCTTGAAGGTGAGGTCGAGGGAGCGGCCGTGCACTTTGGCCGAGAAGCTGGCCTCGTCGATGACGACGCCGGAGGTCTGGATCTTGGAGCCCTGCGAGTCGCGCGACTGCCGGTCGATGGCGAGCCGGATGCGCGCGTCGACCTCGGCGGGGCCGGCGTCGGCGAGGACGACGTCGCTGATGCCCCAGTCGGCGTTCACCGCCGGCAGGCCGCCCTCGGTGAGGATGAGCAGCAGCGGAGTGGCGGAGCCGGTGGTCTCGAGCAGCTTCGCGAGGGATTTGGCCCCCACGAGGTCGCGGCGGGCGTCGATGAAGATGATGTCGCAGCTGGGAGCGTTGACGAGGGACGAGGCGTCTGCGGGTACGGTGCGGGTGCGGTGGGTGAGGAGCCCGAGGGCAGGCAGCACGTCGTGATCTTGGGCGGACGTCAAGATCAGCAGCTGCGCCATAACACCTCCACCTCGACCGCTTTGCCGAGAATTCTATATGACGGGCAGGTTACAGATCGCCGGGCAGGTGCTGAGCGGCAGAATGGGCGTATGTCCTCCGATTCCCTGCCTGTCGCGGCGGCGAGCGGCACCGTCGCGGCGGTGTGGGCGGCGGCGCTCGCGGCCGGCGTTCTCATCGCGATCTTCTCGCGCGCGTTCGAGGACGCCGCCTGGCTCGGCATCTCGCTCGGCGGGTGCACCGTGCTGTCGTTGTGCATCCAACTCGCCACCCAGGAGAAGCGCGGCTTCGTGCGCCGCCTCGGCGCCTCCGTGACCGGCGCGGTCATCATTCTCGTGGTCGCGACTGGCGTCGTTTTCCTTCTCCACCGGTAGACTCGGTCTCATGCTCGTGACGCTGGAACTCGTCTTCGTCGGTCTGCTGGGCCTTGCGGGGCTCGCGATCGCCGGCACGGCCGTTCTCGTCGTCTACAACCTCTTCCGCGGCCAGCGCTGAGCGGCCGCTCGTGATCGAGCTGCCCATCGGCGTTCCCGCCGAGATCGTGCCGCTGTCGTGGCTGCTCGGCGTGTGGGAGGGCACCGGCGTGCTCGACTACACGATCGGCACCGACCACGTGCAGCGCGAATTCGGCCAGCGGATCAGCTTCAGCCAGGACGGCCTGCCGTACCTCAACTACAGCGCGTACTCGTGGGTGCTCGACGACGCGCACACGCCGCTGGTGGCCGAGACCGGCTACTGGCGACTGTCGCGCCCGCTGCAGCCGGGCGATCCCGGCCCCGGCATGCTGCCCGGAGTGGGGGAGCGCCCCTTCGGCAGTGCGGACGAGGTCGAGACACTGCGCAATGCCGCCGACGGCTTCGACATCGAGGTTTCGCTCGTGCATCCGGACGGTGTCAGCGAGGTGTATCTCGGACAGGTGAAGGGCCCCCGCATCGACCTCGCGACGGACGCCGTGATGCGCACTGCCGGGGCGAAGGAGTACGCTGCGGCGACTCGCCTCTACGGGCTCGTCGAAGGGCACCTGCTCTGGGCGTGGGACATCGCGGCGCTCGGCCAGCACCTGCGCACCCACGCCTCGGCACGCCTCGCGAAGGTGGACTGATGCGGACGCGCTCGCTGACGGCGGTGGTCCGGTGGACCGTCGCGCGCACCTCCGCCGCGGCAGGCAGGTGGCGCGGTGAGCAGTAATCCCTTCCTCCGATTGGCGGGCGCCGTCGCCGCGCCCTGGCCCGACGAGGGTGCCGTCTGGCACTACGGCAACCCGCTCGGCGAGCAGCGCGCTCTCGAACGCGGGGACGCGATCGTCGACCTTTCCTCGCGCGGCGTCATCGCGGTGCCCGGCCCGGACCGGCTCTCCTGGCTCAACTCCATCACTTCGCAGGAACTGCTCGGCCTCGCGCCCGGCGAGTCCACCGAGCTGCTCGTCCTCGACCCGACCGGCCGCATCGAATGGGCGGCGAAGGTCGTCGACGACGGCGCGACGGCCTGGCTCATCGTCGACCGCCCCGAGGTCGACGGGCTGCTCGGATTCCTGACGAAGATGCGCTTCATGCTGCGGGTCGAGCCGCGCGACGCCACCGGCGAGTACGCCGTGATCGGCTCCTCGATCCCGTTGACCGACTGGATCGCGCAGCGATCCGGTGGAGATCACGAGATCGTGGCCGAGTGGCACGACCCGTGGTCGCACGTTACGGCGGGCGGCCACCAGTACGCGCTCGGCGAGCACCCGGCCGCGCAGTGGAGCTGGTACGAGAGCATCGTCAGCCCCGACGAGCAGCAGAGGCTCGCGGAATCTGGTGCACCGCTGGCAGGCACCGCCGCGCTCGAAGCGCTGCGCATCGCCGCGTGGCGGCCTCGCGCCGCCGCGGAGGTGGACGAGCGCAGCATCCCGCACGAGCTCGACTGGCTGCGCAGCGCCGTGCACCTCAGCAAGGGCTGCTACCGCGGGCAGGAGACGGTCGCGAAGGTGCACAACCTCGGCCACCCGCCGCGCCGCCTCGTCATGCTGCACCTCGACGGCAGCGATGCGGTGCTGCCCGCTCACGGCGACCCGGTGCTGCTCGGGGGGGATCCTGTCGGCCTCATCACCTCGGCGGCGATCCACCACGAGCTCGGCCCTATCGCCCTCGCCGTCGTCAAGCGCTCGACGCCGACGGACGCCGTGCTCATGGTGCGCGCCGAGGGCGGCGACGTCGCCGCGGCGCAGGAGGTCATCGTCCCGCCCGGCGCCGGCGCCACCGCCGACGTGCCCCGCCTGCCGCGGCTGGGCGCGCGCACCCGTTAGCCCGTCGTGACGTGACGTGCCGGGTCGCGGTGCGCGTTGCGCGCCTAGGCTCGGAGGATGAGCTCCATCGCGCCGACGATCGCCGCTGCGACCGCATTGGAAGAATCCGAGGTCTACCGCCTTCGCGAGGACTTCCCGATCCTGCGCGAGCAGATGGGCGGCCACCCGCTCGTCTACCTCGACTCCGCGGCGACGGCGCAGCGCCCCGTGCAGGTGCTCGATGCCGAGCGCGAGTTCCTCACTCACCTCAACGCCGCGGTGCATCGCGGCGCGCACACCCTCGCGGCCGAGGCCACCGAGGTGTTCGAGCAGGCGCGCGAGACGGTCGCCGGGTTCATCGGCGCACGGCCGGACGAGGTGGTGTGGACGTCGAACGCCACCGAGGCGCTCAATCTCGTCGCCTATGCGCTTTCCAACGCGTCGGCAGGCCGCGGCGGCCCGGAGGCCGATCGCTTCCGCCTCGGCCCGGGCGACGAGATCGTCGCCACCGAGATGGAGCACCACGCGAACCTCATCCCCTGGCAGGAACTCGCCGCGCGCACCGGCGCGACGCTGCGGATCATCCACCTCGACGATGAGGGCGCGCTGCGTCTCGGCGAGGCCGCCGAGGTCATCGGGGAGCGCACCCGCCTCGTCGCCTTCGCGCACGTCTCCAACGTGCTCGGCACGGTGAACCCGGTCGAGCACCTTGTCTCGCTGGCGCACGCGGCCGGTGCGCTCGTCGTGCTCGACGCCTGCCAGTCGGCTCCGCACCGTCCGCTCGAGGTGAAGGCGCTGGGCGTCGACTTCGCGGCGTTCTCCGGGCACAAGATGCTCGGCCCGAACGGGATCGGCGTCCTCTACGGCCGTGCGGAGCTCCTCAATGCCCTGCCGCCGTTCCTCACCGGCGGCTCCATGATCACCACCGTCACGCTGGAGCGTGCCGAATTCCTGCCCGCTCCCCAGCGCTTCGAGGCGGGCACCCAGAAGGTCTCCCAGGCGATCGCACTCGCCGAGGCGGTCCGCTACCTGCAGCGCGTCGGCCTCGAGCGGATCGAAGCGCGCGAATCGCAGCTTGCGGTGCGCCTCCACAGCGGGGTGGCGAGTCTTCCCGGCATCCGGGTGCTGGGTCCGGGCCTCGGCGTCGAGCGCGCGGGGCTGGTCAGCGTCGTCGTGGACGGCGTGCACGCGCACGATGTCGGCCAGTACCTCGACGACGCCGGCATCGCCGTGCGCGTCGGTCATCACTGCGCCCAGCCGCTGCACCGCCGCTACGGCGTCACCGCGACGACGCGGGCGAGCACGTACCTCTACACCACCGAGGCCGAGGTGGATGCCTTCCTCGAGCGCCTCGCCGGAGTGCGCGGATTCTTCGGGGCGGCGTCATGAGCGACCTTGCCGACCTCTACCGCGACGTCGTCCTCGACCACGCCCGTACCCCGCACGGTTTCGGGCTCCGCGACGGCGCCGCGGCCGAGTCGCATCAGCTCAACCCGACCTGCGGCGACGAGGTGACGGTGCGGCTGCACCTCGGACCGGAGGGCGCCATCGAGGGGATCAGCTGGGAGGGCCACGGCTGCGCGATCTCGCAGTCCTCGGCGTCGATCCTCGCCGACCTCGCCCCCGGGGACAGCCCCGAGCAGCTGCGTTCGCGCATCGCCGGATTCCGGGCGATGATGCGCTCGCGCGGCGAGGTCGAGGGCGACGAGGCCCTGCTGGGCGACGCGGTCGTGTTCCAGAGCGCCTCGCGCTATGTCGCACGGGTGAAGTGCGCGATGCTCGCCTGGGTCGCCGTCGAGGACGCGCTCCTCAAGCTCGGCTAGGCCGGCGCGACGGCCTGCCACGGCACGGTGACCTCGCCGAGCCGCCAGCGGGTCGTGCCGCCGATCACCGGCCAGCCCTCGGCCTTGAGCGTCGAGATCGCGCCCAGCCAGCGCTGGACCACGCCGTAGGCGGACAGCGGCGCGGCGCGCGTCCAGGCGGAATCCAGCGCGGCGACGAAATCGTGTATCCGCTCGCCCGGCACGTTCCGGTGGATGAGCACCTTGGGCAGCCGCTCGGCGACGACGGCCGGCGATTCGAGGCCGGCCAACCTGAGCGAGATGGTGAAGGTATGCGGCCCCTCCGGCCCGAGGGCGACCCACGAGCTCACGCGTCCGATCTCATCGCAGGTGCCCTCGGCGAGGATCCCGTCCGGCTGCAGCCGGGCGGTCATCCGCGCCCAGGCCCCGGCGACCTCGTCCTCGCGGTACTGCCGCAGCACGTTGAACGCCCGGATGACGGCGGCGCGGCGGCCCAGGGGCAGCGGCACCTCGAATCCGCCGCGCTCGAACGAGACCGCCATCCCGGGGTCGAACGGCGTCAGTCCCTCCTTCACCGCGTCCAGCTGGGCGCGCGCGGTCGCCACCCGGCCCGGGTCGATCTCGAGTCCCACGACCGAGACATCCGGCCGCGCCCTCGCCAGCCGCGACCACAGCTCGAACGTCGTGACAGCGCTGGCCCCGTACCCGAGGTCGACGACGAGCGGATCGGATGCCGACCGCAGGGCGCCCTGCGCGGCGATCCAGCGGTCGACGCGGCGCAGCCGATTGGTGTTCGTGGTGCCGCGGGTGATCACCCCGATCGCCCTGCTTCGACCCGCCATTCCCCTATCTTGGCGCCTGGCTAGGCTGGCTCCATGGCTGCCTCCTACACGCTCATCCTGCTTCGCCACGGCCAGTCGCAGTGGAACCGGTCCAACCAGTTCACCGGCTGGGTCGACGTGCGTCTCACCGAGCAGGGCGTCGCTGAGGCGAAGCACGCCGGCGAGCTCCTCGCCTCCTCGGGCCTGCTGCCCGACATTCTCTACACCAGCCTGCTCTCCCGGGCGATCCAGACCGCGAATCTCGCCCTCGACACCGCCGACCGTCTCTGGATTCCGGTGAAGCGCTCCTGGCGCCTCAACGAGCGCCACTACGGCGCCCTCCAGGGCAAGGACAAGGCCCAGACCCTCGCAGAGTTCGGCGAGGAGCAGTTCGCGGTATGGCGACGCTCCTTCGACGTGCCGCCGCCCCCGCTCCCGGACGACAGCGAGTACTCGCAGGTGCACGACCCGCGCTACCTCGGCATCGACGGCGAGGTCCCCCGCACCGAGGCGCTGAAGAACGTCATCGACCGCTTCCTCCCGTACTGGGAGTCCGACATCACCGCGTCGCTCGCGAGCGGCCAGACCGTGCTCGTCACCGCGCACGGGAACTCGCTGCGCGCGCTGGTGAAGCACCTCGACGGCATCTCCGACGCCGACATCGCCGGGCTCAACATCCCCACCGGAATCCCGCTCGTCTACCGGCTCGACAAGGATTTCACCCCCCTCGACCCGGGCGAGTACCTCGACCCCGAGGCGGCGGCGGCGGGTGCTGCGGCCGTCGCGGCGCAGGGTCGGAAGTAGCGGCCGCAGGTGCCGCGGCCCGATAAGGGTAGCCTCGCCTCGCTGGCGCGCGATGATTCCAGCCGGTAGACAGGTGTGCGGGTCCGCCAGATCGGACCGATCAGACGGTGCCGCCTTTTGATCCCCTTCGCGAATCGACGGAGTTATTCGCATGTCCTGGCTTTTCGGCGGACTGCCGCTGCACCCTCTCTTCGTCCACGCGGCGGTGATCTCGGTGCCGGTCGTCGCCCTGCTTGCCCTCGCCGCCGCATGGATTCCGAAGATGCGCAACTGGCTCGGCATCGTCCTGCCGGTGCTCGCTACTCTCGCGTTCCTTGCGACCCTGGTCACCCAGCAGTCGGGAGAGGCGCTCGCGGAGCAGGTGACGCGGACTGCGGCGATCACCGCGCACACCCAGATCGCGGATGTCGCGGTCGCCGGAGCCGCACTGCTGTTCGCCGGCACCTGGGTGCACTGGGCGTGGCCCCGCTACTTCACGCGGCCGCGCCCGGGCCGTTCCGCGGCCCTCGTGGCGGATCCCCGCACCGCCCGCGTCCTCTCCGTCGTCATCGCGATCGCCCTGAGCGTCGTGGCGGTTTTCGCGATTGTCTCGATGATCATCGTCGGCGACACCGGTGCTCGTGCGCTCTGGCGCGGTGCCGCATGAGCCTGGGGCATCCGCAGGAGCAGCATCAGGGTGATATCGGCCCCCGGCTGAACTGGCTGCGCGCCGGGGTGCTCGGCGCGAACGACGGCATCGTCTCGACCGCCGGCATCGTCATCGGCGTGGCAGGGGCGTCCGGCAGCGTGGTGGCGATCGCGACCGCCGGCATCGCGGGCCTCGTCGCCGGGTCGCTCGCGATGGCCGGCGGCGAGTACGTGTCCGTCAGCGCGCAGCTCGACTCCGAGAAGGCCGCGCTGGCGAAAGAGCGGTGGGAGCTCGCGAACCTCCCGGAGCACGAACTCGACGAGCTCGCCCAGCTCTACGTCGACAAGGGCATCAGGCCGGAGCTCGCCCGCCAGGTCGCCGAGGACCTCACCGCGAAAGATGCGTTCCGCGCCCACGCCGATGCGGAGCTCGGCATCAACCCGGACGCCCTCACCAATCCGTGGGCCGCAGCATTGTCGTCGCTGGTCTCGTTCGCGGCCGGAGCGCTCATTCCGCTGGCTGCGATCCTGCTTCCCCCCGGCGATTGGCGGGTGTGGGTGTGCGTGATCGCCGTCGCGCTCGGGTTGCTCATCACCGGCCTGCTCAGCGCACGCCTCGGCGGCGCGCCGCGGCTCAAGGCCATTCTGCGCAACGTCGGCATGGGCGTCATCACGATGGCGGTCACCTACGCGGTCGGACGGCTGTTCGGCACCGCCATCGCCTGAGCCCGGCGCTCGCGCTCAGGCGTCGATCGCCTGCACGACGGCGCGTGCGAGGCGTCGGCCGATCATGTGGTAGCCGCCCGGCACCCGGTGCAGGCTGACGCCCTCGAGCCGGCCGGCGATCTTCATCGCCCCGCTCGACGTGAACTCGTCGTTGGATCCGACGACGATCGCGGCGGGCACCCGCACGTCCGCGAGGTCGCTGAGTGCGGTCTGCTGCTCGACGGAGTTCGCCAGCGACTTCACGAACGGCGTCCAGGTGCGCTCAGTGATGTCGAGCATGCCGCGCACCGGCAGCAGCCTCTGGAGGATGTGCGCATTCCGCAGGGTGAACTCCTGGTTCTCCCTGATGAAGCGATAGGCGCGCAGGTACAGGCCCATCAGTTCCCGCTCGTGCAGACGGCTGAGCTCGGCGGGCAGGATGTAGATGGGCGGCGACACCAGGACGAGGCGGCGGATCCGGTGCGGATTCCTTGCGGCGATGCGCGCGGCGAAGAGCGCCCCCATGGAGTGTCCGACGAGAGTGTACGGTCCCCGGATCCTCAGCGAGCGCAGCGTGCGCTTGATAGCCGCGACGTGCTCCGCCATCGAGTACTCGGCGCCTGCGGGGGCGGGCGACTCGCCGAAGCCGAGGAGGTCGAGGGCGATGACCCGGTGGTGGTCGAGCAGCGGGATGACGTTCTTGAAGGTGACCGACGATGACGCGATCCCGTGCAGCAGCACGACCGCCGGACCTTCGCCCGAGTCGTGCGCGACGTGCAGCTTCGGAGCGATCCGCCGCCACATAGGTAGCGACTCTATCGAGGGTCGGCGGCGGCCAGGCCCCGGATCGGAACCCGCCCCGCCCGGGGCCGCGTGATGTCGCGCCCGCGAGGCTCAGACGGACGCGGTGAAAGGCGCGGTGCACCTTTCACCTAGGCGTCCGCGCCGGCCCAGTCGCCGGTGGCGAGGTACTGCACCTTCTTGGCGATCGACGCCGCGTGGTCGGCGAAGCGTTCGTGGTAGCGCGAGGCGAGGGTCACGTCGACCGTGTTCCCGGCCTCGCCCGTCCAATCGGGGCTGAGCACGGCGTCGAAGACGCTCTGGTGCAGCTTGTCCACGACGTCGTCCTCACTGCGGATGCGGTCGCCGAGCTCGACATCCTGCGTGCGCAGCAGCTCGGTGAGCATCTGGGCGATGAGGACGTCCTGGGCGCCGAGCTTGAGGAAGGTCCCGTGCAGGCTGTCGGGCACGACCCTGTCGGGGTAGCGGTAGCGGGCGAGCTGCGCGATGTGCTGGGCGAGGTCGCCCATGCGCTCGAGCGAGGCGCTCATCCGCAGCGCGCTGACGACGATCCGCAGGTCGCGGGCCATGGGCTGCTCGCGGTAGAGGATCTCGATCGCGAGCTCGTCGAGTGAGAGCGCCGCCTCGTCGATCTCGCGATCGGCCGAGATGACTTGGTCAGCGAGCGCCACGTCGGACTCGTTGAACGCCTCGGTCGCCTTGCGGATGGACTGGAGCACCAGCTCGCTGATCTCGACGAGGCGCACCTGCACCTCGTACAACTCCTGCTGGAATACCTCGCGCATGTCGTCGCGGCTCTCTACTCGTATCTCGCCGCCGCAGCGGCTGCCCGTCAGCATCCTCATCAGGGCAGGTGAACGGGTGCTGGCTGGGGCCTTAACACTGTCTAAAGTACGCGCGATCGCCCTCGACTCGGTCGGGGTGGCCGGCGCACGTCTCGTTACTGTAGTGCCATGCACGACACCTGGCAGGTGCTGGTCGCCGCCGCTCTCGGCCTCCTGGTCGGGGCAGGCTTCGTCGCGGTCCTCACCGTCGTCGCCCGGCGCAGCCGCGCCGCTACGCATGTCGCGGGCAACGGCGTGCCGGACGGCGTCGCCGAGGTGCTCGACGCGATGGAGTCCGCGGGCCTCGTCGTCGACCAGTCGCTCAACGTGGTCAAGGCGTCGGCGCGCGCGCACCAGCTCGCACTCGTCTCGAACGGCCACATCGTCTTCAGCGAACTCATCGACGTCGTCAACCGGGTGCGCCATACCGGCGAGAGCGTCTCCGAGGAGTTCGAGCTGCAGTTCGGGCGCTTCCGGGACGCGACGCTCCAGGTGAGCGTGCGCGCCTCGGTGCTCGGCAGCCGCTTCGTGCTGCTGCTCGTCGACGACCGCACCGAGTCGTACCGCCTCGAGGCGGTGCGCCGCGACTTCGTCGCCAACATCTCCCATGAGCTCAAGACCCCGATCGGGGCCATCGGATTGCTCGCCGAGGCGCTCACGACGGCGGCCGACGACCCCGAGCAGGTTCGCATCTTCGCGGAGCGCCTCACCGCGGAATCCGGTCGGATCGCGACCCTCACCCAGGACATCATCGAACTCTCGCGGCTGCAGGCCGTCGACGTCGTCGCCAATGCCGAACTCGTCTCCATCGACCGCATCCTCTCGGCCGCGGTCGATCAAAACCGCGTCACCGCCGAGCTCCACGGCATCGAGCTCGCCACCAGCGAGCGCAGCGATGCACAGGTCTACGGCGACCCTCGGCTGCTCATCACCGCCGTCGACAACCTCATCTCGAACGCCATCCGCTACTCGCCCGACGGCTCGCGGGTCGGCATCGGCGCCCGCGTCAACGACGGGGTCGTCGAGATCGCCGTCACCGATCAGGGCGAGGGGATTCCCGACGCCGATCAGAGCCGCATCTTCGAGCGCTTCTTCCGCGTCGACCAGGCGCGCTCGCGCGCCACGGGCGGCACGGGGCTCGGCCTCTCGATCGTCAAGCACGCGGTGCAGAACCACGGCGGCGATGTCCGCGTCTGGTCGCAGCCCGGGCGCGGCTCCACCTTCACCATCCGCCTGCCGCAGGCCGACGCCGCCCGCGTCCTCGCCACAGCCCAAGGAGAAACCGCACCGTGACCCGCATCCTGCTCGTCGAGGACGAGCCCTCGCTCAGCGAGCCGCTCGCCTTCCTGCTGCGCCGCGAGGGCTACGAGGTGGTCATCGCCGAGACCGGGACGGACGCCGTCGGCATCTTCGACCGCGACGGCGCCGACCTCATCCTGCTCGACCTCATGCTGCCGGGGATTCCGGGCACCGAGGTCTGCCGCGAGATCCGCACTCGCTCCAGCGTCCCCATCATCATGCTCACCGCGAAGGACTCGGAGGTCGACATCGTGGTCGGGCTCGAACTCGGTGCGGACGACTACGTGACGAAGCCGTACTCGAGCCGCGAGCTGCTCGCGCGCATCCGCGCCGTGCTGCGCCGT
>JAJYBG010000156.1 GCA_021779075.1 Actinomycetes bacterium | reverse complement strand
GCAGTGACTCGGTGACCGGGCTCATCGGCGCGCTGGCGTCGAGCAGCCACCGGCGAAGTTCGGCGCCCAGGGCCGTGTCACCGGGCTCGAACGTGAAGCGCGCGTCGTGGTCGTCGGCCACGCGGCGGGCCTGGGTGCTCTTGCCGCTCGCGTCGACACCCTCGAAGACGACGAAGCGCCCGCGGGTCATTCCTGGTCGCTTCGCACGCGTGCCGCGAGCGCGGTGTTGGCGGCCGAGCCGCGGCTGGTGGCCGCGCGCTTCTCGGCGCCGGTCGCCTTCTTCGCGGCGGCCTTGGTCGCGGTCGTCTTCTTCGCCGCCGACTTCTTCGCCGCCGACTTCTTCGCCGCGGCCTTCTTCGCTGGCGCCTTCTTCGCTGGTGCCTTCTTCGCTGGGGCTCGGCGCGTCGAGGGCTCGGCGTTGCGCCGCTCCGCCAGCAGCTCGCCGGCGCGGTCCAGGGTGATCGTCTCGGGCGTGTCGCCCAGGCGCAGCGTCGCGTTGGACTCACCGTCGGTCACGTAGAGGCCGAAGCGGCCCGTGCGCACCACGATCATGCGCTTGGTCACCGGGTCTTCACCGAGCTCGCGCAGCGGGCCCGCCGCGGCACGCCGGCCCCGCGCCTTGGGCTGGGCGAGTAGCGCCAGCGCGCCGGGCAGGTCGACGCTGAAGATCTCGTCCTCGCTCGCCATCGAGCGCGTCTCCTTGCCCCACGTCAGGTACGGGCCGTAGCGGCCGTTCTGGGCGAGGATGGGCTCGCCGTCCTCGGGGTGGCGCCCCACCTCGCGCGGCAGCGCGAGCAAGCGCTTCGCGTCCTCGAGGGTCATCGTCTCGGGCGACATGGTCGAGAAGAGCGAGGCCGTCTTGGGCTTGTTCTTCGGGTCGGTCATCTCGCCGACCTGCACGTAGGGCCCGAAGCGGCCGGCCTTCAGCAGGATCGGCAGGCCCGTCGCCTCGTCGACGCCGAGGGTGCGGTCGTTGCTCGGCGCCGCGAGCAGCTCGAGGGCCCGCCCGACGGTGAGCGAGTCGGGCTCGGTGGCCTCGGGAATCGAGACGCGGTCCTCGGCGTGGGTGAGGTAGGGCCCGTAGCGTCCCGAGCGCACCGACACCGGCTGGCCGTCGGGCGCGATGCCGAGCGGCAGCGAGTTGATCGCCGCGAAGTCGAACTCGGGGGTCTCGTGGGTCATGCGGTGCAGCCCGATCCGGGCGAAGTCGGTGGCGGCCGACGGGTCGCCGTAGTAGAAGCGGTGCAGCCACGGCTCGAGCTCCTGGCGGCCCTCGGCGATCTCGTCGAGCTGGTCCTCCATCGCCGCGGTGAACTGGTAGTCGACCAGGTCGGCGAAGTAGGTCTCGAGCAGGTTCACCACCGCGAAGGCGCGAAAGGCCGGCACGAGCGACTTGCCCTTCTTCCACACGTAGCCGCGGCGGTCGATCGTCTTCATCACCGAGGCGTAGGTCGACGGGCGGCCGATGCCGAGGTCCTCGAGCTTCTTGATGAGCGTCGCCTCCGAGTAGCGGTCGGGCGGCTGGGTCTCGTGGCCCTTGGCGGTGGCGTCGTCGATCGCCACGTCCTCGCCCTGGGCGAGCGGCGGCAGCAGTCGCTCCTGGTCGGCGAGCTCGGCTTCGGGGTCGTCGGTCCCCTCGACGTAGGCCCGGCGAAAGCCTGGGAACTCGATGCGCAGCCCGCTCGCGCCCAGTCCCACCGCAACGGGTCCGTCGTAGCCGGCGACGCCCTCGAGGGTCGCGGCGAAGCGGACCTTCTGCTGAGTGAGGCGCGCGTCGACCATCTGGGAGGCGATCGTGCGCTTCCAGACGAGGTCGTAGACGGCCAGCTCGTCGCCGCCGAGCTGGCTCTGGGCCTCCTCGAGCGAGCGGAAGGTCTCGCCGGCCGGCCGGATGGCCTCGTGCGCCTCCTGGGCGTTCTTCACCTTGCGGTCGTAGCGGCGCGGCTGGTCGGCGACGTAGTCGTCGCCGTAGCGCGAGGCGGCGAGCCGGCGCGCGGCGGTGATCGCCTCGTCGGACAGCGTCGTCGAGTCGGTGCGCATGTAGGTGATCCACCCCTGCTCGTAGAGCCGCTGGGCGGCGCGCATCGTGCGCTCGGGGTCAAAGCGCAGCTTGCGGCTGGCCTCGATCTGCAGCGAGGACGTCATGAAGGGCGGCTGGGGGCGCTGGGTGCGCGGGGTGGCGGTGATCGACTCGACGCGCGCCGACACCGTCGGCAGCCGGTCCGCGATCGACTCGGCCGTCGCCGCGTCGATGGCGGCGACGCCGGCGGCCGCGTCGAGCCGGCCCGAGGCGTCAAAGTGCTTGCCGGTCGCGAGGCTCGCACCATCGAGGGTCTCGAGGGTCGCCTCGAGCGAGCCCGACGCCCCGACGAGGGTCGCGACGACGTCGAACCACGACGCCGAGGTGAACGCCATGCGCTCGCGCTCGCGCTCACAGACGAGCCGGATCGCCACGGACTGCACCCGGCCCGCGGAGCGGGCCTTGTCGACCGCGCGCCACAGGACCGGCGACACCTCGTAGCCGACCAGCCGGTCGAGGAAGCGGCGACCCTCCTGGGCGTCCACGAGACGCAGGTCCAGGTCGCGGGTCTCGCGCACCGCCCGCTCGATGGCGCTGGGCGTGATCTCGTGAAAGACCATCCGCTTGACCGGGACTTTGGGCTTGAGGACTTCCTCGAGGTGCCAGGCGATGGCCTCGCCCTCGCGGTCTTCGTCGGTGGCGAGGTAGAGCTCGTCGACCTGCTTCAGGGCGGCGCGAAGCTCAGCCACGACCTTGGTGCGGTCCGAGCTGACCACGTAGACAGGCTTGAAGTGGTCGTCCACGTTGATGCCCAGGCGGGCCCACTTCTCGCCCTTCACCGAGGCGGGGATCTCGGCGGCGCTCTGGGGGAGGTCGCGCACGTGCCCGACCGACGGCTTGACGATGTAGTCGGGCCCGAGCATGCCCTGGATGCGGGTGGCCTTGGCCACCGACTCCACTATCACTAAGGCTCGCGCCATCATCACCTCACTACGTATGCCGCCCTCGGCGGTGCCGTCCTACAAACTAGACAGACCACCGCCCCGGGCGGGCCAGGCACCGCGGGTCGCGGCGCCCAATCCCAGTTCCCGACCAGTTTTAGACCCTCGCGGGCCTACTCCTCGTTCGCCGGGGCGGCGACGATCTCGTACTGCGGGTTCAAGATAACGGCCTCGCGGC
>JAJYBG010000155.1 GCA_021779075.1 Actinomycetes bacterium | reverse complement strand
GCTCATCACCGGCCGGCCGGATGAGGCGTAGCGCCCCGCCGCCCGAGCGACGCGCACCCGGGCCGGGCCGGCGTGGACGCGCTGCTGCTCGCGGGTCTCGGCGCGGCCCTCGCGCGCGCACTCGGGGCAGATCACCCCGACCGGCATGGGGATCTGGCACTCGCCGCAGATGGTGCGGCCGCAGCGCTGGCAGAGCACGAAGCTCTGCCGGTTCGGATGCCGGTAGCAGTAGCCCGTAGGGCTGTCGACGAAGTCGCTCACGCGGGTGCGGGGCTCGACGCTTACAGCTCGACGACGGTGATGGACTCGATGACGACGTCCTCCAGCGGCTTGTCGCGGCCGTCCGTGGCGACGGCGGTGATCTCGTCGACGACGGCGCGGCTCGTGTCATCCGCCACCTCGCCGAAGATGGTGTGGTTGCCGTTGAGCCACGGGGTCTCGCCGACCGTGATGAAGAACTGAGACCCGTTGGTGCCGCCGGGCTTGCCGGTGATGGCGTTCATGCGCTTGCCCGCGTTGGCCATGGCGAGCAGGTACGGCGCAGTGAACTGCAGCTCGGGATGGATCTCGTCGTCGAACTGGTAGCCAGGCCCGCCGGTGCCCTGGCCGAGCGGATCACCGCCCTGGATCATGAAGCCCGGGATGATGCGGTGGAAGATCACGCCGTTGTAGAGCGGCTCCGTCGTCGTCTGGCCGCTGGCGGGGTGCGTCCACTCCTTGGTGCCGGTGGCGAGGCCGACGAAGTTCTCGACCGTCTTCGGAGCGTGGTTGCCGAAGAGGTCGATGACGATGTCGCCGTGGTTGGTGTGGACGGTCGCGACCGCGGTGTGCTGAGCCATGTCTCGATTCTGTCAGTCAAAACTGTGTTTCCGGTGGCGGGGCGGCCGGACGAAGCCACTGGCGTCTCCCAGCCGATCCGGCCAAGATTGAGTCATTCCGATGAGGAGGAACCGTGGCCCTTTCGCGTAAGCATCAGAAGGAACTCGACCAGTTGCGTGCCGACGCCGAGCTGCTGCTCCGGCACCAGCAGGAGGTCATCGGGCAGGCCGCGTCCGTGGCGCGGGAGGCCTCGCGCCAGGCGGCGCAGCTCGCGCGCGAGGAAGGCGTTCCGCGCGCCAAGGAGACGTACGAGCACTACGTCGGACCGCAGGCCTCGAAGGCCGCAAGGAAGGCGGGCGAGATCATCGCCGGCCAGGTCGTTCCCACCGTGGGCGCCGTGCTCGGTACCGCCTGGTCGGTCGCGGACATCGCCAAGGACACTCGCGTGCAGGCGGCGCTGAGGCGGGCCAGGCTGTCCTCGGCAAAGGCCGCATCGGTCGCCGTCGCCTCGAAGAAGGGGGGCGGCCGCAAGGCTCTCGGCTGGCTGCTCGCCCTCGGTGTGATCGGTGGCATCGGCTACGCCGTCTGGCAGACGTTCCGCGCGGATGACGAGCTGTGGGTCGCGGACGCCGGCGAGGCCTCCGACGACTAGCCCAGACCCGCGAGCCCGAGCGCCGCGTCGACGAGGCTGACGCGCTGCAGCAACGCCACCTCGGCGAGGTCGAACCAGCGCGCCTCGTCGGTCGAGCCGTCCGGCTCGTTGCGCAGCTCACCGCCGACGACGCGCGCCGTGTAGACGATCCGCAGGGTGTGGAGCGGGCGGATGGCGTCGTCGCCGCGCTCCTCGATCGGCATGATGCGCGAGTCGATGCCGACGAGTTCGACGAGCTCGACGTCGTGGCCGGTCTCCTCCAATGCCTCGCGCACGGCGGCATCCGCCGGGTCCTCGCCCGCTTCGAGGCCGCCGCCGGGCAGCGTCCAGCCGCCGCGGCCGCGCTCGTTCCAGTGCGCGAGCAGGATGCGTCCGTCCTCGACGATGACGGAGTACGCCGCCACCCGCAGGTCTATCTGCGCCACAGCCTCAACCTACGCCGCCGGACGTCGGACGTCGGACGTCGGCGTCATGCGGCATGGGACGTTCGACTCTTATCGATGCACCGCGGCACGGGAACGATGAGCCCAAACCTGAGCATCGAGGAGCATCCCATGGCCACCGCAGACCGCCCATCACCCGTTCCGGCACCGATCGATCCGACCGCCCTCGAGCTGCCGGCGACCCGGCCCATCGACATCACCGCGATCCTCGCGTCGTATGCGGCGCGCGACTGAGATCGAGCCGAGTCGATGAGGGCCTGGGCCACGACATCGGAGACCGGCGTCCTCGTCGAGGTCGAGAGACCGCTGCCCCGGACGGCCCCGGACGAGGTCCTCCTCAGGGTGGAGGCGTGCGCGGTCTGCCGGACGGATCTACACGTCATCGACCGGGAGCTTCCGGTGCATCGCACGGGTGTCGTCCCGGGTCACCAGATCGTCGGCATCGTCACCGCGGTCGGGGCCTCCGTGCGGCGCCTCGAACCGGGCGACCGAGTCGAGATCGCCTGGCTGCGGACAACCTGCGGAGTCTGCCGCTGGTGCCGAGAGGGACGCGAGAACCTCTGCCCGGATTCCCGCTACACCGGCTGGGACGCCGACGGCGGCTTTGCCGAATACGCCGTGGTCCCGGAAGCTTTCGCCTATCCGCTGCCGGCCGACGCGGATCCCGTGGCGATCGCCCCCCTGCTCTGTGCGGGCATCATCGGCTATCGGGCGCTGATGCGTGCGATGCTCCCTCCGGGAGGTCGCCTGGGAATCTACGGCTTCGGGTCCAGCGCCCACCTCACCGCCCGACTCGCGATGGCCGCCGGGGCCGAGGTCTACGCGCTGACCCGCGGCGAGGCCAACCGGGCGCTCGCCCGCCGACTCGGTGCGGCCTTCGTCGGCGATGCGACCGCCGCGCCGCCGCAGCCGCTCGACTCCGCGATCGTGTTCGCGCCCGCCGGCGAGCTCGTCCCCGCCGCCCTGCAGGCGACCACGCGCGGCGGCACCGTCGTGCTCGCCGGCATCCACATGTCCGACATCCCTGCCATGGACTACACGCAGAACCTGTTCGACGAGCGCGACCTCCGCACCGTCACCGCGAACACCCGAGCGGATGGCGCGGCCTTCCTCCGCCTCGCACAGAACCTGCGCCTCGTCCCGGAGGTCACGCGATACGGCTTCGCGCAGACCGGGGCGGCGATCGACGACCTCAGAACCGGGAAGGCATCCGGCTCGCTCGTCATCGCGGCAGCTCAGGCGGACGGCTCTCGCACAGGCGCGTGAAGCGGGCGCCGCGTTCAGCGAACGATGAGC
>JAJYBG010000154.1 GCA_021779075.1 Actinomycetes bacterium | reverse complement strand
TCGTGGCTCGCCATCCTCGCCGGCGCCGACTTCATCAAGACCTCGACGGGCAAGATCTCACCGGCGGCGACGCTCCCCGTGACCGTCTCGATGCTCGAGGTCGTGCGCGACTGGCACCGGCTCACCGGACTCGAGGTCGGCGTCAAACCGGCCGGCGGCATCCGCGCCAGCAAGGACGCGCTGCGCTACCTCGTCGCCGTCGCCGAGGTGGCGGGGGAGCGCTGGCTCGACCCGCGCCTGTTCCGCTTCGGCGCCTCGAGCCTGCTCAACGACGTGCTGCTGCAACGGCAGCGCATGGCATCCGGCCGCTACCTGAGCCCGACCTACATCTCGGTGGACTGACACATGACAGATTTCCTCGACTACGCACCGGCCCCGGAATCCGCCGCCATCCTGCACCTCAGGAAGGAGTACGGGCTCTTCATCGGCGGCGACTTCCAGCCCGGCCGCGGCACGGCGTTCGACACCATCTCGCCGTCGACCGAGAAGGTGATCGCCCGCATCTCGTCGGCGAACGAAGCCGATGTGGATGCCGCCGTCGCGGCCGCGCGCTCGGCCTACGACCGCACCTGGTCGCGCCTCAGCGGCAGCGACCGAGCCAAGTACCTCTTCCGCATCGCGCGTCTCGTGCAGGAGCGCGCCCGCGAGCTCGCTGTCGCCGAGAGCCTCGACAACGGCAAGCCCATCCGCGAGTCGCGCGATGTCGATGTGCCGCTCGTCGCGGCCTGGTTCTTCTACTACGCCGGCTGGGCCGACAAGCTCGACCACGTCGGCCTGGGCGCCGCACCCCGCCCGCTCGGGGTCGCCGCCCAGGTCATCCCCTGGAACTTCCCGCTGCTCATGCTCGCCTGGAAGATCGCCCCGGCCCTCGCGGCGGGCAACACCGTCGTGCTCAAGCCGGCCGAGACGACTCCGCTGACCGCGCTGATCTTCGCCGAGATCGTGCAGCAGGCGGAGCTGCCCGCGGGCGTCGTCAACATCGTCACCGGCGACGGCGAGACCGGCCGCCTGCTCGTCGCCCACCCCGGCGTCGACAAGGTCGCGTTCACCGGCTCCACCGCCGTCGGCCGCGAGATCGCGAAGGCCGTCGCCGGCACGCCGAAGCGGCTCACCCTCGAACTCGGCGGGAAGGGCGCGAACATCGTCTTCGACGACGCGCCCATCGACCAGGCGATCGAGGGCATCGTGAACGGCGCCTTCTTCAACCAGGGGCACGTCTGCTGCGCGGGCAGCCGCCTGCTCGTGCAGGAGAGCATCCACGACGAGGTCGTCGAGCGGCTCAAGGTGCGCCTCGCGACGCTGCGCGTCGGCGATCCCCTCGACAAGAACACCGATGTCGGCGCCATCAACTCCGCCGAGCAGCTGAAGCGGATCAGCGAGTATGCGCGGATCGGCGCCGCCGAGGGCGCCGAAGGCTGGTCCTGCCCGGTCGACCTGCCCACGAAGGGCTTCTGGTTCGCGCCGACGATCTTCACCGGTGTCGAGCAGACCCACCGCATCGCCCGCGAGGAGATCTTCGGCCCGGTGCTCTCGGTGCTCACCTTCCGCACCCCGGAGGAGGCGATCGCCAAGGCGAACAACACGCCGTACGGCCTGTCGGCCGGCATCTGGAGCGATAAGGGCAGCCGCGTGCTCGCCGTCGCCGACAAGCTGCGCGCGGGGGTCGTCTGGGCGAACACCTTCAACCGCTTCGACCCGGCGAGCCCGTTCGGCGGCTACCGCGAGTCCGGCTACGGCCGCGAGGGCGGCCGCCAGGGCCTGCTCGCCTACCTCCAGTCGGCCGACGCTCCGGCGCCGCAGCGGGCGCTGCCCGTCGTGGCGAAGCCGCCCATCCCTCCGCGCACCGTCCGAAAGGCGGCCAAGAAGTGACGCGCCTCGCCGTGCCCAAGACCTACAAGCTCTTCATTGCAGGAGCCTTCCCGCGCAGCGAGTCGGGTCGCACCTGGGAGGTCACGGCGGCGGACGGCGGATTCCTCGCCAACGCCGCGCTCGCCTCGCGCAAGGACGCCCGCGACGCGGTCGTCGCCGCACGCGGCGCCGTCGCCGGCTGGTCGGGCGCGACCGCCTACAACCGCGGCCAGGTGCTCTACCGCGTCGCCGAGGTCCTCGAGGGCCGCAAGGGCCAGTTCGCCGATGAGATCGTCGCGGCGCAGGGCGTGACCCGTGCGGCTGCCGTGCAGCAGGTCGACGCCGCGATCGACCGCTGGGTCTGGTACGCGGGCTGGACGGACAAGTTCGCGCAGGTCGCCGGGTCCGGCAATCCCGTCGCAGGCCCCTACTTCAACCTCTCCACGCCCGAGCCGGTCGGCGTCGTCGCGATCGTCGCACCACAGGATTCCGCGCTGCTCGGCCTCGTCTCGGCCGTCGCTCCCGCGCTCGTCGCCGGCAACACGGTCGTCGTCATCGCGAGCGAGCGGTTTCCACTGTCGGCGATCAGCTTCGCCGAGGTCCTCGCCACCAGCGATGTGCCGGCCGGCGTCGTCAACGTGCTCACCGGCTCGCCGACCGAGATCGCCCCGTGGCTCGCATCGCACGCCGATGTGAACGCTGTCGATCTGGTCGGAGCCGGCGGTCTCGACTGGGCGGCCCTCGAAGCCGCGGCGGCCGATGCGCTCGCCCGCGTGCTGCGCCCCGAGCCGGGGCCGGACGCCGCCGCTCCCAGCCTGCAGCGCATCCTCGCCTTCACCGAGACCAAGACCGTCTGGCACACCAAGAGCATGCTCTGAGGTCACGGCACAGACAGAGCGAGGGGCGGGATTCCGAAGAATCCCGCCCCTCGCTTCGTCTTTACAGTGTGAAGCCTCAGCCTAGTTCTGTGCCGTGATGGTCGGCGGGGCGACGTAGCTGTCGGAGATGACGATCGTCTTCGCCCTCGGGTTGTAGACGATGTAGCCGACGGCGGAACTGCTGACAGTCACCTTGAACGTGGTCGTCATGCCGTGGACCTTGGAGATCGTCACGCTGAAGGTGGTGCTCCCGGTGCCGTTGCTGAGGATCGTGATGGTCTTCCTCTGGCCGTTGCTGCCGGTGATCGTAATCGTCGAACCCGCGGTGAAGTGCGAAAGGGACACCCTGACCACAGCACTAGTCGAGCTGACTGCTGCTCCCGAGACCAAGGCCGTCGTGAACGTGCCCGCCGACTGGGCGATGGCCGCGACCGCCGACGTGGTCTTCGACTGGATGATCGTCGTCGTGTAGCCCTTGAGTGAC